>NZ_CP185370.1:1263270-1579087 GCF_049177115.1 Microbacterium phosphatis | reverse complement strand
GGATCGATCTCGCCCACGAGGCGGTTGTGCCAGTCGACCGCGGTCTGATCGGTCAGGCTCGCGACCTGGTCGACCACCACGCGGGCGCGCTCGGCGTCGTTCTGGGCCGCATGGAAGTCGGCGGCGAAGGCGGGCTCGAGCACGTCCGGTCCGGCAGCGAACAGCGCATCGGTCGACCAGAGGGCATCGGCCAGGCGCTTGAGCACCCGCCGCTGCTCCTTGTAGACACCCTTGCGCGCCTCGATCGTCACGATCGACGAGCCCATGATGCCCTTGAGGACGGCGATCTCGACCTCGATCACGCGGGGCACGATGACGTGCGCGTTGTAGCGCGCGAGCGACGGCCCGGCATATGCCTCTCGCGTGGCGCCGACGGCGGCGCGGGCGAAGCGTCCGATCAGGTCGCTCGTGAGGTTCTTCAGGCGCGCGAGATCCTGGCGCGAGCGGTCGAACGACTTCAGCCACATCGGCTGACGCGTGAGGCGCCACAGCGCGTCCGCGAGCTCCTCGCGCGAGTAGTCGTAGCCGACCCACTGCTGGATCTTGCCGATCAGCGGGTGGTGCTCGACCGGATCCGACAGCGCGGCCAGATCGATGTAGCCGTTGACGACCGCATCCTCGAAGTCGTGGACCGAGTACGCGATGTCGTCCGAGAGATCCATGATCTCGGCCTCGATGCAGCGCAGGCGCCCCGGGGCGTCCTGTCGCATCCAGTGGAAGACCGCCTCGTCCTCCGGATAGACGCCGAACTTCAGCCGACCGCCCGGATCCGGGATGGGGTTGTCGACCGTCCACGGGTACTTGCAGGTGGCGTCGAGGCTGGCGCGCGTGAGGTTCAGCCCCACCGACCGGTCGCTGTCGTCGAGCACCTTGGCCTCGAGGCGCGTGAGGATGCGCAGCGACTGCGCGTTGCCCTCGAAGCCGCCGATGTCCTCGGCCCACTCGTTCAGCGCCCGCTCGCCGTTGTGACCGAACGGCGGGTGGCCGAGGTCGTGGCTCAGGCACGCCGTGTCGACCACGTCCGCCGACACCCCCAGCGAGATGGCGAGCTCGCGGCCGATCTGCGCCACCTCGAGCGAGTGGGTGAGCCGGTTGCGCGCGAAGTCCGCGGTGCTGGCAGGGCTCAGGACCTGCGTCTTGGCCGCCAGGCGCCGCAGGCCTGCCGAGTGCAGGACGCGCGCGCGATCGCGGGCGAACCCGTCGCGCTCGGAGCGGTGATCCTCGGAGAAGAACCGTTCGGCGTCGCTGTCGTCGTATCCGTCGGGACGGTTCATCGCCTCAGCCGCCACTGGTGTCCAGCTCCGCTTCCTGCAGCTCGCAGCTGGCGTCCTCGGCGATGTCGCGCGAGTCGAGCCAGCCCTGCGGCAGAACCGGCCGCTTCGGGGTGCCGGCGCGTCCGCGCTGACCCTCGGCCGCGGCACCCGGGTACGGGGCCGAGTGGTCGAGCTGCGCGAGCAGGTCGTCGATCTCGGCGAGGCTGGAGGCGGTCGCCAGGCTCGCGCGCAGGTCGCCGCCCACCGGGTACCCCTTGAAGTACCAGGCGACGTGCTTGCGAATGTCGCGGCAGCCACGGCCCTCGTCCTCGAAGAACTCGACGAGCAGCTCGGCGTGCCGGCGGAAGCCCTGCGCGACGAACCCGAGGGTGGCGTCCACCACCGGTGCATCGGCGCCGAACGCCTGGGCGAGCTCGCCGAACAGCCAGGGGCGCCCGAGGCACCCGCGACCGACCACGACACCGTCGCACCCGGTCTCATCCATCATCCGAAGCGCGTCGTCGGCGCTCCAGATGTCGCCGTTGCCCAGCACCGGGACGCTGGTGACGGCCTGCTTGAGCTGGGCGATGGCCGACCAGTCGGCGGTGCCCGAGTAGAACTCGGCGGCGGTGCGCGCGTGCAGGGCGACCGCGGCGACTCCGGCGTCCTCGGCGATCCTTCCCGCATCCAGGAACGTGAGGTGATCCTGATCGATGCCCTTGCGCATCTTGACCGTCACCGGGATGTCGCCGGCGGCCTTGACGGCGCCCTCGACGATCTCGCGGAACAGCCCGAGCTTCCACGGCAACGCCGATCCGCCGCCCTTGCGGGTGACCTTCGGAACGGGGCAGCCGAAGTTCAGGTCGATGTGGTCGGCCCGCCCCTCCTCCGCGATGATGCGCGCCGCCTCGGCGGTGACCTTCGGGTCGACGCCGTAGAGCTGGATCGAGCGCGGGGTCTCGGACTCGTGATGGCGGATGAGGCGCATGGTCGCCTCGTTGCGCTCCACCAGGGCCCGGGTCGTGATCATCTCGCTCACGTAGAGACCGGCGCCGTACTCGCGGCACAGGCGGCGGAACGCCGTGTTCGTGATGCCCGCCATGGGCGCCAGCACGACCGGCACGTCGAGATCGATCGGGCCGATGCGCAGGGCGCGGCGTTCGGCGGTTGCAGAGGTCACGGCTCCATTCTCACAGACCGACCCGGGACGGTCGCCGAGTGCGAGACTTGGGTGCATGACCAGCTCCGATCTCCCCCCTGTGCGCGACATCCCGTTCACCGACGCGGAGGGCGCCGAGCACACGCTCGCCGACTTCGACGGCCCCGTGCTCGTCGTCAACGTGGCCTCGAAGTGCGGCCTCGCACCCCAGTACGAGCAGCTCGAGGAGCTGCAGCGCACCTACGGCGACCGTGGCTTCGCCGTCGTCGGGTTCCCCTGCAACCAGTTCATGGGCCAGGAGCCGGGATCGATGGAGCAGATCCTCGAGTACTGCTCGACCACCTGGGGCGTCACCTTCCCCGTCAACGACAAGCTCAAGGTCAACGGGCCCAACGCGCACCCGCTGTACAAGGCGCTGAAGAAGACGAAGGACGGCCGCGGCAAGGCCGGCCGCGTGGCGTGGAACTTCGAGAAGTTCCTCGTCGGCCGGGACGGATCGGTCACCCGATTCCGCCCCCAGCAGAAGCCGGACGACCCGGAGATCGTCGCGGCGATCGAGGCCTCGCTCGCCTGATCAGGCGGTGTGCTCGGCCCACACCTGACGGGCCACCTGCGTGAAGGCCTCGGCGGGCTGCGCGCCCGATACGCCGTACTTGCCGTCGATCACGAAGAACGGCACGCCGCTGATGCCGAACTCGCGCGCCTGCGCCTGATCGGCGCGGACGTCCGCGAGGTGACGTTCGCTCTCGAGCGCATCACGCGCGGCCTCGGCGTCCAGGCCGACCTCGGCGGCGAGCTCGACGAGCTCGTCGACCCGGCCGACGTGGCGGCCCTCGACGAAGTACGCCGCCATCAGCCGCTCGGTCATCTCGAGCTGGCGGCCCTGCGCCTTCGCGAAGTGGATCAGCTCATGCGCCTTCACCGTGTTGGTGTGCTGCTGCAGGTCGAAGCGGTAGTGCAGGTCGGCCTGCTCGCTGGCGACCTGCGAGACGCGCTCGTTCATGGCCCGAGCCTGCTCGAGCGTGATCCCCTTGTGCTGGGCGAGGAAGTCGGCGCTGGAGCCGTCGAAGTCCACGGGCGTATCCGGCGACAGCTCGAATGAGTGATAGACGACCTCGACCTGCGGGGCGTGGGGATCCTGCGCCGTCGCGGCGAGGCCGTTCTCGAGGTTCCGCTTGCCGATGTAGCACCACGGGCAGGCGATGTCACTCCAGACATCGATGCGGATCGGATCGGTCATTCGCTCTCCTTCGGGGCGTCGATCGCGCCGCCGAACCGGCGTTCGCGACCGAGGTACAGGTCGATGGCGTGCCACAGATCGGCGCGCGAGAAGTCGGGCCACAGCGTGTCGAGGAACACCATCTCGGCGTAGGCCGACTGCCACAGCAGGAAGTTCGAGGTGCGCTGCTCTCCGCTGGAGCGGACGAACAGGTCGACATCGGGCATGTCGGGCACGGCGAAGTGCCGGCGCAGGGCCTTCTCCGTGATCCCGGAGGGCTTCAGCCGACCAGCCGCGACCTCCTCGGCCAGCGCGCGGACGGCGTCGATGATCTCGTTGCGCCCGCCGTAGTTGATGCACATCGTCAGGGTGAGTCCGGTGTTCTGGGCGGTCAGCGCCTCGGCGACCCGCAGCTCCTTGATGACCGACCCCCACAGGCGTGGGGTGCGTCCGGCCCAGCGGATCCGCACGTTCCACTCGTTGAGCTGGTCGCGGCGGCGGTGCAGCACGTCGCGGTTGTAGCCCATGAGGAAGCGCACCTCCTCGGGCGAGCGACGCCAGTTCTCGGTCGAGAAGGCGTACACCGAGAGGTGCTTCACCCCCGCTTGGATCGCGCCGGCGACGACGTCGAGGAGCACCTCCTCCCCCGCCTTGTGCCCCTCGATGCGGTTGAGGCCGCGCGCGTTGGCCCATCGCCCGTTGCCGTCCATCACGATCGCGACGTGCGCGGGGGCGTCCTTGCCGTAATCGGGCGCCTGCAGCCCCGTCCAATCGAGCGGACGGTACGGCACCGCATCGCGGTGCGTGTACGGCTTCGGTGTCATCGGGATCCTCGGTTCCAGGCGGGCGGCTGCGGCTGGCCCAGCGCGCGCAGCCCGCGATCCATCGTGAACTGCACGTACGCGGCGACGAGGCCGGACGCCGCGATGGCGTCGCGTTCGGGCGCGGTGTCCACGGCCCCCCAGTCGCCCGCGACGAGCGCCTGCATGAGGGCGAGGACGGCCGCCGTGACGTGGGGCGTGCCGGGCGGGGCGCAGCTCGCGCACACCAGCCCGCCCAGCTGAGCGAGGAACTGGCCGTGCGGCCCCTCCCTCCCGCAGCGCGCGCACACCTCGAGCGCGGGGGCCCAACCGCCCAGCGACAGAGCCCGCAGCAGGTACGAGTCGAGCGTGCCGCGCGCGGCGTGCTCTCCCCGCGAGAGCGAGCGCAGCGCCCCCACGAGGAGGTAGTACTGGTTCGGCGCCGGCTCGTCGTCCGTGAGGCGGTCGGCCGTCTCGACCATGGCGCTCGCGGCGGTGTAGCGGTCGTAGTCGGCGGCGATGTCGGCCCCGTACGCGCCGAGCGACGACGCCTCCTGCACGATGTCGAGGTTGCGCCCCTCGTAGAGCTGCACGTCGGCCACCATGAACGGCTCGAGTCGCGCGCCGAACTTCGACGAGGTGCGTCGCACGCCCTTCGCGACCGCGCGCACCTTGCCGTGCTCGCGGCTCAGCATGGTGACGATCCGGTCGGCCTCTCCGAGCTTGTGCGTGCGCAGCACAACAGCTTCGTCTCGGTAGGAGGGCACGACTCCATTATCCGCCGCCCCGCCGACACCGGGCGCGTGGGCGACCGCGGCGCGGCGCACCCGGCCGCGGATGGGACGATAGAGAGCGTGACCGAATCGACCTTCGTGCTGCCCCTCTGGGCCGATCTCGCCGCCGTCGGGCTCGGCAGCGCGCAGGGCGCGGCCTTCGCGCACGGGTTCCAGGGCAAGAACCGCCTCGACCTCCTCGGGGTGGCCCTGATCGGCATCATGATCGGGATGGGCGGCGGTCTCATCCGCGACATCCTGCTCGGCCTGCCTCCGGCCACCCTGCAGTCGAACCTCTACCTGGTCGTCGCCATCGCCGCCGCCCTGGTCGGCATGCTGCTGGCGGGGGTGTTCCACAAGCTCAACAAGCTGATCATCCTGGCCGACGCCGTGCTGATCGGTCTGTTCGGGGCACTCGGCGTCAGCAAGGCCCTGGCGCTCGGCACCCCGGTGGTCCCGGCCATCGCGATCGGCGTGGCGGCGGCGGTCGGCGGCGGCGTCGCGCGCGACATCGCCCTCGGGCTGCCCGTCGCGATCATGCACGTCGGCTCGCTCTACGCGCTGGCGGCGGCCGGTGGCTGCGGCGTCATCGCCGTCGGCTTCCAGTTCGGTGTGCACCCGTACATCTGCGCCGCGGCGGGCATCCTCGTGTGCACCGCGATCCGCATGCTCTCCGTGATCTTCGACCTCTCGCTGCCCGAACAGCGCCGCCTCTACCGCCGCCGCGTCGCCGCGGAGGTCGCCGTCGAGACCGGATCGATCGCGATCATCACCCCGGACATGGCGGCGGGGGCCGTCGAGAACGACGACCCCCGCGGCTCGGCCTGAGCGAGCGCCCGGATCAGACTCCGGCCAGCTCGGGCTGACGGGTGCGGATCGAGCGGTTCACGCCCGACACGATCGCCTTGAGCGAGGCGGTCGAGATGTCGCCGTCGATGCCGACGCCCCACAGGCGCTGCCCGTCGACCTGCAGCTCGACGTAGGCGGCAGCCTCGGCGTCGCCCGATGCGCTGAGGGTGTGCTCGACGTAGTCGTACAGTGTGACGTCGATGCCCTGCTCGCGCAGGATCGTCAGGAACGCGGCGATCGGGCCGTTGCCGTGGCCCGAGACCTCGATCTGCTCCTCGCCGTCGCGCAGGACGATGTCGAGCGCGACGTTGCCGTCGAGCTTCGACTGCGTGCTCGTGCCCAGCAGCTCGAAGCGGCCCCACTTGTGGTCGTCGTGCGCGGCCGGCAGGTACTCGTCCTGGAAGACGCCCCAGATCTGGTCGCTGGTGACCTCCCCGCCCTCGGCATCGGTCTTGGCCTGCACCACACCCGAGAACTCGATCTGCAGCTTGCGCGGCAGATCCAGCGAGTGGTCGCTCTTCAGGAGGTAGGCGACGCCGCCCTTGCCGGACTGCGAGTTGACGCGGATGACCGCCTCGTACGACCGGCCCAGATCCTTCGGGTCGATGGGCAGGTAGGGCACGCCCCACTCGATGTCGTCGACCGTGACGCCCGCGGCCTCGGCCTTCGCGGCCATCGCCTCGAAGCCCTTCTTGATCGCGTCCTGGTGCGATCCGCTGAACGCGGTGAACACGAGGTCGCCGGCCCACGGCGCGCGCTCGGGCACGGGCAGCTGGTTGCAGTACTCGACCGTGCGCTTGACGTGGTCGATGTCGCTGAAGTCGATCTCGGGGTCGATGCCCTGCGTGAACAGGTTCACGCCCAGGGCGACCAGGTCGACGTTGCCGGTGCGCTCGCCATTGCCGAAGAGGCAGCCCTCGATGCGATCGGCGCCGGCCAGGTAGCCGAGCTCGGCCGCGGCGACGGCAGTGCCGCGGTCGTTGTGCGGGTGCAGCGAGATCAGCACGTTCTCGCGGTGATTGAGGTGTCGCCCCATCCACTCGATGGAGTCGGCGTAGACGTTCGGCGTCGCCATCTCGACCGTCGCGGGCAGGTTCAGGATGACCTTGCGCTCAGGGGTCGGCTGGAAGATCTCGAGCACCTGGTTGCAGACGTCGGCGGCGAACTCGAGCTCGGTGCCCGTGTAGCTCTCGGGCGAGTACTCGTAGTAGACCGTGGTCTCGGGGACGGTCGCCTCGTACTTCTTGCAGAGGCGGGCGCCCTCGAGCGCGATGTCGATGATGCCCTGCTTGTCGGTGCGGAACACGACCTCGCGCTGCAGGATGCTCGTCGAGTTGTACAGGTGGACGATCGCCTGCTTCGCGCCCTTGATCGACTCGTAGGTGCGGGCGATGAGGTGCTCGCGCGCCTGCGTCAGGACCTGGATCGTCACGTCGTCCGGGATGAGGCCCTCTTCGATGAGCTGGCGGACGAAGTCGAAATCGGTCTGGCTCGCCGACGGGAAGCCGACCTCGATCTCCTTGTAGCCCATCTGCACAAGCAGCTCGAACATCACGCGCTTGCGCTCGGGGCTCATCGGATCGATGAGCGCCTGGTTGCCGTCGCGCAGGTCGACCGCGCACCAGCGCGGCGCCTTCTCTATGCGCTGGGCGGGCCAGGTGCGATCGGGCAGGTCGACGGCGATCTGCTCGTGGTACGGCCGATACTTGTGGATCGGCATGCCGCTGGACTTCTGGGTGTTCTCCATGTGTGTCGCTCTTCTGTGTCGTGTCGTAAAAGAGGGCCGACGACGATCTCCGCGACGAGGAGGCCCTTAGTGCGAGGTCTCGTCGCGGCGGCTAAGAAGGAGGAGCCCACCGATGTGCATGGATTCAGGCTAACACGCAGAATGCGCGGTCGCGATCGCCTCGGCCCGGTCACGAACCCGATCCGGGTGAGCAGGATGCTCAGTGGCGAGCACGAAACCGGCCGCGAGGGGGCACGATGCGCGGTCATGAGACGATCGACCGCGCGCCGACACCTTCCAGCATGAGCATCAGCAAGCGCCTCGCCGCGATCGCCCTCGGGGCCGTTGTCGCGATCGGTCTCACCGCGTGCAGCACTCCTCGCGCCGACGCACCCGCCGCGGCGCCCAGCGCGAGTGATTCCGACACGTCCCCGGGGCGCCTCGGAGAGGTCGACCCGGCGCCGCCCGAGGGAGACGTCACCGGGCAGGGCACGGTGATGGATCGCGACGGCGGCGTCGAGCTCTGCGTGGGCGTTGTGTTCCAGCCCTATCCCCCGCAGTGCGACGGGATCCCGCTCGAGGGCTGGCAGTGGGACGCCGTCGACGGCGAGGAGTCCGCCGCGGGCGCCACCTGGGGCGAGTACGCGGTGACCGGCACCTTCGACGGCGAGCGGGTCACCGTGACCCAGCCGGCCATCCCGCTCGCGCTCTACGACCCGATCAGGCCCGAGGATCCGACCGGTGGCGTCCTTGGCCGGACGGCCGAAGCGGACCTGACCGCCATCCAGGAGGAGCTTCGCGCGCGCCTCGGCCAGGACGTCTTCCTGTCCTGGCTGGAGCGCGGCTACCTCTGGCTGCAGGTGGTGTGGGACGACGGCACGCTGCAGGAGGCGGCCGATGCCGAGTTCGGCGAGGACGTGATCATCGTCGAGCCGGCCCTGCGCCAGTTCGAGTGAGCTTCCGCCAGGGGATGCGCCCATGCGTCGGGCATGCCCGCATCCTCTGGCGGATCTGCGGCGCGGGTGCGCCGCGTCAGAAGCCCAGGCGGCCGAGCTGCTTGGGGTCGCGCTGCCACTCCTTGGCGACGCGCACGTGCAGCTTGAGGAACACCTTGGTGCCGATCAGCGGCTCGATCTGCGCGCGGGCGCGCGCGCCGACGTCGCGCAGGCGCGATCCGCCGCGGCCGATGATGATCGCCTTCTGGCTGTCGCGCTCGACGACCACGCTGGCGTGCACGTCGGTCATGTCGTCGCGGTCCTCGCGGGGGTTGATCTCGTCGACGGTCACCGCGATCGAGTGCGGGAGCTCGTCGCGGACGCCCTCGAGGGCGGCCTCGCGGATGATCTCG
This sequence comes from Microbacterium phosphatis, assembly GCF_049177115.1. Classification (GTDB taxonomy): domain Bacteria; phylum Actinomycetota; class Actinomycetes; order Actinomycetales; family Microbacteriaceae; genus Microbacterium; species Microbacterium phosphatis. The sequence continues at coordinate 1,569,960 of NZ_CP185370.1, read as the reverse complement.
GCGACGCGATCCTCGGTGCTCTCGTCGGTGACGACGCCCTCCTCGTACAGCGCCGGACCGATCGGCATCAGCTGCAGCAGCTCGTCGCTCAGCACCTCGAGCTGATCGCCGGTGAGCGAGGACAGCGGGATCACCGCGGCCCAGTCCTCGCGGAGCGCGTTGACCTCGAGGAGGCGCTCCATGATCTGATCCGAGGTCGCGGCGTCGGTCTTCGTGACGATCGCGACCTTCTTGGCGCGGCCGTAGCCGTCGAGCGACTCGGCGATGCGGCGATCGCCGGGGCCGACCTTCTCGGTCGCCGGGGCGCAGAACGCGATCACGTCGACGTCGCCGAGCACCTGCTCGACGAGATCGTTCAGGCGCTGGCCGAGCAGGGTGCGGGGCTTGTGGAGACCCGGCGTGTCGACGATCACCAGCTGTCCGGCGGGCCGGTTCAGGATCCCTCGGATCGCGCGACGCGTCGTCTGCGGCTTATCGCTGGTGATCGCGACCTTCTCGCCCACGAGCGCGTTGGTCAGCGTCGACTTGCCCACGTTCGGACGCCCCACGAACGTGACGAATCCTGAACGTGCCCCGCTCTGCGGTTCGGGCTGGCTCTCGTCAGTCATCTCGTCTCTCCTTCTTCCGCTTCCTGCCGGCGCCGCCGTTGCGGGGCTCGGAAATCCTGTCGATGGCGACCTCGCCCGTGACCGGCTGGAACTCGGCGAACGCCTCTTCCACCGCCATCAGGGCCTCGCTGCGCTCGACGAACACCGTCGCGATCCCGCGACCGCGTCCGCGCGAGGTGCCGCCGGTCAGCACGATGCCGGCGACCTCGGCCACATCGCCCGGCTGGGGCACGCGGCCGATGGTCTTGCCGAGCAGGCCGCCGACCGAGTCGACGTCCTCGTCCTCCAGCTCGACGCCGAACAGGTCTCCCACCTCGTCCAGCGACAGCCGGGCGCTCACGCGGTAGCGACCGTCCGCGAGCTCGACGATCTCCTGGGTGGGCACGTCGTACTCGTCCGCGATCTCGCCGACGAGCTCCTCGATGAGGTCCTCGAGCGTCACGAGGCCGGCGATCCCGCCGTACTCGTCGACCACGAGGCACACGTGCACCGCGTCGCGCTTCATCTGCTGGAGCAGGGTCTCGGCGCGCATCTGCTCGGGCACGAACACCGCCGGCCGCGCGATGACGCGCAGCCCCACGCCCGCCTCGGGGACGCCCCCGCGGAAGCGGAACTGGACGACGTCCTTCAGGTAGAGCACGCCGACGATGTCGTCGACCTCGCCGTCCACCACCGGCATCCGCGAGATGCCGCGATCCAGGAACAGCTGCAGCGCCTCGTTCATCCCCGCGTCGGCGTCGACAGTGACCATGTCGGTGCGTGGCACCATGACCGCGCGCACCACCTGATCCGTGAAGTCGAACACCGAGTGGATGAGCTCGCGATCGTCTGCCTCGATGAGCGCGTTGGAGGCGGCCTCGTCGACGATGCTGAGCAGCTGCTCCTCGGACTCGAAGCTGCGCCGGCCGCCGCCCGGGGTCATCCGGTTGCCGACGCTGGCGAGGCCGTGCGCGATCGGCCCGAACAGCAGCCGGAGGCCGCGCACGATCGGGGCCGCGAACGGCAGCAGCTTGTCGGCGTACCGCCGGCCGTAGACCGCGGGGCTCGAGGCCACCGCCACGTAGTCGAGGGCGGCCATCGAGACCGCCGCGAACAGGATCGCCCACCAGATGCTGCCCCACGGCAGCGGATCCAGCAGCAGGGTGAACGCAGCCGTCACGAGCACCGCCGCGGCCATCTCGGCGAGCACGCGGACGAACACCACAACCGCACCGTGGCGATCCGGGTCGGCGGCGATCCGCGCCAGGGCGCGGGTGCTGCGGCCCTCGGTCGCGAGGTCGACGAGGTCGCCGCGCGAGCTCACGCCGAGCGCGGCGTCGACGGCGGACATCAGACCCGCGAACAGAAGGAGGACCAGCGCCCCGCACAGGAGCAGGATCGGGGCGAGCACGGCGGTGTCGGTCATGCGGCGCTCACGCGGTGGGTCGGCGGCGCTCCGCGGCGGCGAACGACGCGATCAGCTCCTTCTGGATGCCGAACATCTCGCGCTCGTCCTCCGGCTCGGCGTGGTCGTAGCCGAGCAGGTGCAGGAGGCCGTGCGTGGTCAGCAGGATCAGCTCGTCCATGGTCGAGTGGCCGGCGGTCTCTGCCTGGGACTCGGCGACCTGCGGGCACAGCACGATGTCGCCGAGCAGACCCGGAGGGGTCGGCTGGTCCTCGGTGCCGGGGCGCAGCTCATCCATGGGGAAGCTCAGGACGTCGGTCGGGCCCGGCTCATCCATCCACTGCAGGTGCAGCTGCTCCATCGCGCCCTCGTCGACCAGCACGATCGCCAGGTCGGCGTCCGGCGAGACGTGCATGGCGGTCAGGTTGTGCTGCGTGAGACGCAGCAGGACCGACTCGTCGATCTCGACGGCGGACTCGTTGTTGATGTCGATCACGATCGTCCTCGCTTGGGCATGCGGTCATGGGGGCCGTTCGAGCGCGGAGCCGCGGCTCGCCGCTCGGCCCGGTTGGCGAACTCGGAGGCCTCGTCGCGCTCGTGGCGGGCGGCCAGCCGCCGCTCGTCGTACTCGCTGTAGGCGTCGACGATGCGACCCACCAGCGAGTGGCGCACCACGTCGGAGCTCGTCAGGCGCGAGAAGTGGATGTCGTCGATGCCGTCCAGCACGCGGGTCACGAGCCGCAGACCCGAGGCGCCCTGGGGCAGGTCGACCTGCGTGATGTCGCCGGTGACGACCATGCGGGTGCCGAAGCCGAGACGGGTGAGGAACATCTTCATCTGCTCGGGGGTGGTGTTCTGGGCCTCGTCGAGCACCACGAACGAGTTGTTCAGGGTGCGGCCTCGCATGTAGGCGAGCGGGGCGACCTCGATGGTCCCGGTGGCCATGAGCTTGGGAACGAGCTCGGGATCCATCATCTCGTTGAGCGCGTCGTAGAGCGGCCGCAGATACGGGTCGATCTTGTCGGTCAGCGTGCCGGGCAGGAACCCGAGGCGCTCACCGGCCTCGACCGCGGGGCGCGTGAGGATGATGCGGTCCACCTCGCGGCGCTGCAGCGCTTGGACGGCCTTCGCCATCGCGAGGTAGGTCTTGCCCGTTCCGGCGGGGCCGATGCCGAAGACGATCGTGTTCTCGTCGATCGCGTCGACGTACTCCTTCTGCCCCGCGGTCTTCGGGCGGATGACCTTGCCCTTGCTGGACAGGATCGCCTCGCCCATGACCTCGCTGGGGCGGGGTCCGCCCTCGTCCCGCAGCATGCGGGCCGAGGTGGCCACGTCGGATTCGCCGAGCGCGTGACCGGCCCGGGTCATCTGCAGCAGCTCGTCGACGAGCGTCCGCGCGGCGCGGACGGCCTCCGCCGCCCCGCGCAGCGTGATCTCGTTGCCACGGACATGCACGTCCACGTCGGGATGCGCGCTCTCGACCATCCGCAGCAGGCGGTCCTGGGGGCCGAGCAGCTGCACCATGGCCACGCCGTCGGCGGTCACCGTCTCGGTGATGACATCGGCATCGTCCATGCCGGCTCGGTTATCAGGCACCGACGAGGCTCTTCTCTCCGAGGCTGCCACCGGCGAGCAGGTGCGCGTGCACGTGGAAGACGGTCTGGCCCGCACCCGCCCCGGTGTTGAACAGGAGGCGGAAATCGCCGTCGGCGCGCTCGGCGGCGAGGTCGTGGGCCACCGCCACCATCTCGGCGAGCAGGGTCGGATCGCCGGCCGCCAGCTCGGCGACGTCGCGGTAGGGCGTCTTGGGGATGACCAGCAGGTGCACGGCGGCCTGGGGCGCGATGTCCTCGATCGCGAACACCCGGTCGGTCTCGGCGACGATCGTGGCGGGGATCTCCCCCTGCAGAATGCGCGTGAAGATCGAGGGTTCGCTCATGCCTTCAGTCTATTGCCCGCGGGTCACCAGCGCCCGAGGCGCGCATTGACGAGCGCCAGGGCGGCGGGCCCCGCGGTCGAGGTGCGCAGCACCGTGTCGCCGAGCCGCACCCGCGCGGCGCCTGCCGCCTCCAGGCGCGCGAGCTCGTCCGGGGCGATGCCGCCCTCGGGGCCCACGACCAGCACGATGGACGAGTCCCCCGTCAGATCGAGCGAGCTGAGGCGCACCTCGGCGGTCGGCTCGAGCACCAGGACGCGCTCACCGGCCGCCCGCGCGGCGAGGGCGGCCGTTGTGGCGATGGCGGCGACCTCGGGCAGCCAGGCCCTGTGGGCCTGCTTGGCCGCCTCGCGCACGATGGTCGCCCAGCGCTGACGGCCCTTCTCGGCCTTGGGGCCCTCCCAGCGCGACACGCTCCGCGACGCCTGCCAGGGCACGATCTCGTCGACGCCCAGCTCGGTGGCCGCCTGCACGGCGAGCTCGTCGCGGTCGCCCTTGGCCAGCGCCTGAGCGAGCGCGAGGCGCGGGCGCGGCTCGCTCTCGTCGCGACGCCCGGTGATCCGGACCACGACCTCGCGGGGCGCCACCGCCTCGCACTCCCCCTCGAGCCACGCGCCTCGGCCGTCGGTGACCGTCACGGCCTCGCCGACCCGCACGCGCCGCACGGCCGCGGCGTGGTGCGCCTCGGCGCCCGTGAGCGTCAGGGTGTCGCCGACCGCGATGGATCCGGCGGTCTCGTCGATGAAGTGCAGCGCCATGGGCGTCAGCTGTTCCGGAACCGGTCGCGCAGCTTCGAGAACAGGCCCTGGTGGAACTCGGCCAGCTGGGGCTTCGGCGCCTTCGTGCGCTGCGCGAGCTCCTCGACCAGCGCGCGCGTCTTGGCGTCGATCTTCGTGGGCGTGACGACGTGGACGCCGACCCGCAGGTCGCCGCGCGCGCTGGTGCGAAGGCCGGTGATGCCGCGGTCCTTGATCGTGAGGATGTCGCCGCCCTGCACGCCGGGGCGCAGCTCGAGCTCGACGGGGCCGTCGAGCGCGTCGATGGTCGTCGTCGCCCCGAGGATCGCATCGGTCATCGACACCTCGAGCGTCGCAAGGAGGTCGTCGCCGTCGCGGCTGAACACCGGGTGCGGGTTGACGTGCACCTCGAGGTACAGGTCGCCGTTCGGGCCGCCGGCGGGGCCGACCTCACCCGAACCGGGCATCTGCAGGCGCAGGCCCGACTCCACGCCCGCGGGGATGTCGACCGACACGGTGCGGCGCGAGCGCACACGACCCTGGCCGTTGCAGGAGGTGCAGGGGTGCGGGATCGTCGTGCCGTAGCCCTGGCAGGAGCCGCAGGGCTGCGAGGTGACGACGTTGCCGAGGAGGCTGCGCACCTGGCGCTGGACGTGGCCCGAGCCGCCGCAGATCTCGCAGCGCTCGGTGCTGGTGCCCGGCTGGCAGCACGAGCCCTGGCAGGTCTCGCACAGCACGGCCGTGTCGACCTCGAGGTCGCGGTGCGCGCCGAAGACGACGTCGCCGAGGTCGAGGGTGACCCGCACGAGCGCGTCCTGCCCGCGCTCCCGGCGCGAGCGCGGTCGACCGCCGCGGCCGCCACCGCCCCCGGCGCCGAAGAAGGTCTCGAAGATGTCGCTGAAGCCGCCGAAGCCGCCGCCGGCCCCGCCGAACATCGCCTCGTCGCCACCCATGTCGTAGCGGCGGCGCTTCTCGTCGTCGCTCAGCACCTCGTACGCGTGCGTCACGAGCTTGAACTTCTCGGACGCCTCATCGCTCGGGTTCACGTCGGGGTGCAGCTGGCGCGCCAGCTTGCGGTACGCCTTCTTGATCTCGTCGGTGCTCGCCTCGCGCGACACACCCAGGACCTCGTAGTGGTCAGCCACAGTCGCCTCTCATCGGATCGCGCGCCCGCGCGATCCGCTCATCCGGAAGTCCGCCTCAGCGGCGGTTCTCGTCTTCGTCCAGCAGCCGGGACAGGTACCGCGCCACCGCGCGGGCCGTGGCCAGGTTGCTGGGATAGTCCATGCGCGTCGGACCCATGAGCCCCACGCGCGCGTGGCCGATGGCGGCGTCGTAGTCGCTCGCGACGATCGACGCCTCGGCCAGGCCGAACGCCGCGTTCTCGCGACCGATCGAGACCGACAGGCCCTTCTCGTCCGGCGCCATCTCGGACATCAGCCGCAGCAGCGTGACCTGCTCCTCGATCGCCTCGAGGAGCGGATGGATGCTGCCGCGGAAGTCCTGCTCGCGCTTGGCGAGGGTCGCCGCCCCGGCCATCACAAGCCGATCCTGCCGGAACTCGTCGAGCTCCTCGGCGACCACCGCCGCGATCGTGAGCAGCGCGCTGTCCAGCGGCGCGCGCTCGGCCGGGGCCGCCGCGCGCATCGCCTCGATCCGCTCGGAGCCCGAGCGCACCGAGCGGCCGCTGATGAGCGTCGCGATCTGCGCACGCAGCACAGCGACCCCCGCCTCGTCGACCCCCGCGGGCGTCGACATCAGCCGCTGCGAGACACGCCCCGTGTCGGTGACGATGATCACCAGCAGCCGGATGTCGTCCAGCCGCACCAGCTCGACGTGCGTGACGTTCGCCGACGCGAACGAGGGGTACTGCACCAGCGCCACCTGCCCGGTGAGCTGGGTCAGCAGCCGGACAGTGCGAGAGAGCAGGTCGTCGAGGTCGGCGGGATCCTGCAGGAACGTCGAGATCGCCGAGCGCTGCGCCGGCGTGAGCGGCCGGAGCTCGGCGAGGTGGTCGACGAAGACGCGGTAGCCCTTGTCGGTGGGCACGCGCCCCGAGGACGTGTGCGGGGCGGTGATGAGCTCCTCGTCCTCGAGCATCGCCATGTCGTTGCGGATCGTCGCGGCCGAGACGCCGAACGCGTGGCGATCGACGATCGACTTGCTGCCGACCGGCTCGTGCGTGTCGACGTAGTCCTGGACGATCGCACGGAGCACCTTCAGTCCGCGTTCCGTGACCATGGGCACCTCCCGATCGCGCTTGGCACTCGCTCGTACTGAGTGCCAATTCTAGCCGGGATCACTCCGTGAGTGCGCGCACCACGGCGTCTGCCAGCAGGCGTCCCTGCAGGGTGAGCACCACACGGCCGCGGATCGCGGACGCTCCGTCGATCAGCCCATCGGCGACGAGCCCCGCGACGGCGCGGCGCGCGCCCGCATCCAGCGAGTCGACAGCGAGGCCCTCTCGGATCCGGCTTTCCAGCAGCACCCGCTCGAGCGCGCGGGCCTCGGGCCCGGGGGTCTCCCGGCCCGCCGCCGGCGACTCGCCGAGCGCGAGGCGCTGGGCGTAGGCGGCGGGATGCTTGACGTTCCACCAGCGCAGGCCCCCGACGTGGCTGTGGGCGCCGGGGCCGAAGCCCCACCAGTCGGTGCCGCGCCAGTAGGCGAGGTTGTGCCGCGAACGGTGCTTCTCGCCGCGCGACCAGTTGCTCACCTCGTACCAGTCGAACCCGGCGGCGGCGAGCTTCGCGTCCGCCAGCTCGTACATGTCGGCCTGCAGGTCGTCGTCGGGCGCGGGCACCTCGCCGCGGCGGATCTGCCTCGCGAGCTTCGTGCCGTCCTCGATGATGAGCGCGTACGCCGAGATGTGGTCGGAGCCGAGCGCGAGGGCGTCGTCGAGCGAGGCCTCCCAGTCGGCCAGGGTCTCCCCCGGCGCGCCGTAGATGAGGTCCACGCTGACGTCGAGCCCCGCCTCGCGCGCCGCGTCCACGGCCGTGCGCACGTTGGCGGGCGTGTGCGTGCGGTCGAGGGCCGCCAGCACGTGCGGCACCGACGACTGCATGCCGATCGACATCCGGGTCACTCCCGACGCGGCGAGCTCGCGCACGACCGCCGGCGTCACCGTGTCGGGGTTCGCCTCGACGGTGATCTCGGCGCCGTCGGCGATGCCGAAGGCGCCGCGAACGCCCTCCAGCATCCGGCCGAGGTCGCCGGCCGGGAGCAGGGTCGGGGTGCCGCCGCCGAAGAAGACCGTCGACGCGGCCCGGATGGGGCCCGCGTGCGCGAGCACATCGCGGCCGAGCGCGATCTCGTGCAGCAGCGTGCCGGCGTATTGATCCTGGCGGGCCCCGCGCAGCTCGTCCGACGTGTAGGTGTTGAAGTCGCAGTAGCCGCAGCGCACCCGGCAGAACGGCACGTGGAGGTAGACGCCGAACGCGACGTCCGGATCGATCCGGATGTCGTCGGGCAGGCGTCCGTCGGCCGGGGCCGGATCACCGAGGGGCAGCGGGCCGGCCATCAGCGGAGCCTCAAGATCCGGGGGTCGCGAACAACGGCGAGATGGCGCGCAGGTAGCCGGCGAACAACGCCTTGCGGCGTCGGCGCACAAAGCCCTTGAACATCCGGTAGAGCAGGCCCACCGGGCGGTCGAACGCCTTCACGGTGAACCAGACCTCGTCGTTCTCGCGCCACTCGAGCATGAACGACTCCTCGCCGCTCACCATGGACCCGCCCACGGTGCCGAGCGCGAAGCCGACGCGACGCGCCTCCTCGATCACGAAGATCACACGCAGCTCGGCGTCGGCGCGCATGCCCGCGACACGGCCGTGCACCCGCAGGGTCGTGCCGGGGCCGGCATAGGGGGTGCCGTCGGCGTCGTAGCGCTGGTCGCTCTCGAGGCGCGACGGCGCCACGGGCGTGCCTTCGCTGTCAAAGCTCACACCCGAGTACGCCGGGCCCTGCGCGGGGCGCACGTCGCTGACCCGGAGGCCCGCGCCCTTGAGCGCGCCCCAGGAGAGCAGCGCCTCGCTGGCCGTGGCGAAGCGATCGTCGCCCGAGCCGATGCGCCACGAATCGGCAGCCGGGAGGCTGCCCTTCGGCGGGTACTGCAGCAGATCGTTCGCCTGCGTGGCGCCGACCGCCGCGTAGTCGACCGTCTCGTCCTGGAAGCTGCCGCGACGCATGTTCTCCACCCTACGTTCTGGGACCGGGAGCCCTACTTGCCCTTGGTCTCGACATCACCGGACAGCGCGGCGATGAACGCCTCCTGGGGGACCTCCACGCGACCGACCATCTTCATGCGCTTCTTTCCCTCCTTCTGCTTCTCGAGCAGCTTGCGCTTGCGGGTGATGTCGCCGCCGTAGCACTTGGCGAGCACGTCCTTGCGGATCGCGCGGATGTTCTCGCGGGCGATCACGCGGGCGCCGATGGCGGCCTGGATCGGCACCTCGAACTGCTGGCGCGGGATGAGCTTGCGCAGGCGCTCGGTCATCACCGTGCCGTAGCCGTACGCCTTCTCGCGGTGCACGATCGCGCTGAACGCGTCGACGCGCTCGCCCTGCAGCAGGATGTCGACCTTCACGAGGTCGGCCTCCTGGCGGCCGGCGGGCTCGTAGTCGAACGAGGCGTAGCCCTGCGTGCGGCTCTTCAACTGGTCGAAGAAGTCGAACACGATCTCGCCGAGCGGCATCGTGTACTTCAGCTCGACGCGCTCCTCCGAGAGGTAGTCCATGCCCAGCATGGTGCCGCGGCGGTTCTGGCAGAGCTCCATCACCGTGCCGACGTAGTCCTTGGGCGTCAGGATCGAGGCCTTCACGATCGGCTCGGAGACCGCGCCGATCTTGCCGTCGGGGTACTCGCTCGGGTTGGTGACCACGATCTGATCGCCGGTCTCGCTCGTGACCTCGTAGATCACCGACGGAGCCGTCGTGATGAGGTCGAGGCCGAACTCGCGCTCCAGGCGCTCGGTGATGATCTCGAGGTGCAGGAGCCCGAGGAAGCCGCAGCGGAAGCCGAAGCCCAGCGCGACCGAGGTCTCGGGCTCGTACGCGAGCGACGCATCCGACAGCTTCAGCTTGTCGAGCGCCTCGCGCAGATCCGGGTAGTCGCTGGCGTCGATCGGGTACAGGCCCGAGTAGACCATCGGCTTCGGATCGACGTAGCCGGCCAGCGCCGTCGTCGCGGGCTGACGATGCGTGGTGACGGTGTCGCCGACCTTCGACTGGCGCACGTCCTTCACGCCGGTGATCAGGTAGCCCACCTCGCCGACGCCGAGCCCCTTCGAGGGCACGGGCTCGGGGGCCGACACGCCGATCTCGAGGGCCTCGTGGGTCGCCTTCGTCGACATCATCTGGATGCGCTCGCGCGGCGAGAGGTGACCGTCGATCATGCGGACGTAGGTGATGACACCGCGGTAGGCGTCGTAGACCGAGTCGAAGATCATGGCGCGCGCCGGCGCCTCAGGGTCGCCCTTCGGCGCCGGGATCTCGCGGGACAGGCGGTCCAGCAGCTCCTCGACGCCCTGGCCGGTCTTGCCGGACACCCGCAGCACGTCGTCCGGGTCGCCGCCGATCAGATCGGCGAGCTCCTTGGCGAAGCGCTCCGGATCGGCCGCGGGCAGGTCGATCTTGTTCAGCACCGGGATGATCGTCAGATCGTTCTCGAGCGCGAGGTACAGGTTCGCCAGCGTCTGGGCCTCGATGCCCTGCGCCGCGTCGACGAGGAGGATCGCGCCCTCGCAGGCCGCCAGCGACCGGGAGACCTCGTACGTGAAGTCGACGTGGCCGGGCGTGTCGATCATGTTCAGCGCGACGGTCTCGCCGTCGACCTCCCACGGCATGCGCACGGCCTGCGACTTGATGGTGATGCCGCGCTCGCGCTCGATGTCCATGCGGTCCAGGTACTGGGCGCGCATGTCTCGGTCCGAGACCACGCCGGTGATCTGCAGCATGCGATCGGCCAGCGTGGACTTGCCGTGGTCGATGTGGGCGATGATGCAGAAGTTTCGGATGCGCTCGGGGGGCGTGGCGGCAGGCTCGAGCGGCTTCAAAGCACGGGGTGACATGTCCCCTCGAGTCTACGGTGCGCCCGCCGAGCCCCCACACAGCGGCGTGCGGTGCCGGGATCGACCCCGATGGGCGGCTAAACTCCCCATCGCTCCGGTGCAACACGATGCATGTTGCACGCGTGATTCGCGCATGTTGCAGTAATTTCACGTCTGGAGCGCGGAACGGTAACGCTTTTCGCACACTTCGGGACGGTCGACGGCGACCTTCCGGCACGGGGGTAGAGTCCCCACAACGTTCGTTACGAAAGAAGTCCTGACACGTGATCCGATTCCTGCTCCGCCGCGCTGGCGGCTGGCTGCTGATGATCGCGGCGGTGACCAACCTGACGTACTTCCTCGCCTGGGGTTATCTCGACCCCCGCGCGAACTACGTCGGTCGCCGCCCTCCTCTGTCCGAAGAGCAGATCGTGGGCCTGCTGCGCCCCCGCAACCTCGACGACAAGGTGCCCCTCCTCGAGCGCTGGTGGGGGTGGTTCAGCGGCATCGTCACGCGATGGGACTGGGGAGTCAGCCCCGTCGGCCAGTCGGTGAACGAGCAGGTCGCGTACCGCATGTGGGTGTCGGCAGAGCTGATGCTCGGCGCGACGATCCTCCTCACGATCGTGGGTGTGGGCCTTGGCGTCTACACCGCATCGCGCCAGTACAAGACGGCGGACCGGGTGTGGCAGGGCGTCTCGATCGTCACCATGAACATCCCGATCGTCGTCGGCGCCCTCGCGATCGTGCTGCTCGCGATCGCGCTGAACAACGCCGTCGGGACGCGCATCTTCTACGTCACGGGCGCATCGTCCGTCGGGGTCAGCGGATTCCTCCCACAGGTGGTCGACACGCTCCAGCACCTCGTGCTGCCGACGCTCGCGCTGGTGATCACCGGCTACGCGCAGTACCACTTCCTGCAGCGCTCGCTGCTGCTGGACAACATCAAGACGGACTACGTGCGCATGGCGCGCGCCAAGGGCCTCACCAAGCCCCAGGCGGTGCGCCGCCACGCGCTGCGCACGTCGCTGATCCCCGTCGCGACCCAGGTCGCGTTCTCCATCCCCGCGATCTTCACCGGCGCGATCCTCACCGAGCGGATCTTCGCCTGGGAGGGCATGGGCAAGTACTTCCTGGACACGATCACGCTCAACGACATCCACGGTGTCGTCGCGGTCGCGGCGTTCGGCGCCGTGCTCACCGCGGTCGGTGCCGTCCTCTCGGACGTCGCCGTCGTGATCCTCGACCCCCGAGTGCGGGTGAGCTGACATGAGCATCGACAAACTGGCCGACCCCCTCGAGCACGGCGACAACCCGCCGCCCAGCGAGACCGAGCTGCGCGCCCCCGGGCGCAAGCGCCTGTCCAAGTGGGAGCTCTACGGTCGCCGCTTCGTCCGCAACCGCGGTGCCCTCATCGGCCTCGGCATCTTCGTCCTGCTGGTGCTCTTCGCCATCCTCGGGCCGCTGTTCCAGCAGTTCGACCACATCGAGCTCGACTTCCTCGCGCTGAGCGACCCGCCCAGCCCCGAGCACTGGTTCGGCACCAACAACGCGGGCAACGACCTGTACGCGATGGTCGTCGTCGGCCTGCAGCGCTCGCTGATGATCGCCATCACGGTCGCCGTCGGCACAACGGTGCTGTCAGCCGTGATCGGCGCCGCCGCCGCGTACTTCCGCGGCTGGTTCGAGCGCGTCACGCTGCTCGTCATCCACTTCCTGATGGTGACCCCCACCTTCCTGATTCTCGCGATGATCTCGAACGACGCCGGCGGCGACTGGCGCGTGATCTCGCTCGTGATGATCCTGGTCGGCTGGTTCTTCTCGGCCCGCGTGATCTGGACGCTCTCGCTGTCGATCCGCGAGCGCGAGTACGTGCAGGCGGCGCGCTACATGGGCGTCCGCGGCTTCACGATCGTGATGCGCCACATGCTGCCCAACATCGGCTCGCTGCTGGTGATCAACTTCACCCTCGGCGTCGTCTCGGCCGTCCTGACCGAGACCGGCCTGTCGTTCATCGGCTTCGGCGTCAAGCTGCCCGACGTGTCGCTGGGCTCGCTCATCGGCATCGGCGCGAACAGCATCTCGAGCGCGCCCTGGCTCTTCTACTTCCCGGCCGGCGCCCTGACGCTGCTCACGGTCTCGATGGCGCTCGTCGCCGACGGTCTCCGCGACGCGCTCGACCCGACCTCGGCGGCGGGAGGCCGCGCATGACACTCGCAGACACCACCACCGCCGTTCTCGAGGTCCGCGACCTCACCGTCAGCTTCCCGTCCGAGGCGGGACGCGTGGACGCCGTCCGCGGCGTCTCGTTCGACCTGCTGCCCGGGCGCACGCTCGGCATCGTCGGCGAGTCCGGATCCGGCAAGTCCGTCACGTCGCTGGCCATCATGGGCCTGCTCGACGACAACGCCCGCGTGGCCGGATCGATCCGGTTCGGCGGCGACGAGCTGCTCGGCAAGACCGACGCGCAGATGTCGAAGCTGCGCGGCAACGGCATCGCGATGATCTTCCAGGATCCGCTCACCTCGCTCACTCCGGTGTTCACGATCGGCGACCAGCTGATCGAGGCCCTGACGGTGCACGACAGCCGCATGACGCGCCAGGCGGCCTCCGCCCGCGCGATCGAGCTGCTGCGCCTGGTCGGCATCCCGAACCCGGAGAAGCGGCTGAAGTCGTTCCCGCACGAGTTCTCGGGCGGCATGCGCCAGCGCGTCGTGATCGCGATCGCCATGGCCAACCGCCCGAAGCTGATCATCGCCGACGAGCCCACCACGGCCCTCGACGTCACGATCCAGGCGCAGATCCTCGAGCTGATCAAGACCGCCCAGCGCGAGACGGGCGCCGCGGTGATCATGATCACGCACGACATGGGCGTGGTGGCGAACATCGCCGACGACGTGCTCGTGATGTACGCGGGCAAGCCCATCGAGCAGGCGCCGGTGGACGAGCTGTTCGCCGACACGCGCATGCCGTACTCGATCGGCCTGCTGGGTGCGATCCCCCGCGTCGACAAGGCCGAGAAGCAGCCGCTGGTGCCGATCAAGGGCAACCCGCCGCTGCTGGTGAACCTGCCCGACGCCTGCCCGTTCGCCGACCGCTGCCCGATCGCGGTCGACGCGTGCCGCCGCAAGGAGCCCGAGCTGCTGCCCGTGGGCGGCAAGGTCGAGCACCGCGCCGCGTGCATCCGCGCCGAGGAGATCCGCGCCGGCTACATCGACGGCCACCCGGTCTACCCGGTGCCCGAGGTGCCGACGTCCGCCCTCGTCCGCACGCCGCGCGAGGAGCGCCCCGCGACCCTCGTCGTCGACAACCTGGTGAAGACCTTCCCGCTCACCCGGGGCGCCTTCTTCAAGCGCCGCATCGGCGATGTGCACGCGGTCCGCAACGTCAGCTTCGACGTCCGCGAGGGCGAGTGCATGGCGATCGTGGGCGAATCCGGATCGGGCAAGACCACAACGTTGCTGCAGATCATGGATCTCGCGCAGCAGCAGGACGGCGACATCCGGATCAACGGGGTGAGCGTGGCGGACATCCGCAGCGCGCGCGCCGAGCGCGACCTCCGCCGCGACATCCAGATCGTCTTCCAGGACCCGATGGGCGCCCTCGATCCGCGCATGACGGTGTACGACATCATCGCCGAGCCGCTGCACACGATCGGCGAGTCGAAGGACCGCATCGAGACGCGCGTCGACGAGCTCATGGACCTCGTGGGCCTCAACCCCGCCCACAGCGACCGGTTCCCGACCGCGTTCTCGGGAGGCCAGCGCCAGCGCATCGGCATCGCCCGGGCGCTCGCGACGAACCCCAAGGTCGTGGTGCTCGACGAGCCCGTCTCGGCGCTCGACGTGTCGATCCAGGCCGGCGTCATCAACCTGCTCGACGAGCTGAAGGTCAAGCTGGGCCTGTCGTACCTGTTCGTGGCCCACGACCTGTCGGTCGTGCGGCACATCGCCGACCGCGTGGCGGTCATGTACCTCGGCAGCTTCGTCGAGCACGGCGACGTCGACGCGGTGTTCGACAACCCGCAGCACCCGTACACGCAGGCGCTGCTGTCGGCCATCCCCGTGCCGGACCCCCGGATCGAGCGCACCCGCGAGCGGATCGTCCTCACCGGCGACCTGCCGAGCCCGACCGAGGAGCCCCGCGGCTGCCCGTTCGTGACGCGCTGCCCGCTGTACCGGACACTCGCACCGGAGCAGCAGGAGCTCTGCGAGGGCGTGATGCCCCCGCTCACGGGCGAGGACGGCGTGCACGTCAACGCCTGCCACTGGCGCTGACCGGGTCTTCCGCTCGGACACCCGCCGCCACCAGACTCACAACTCAATAAGTCCCCACCAAAACACAGGCGCTCACAAGGCGTCGAAAGGAGCACTGCAATGAAGCTTCAGCACAAGGTGCTGAGCGTGGTCGCCGCAGGCGGCGCGCTCGCTCTGACCCTCGCCGGCTGCGCCGGCGGAGGCGGCAACGGAGGCAACGGCGGCGACGAGGACACGCCCAAGGAGACCATCACCGGCGCGGACTACAACCCGCAGGACCGGGACGCGCTCAAGGAGGGCGGCGAGGTCGTCTTCCCGATCACCGAGATCACGCCCCAGATGAACCCCAACCACGGCGACGGCTCGGTCGACACGACCACGCTGTGGACCTGGTACAACCCCCAGACCATCCTCATGACGCCGGAGGGCGAGGCGTCGGCCAACCCGAACTACCTCACCGGCTGGGAGGCCGAGGAGAAGGACGGCAAGACCGTCCTGACCTTCACGATCAACCCGAAGGCCAAGTTCAACGACGGCACCCCCTTCACGTGGGAGTCGTACAAGGTCACGTGGGAGGCCCTCAACGGCACCAACGAGGAGTACGCGCCCTCGTCGACCGACGGCTACTCGCTCATCGAGTCGGTCGAGCAGGGCGAGGACGAGTACCAGGCCGTCGTCACCTTCAAGCAGGTCTACCCGTGGTGGAAGGGCCTGTTCTGGAACCCGATGCACCCCAAGGTGAACAGCCCTGAGGTCTTCAACACGGGCTACCAGGAGGAGGCGCACCCCGAGTGGGGCGCCGGTCCCTACAAGCTCGACGACCTCGACCTCAACGGCGGCACCGCCACCCTCGTCCCCAACGAGAACTGGTGGGGCGACAAGCCGCTGCTCGACAAGGTCACCTTCCGCGTCCTCGACCCGGTGGCCATGGTCAACGCGTTCCAGAACGGCGAGATCGACTACGCCGACAACCTCACCGCCGACAACCTCGAGCAGCTCAAGGACGTCGACGGCGCCGTCACCTACCGCGCCCAGCGCACGGCGACCAACCTCCTGCAGATCAACGCCGAGCGCCCGCAGTTCGCGGACCTCGACGTGCGCAAGGCGATGCTCATGGCGATCGACCGCGAGCAGATCAAGGAGGTCATGTGGGATGGCCTGAACTACACCGAGGACCCGGTGGGCTCGCTGAGCCTCTTCCCGTTCCAGGAGGGCTACGTCGACGCGCTCTCCGAGGCCGGCTGGGAGTTCAACGCCGAGGAGGCCAACAGCATCCTCGACGAGGCCGGCTGGACGCTCAGCGGCGACGTGCGTGAGAAGGACGGCGTGGCCCTCGAGGGCCGCCTGCCGATCTTCGGCGACGACCCGATCACGCAGGCCCGCGCCCAGGTCATCCAGCAGCAGCTGGCCGCCGTCGGCGTCAAGGTCGAGATCGACGTCCGCCCCGCGAGCGACTTCTCGACCGTGCTGTCGACGAAGGACTGGGACCTGGTCCTGCTCGGCTTCTCCTCGAGCGACCCGTACGGCGTGGCCTACATGTGCCAGCTGTACTGCTCGGACAGCAGCCTGAACCTGTCGGCCACAGGCACGCCGGAGATCGACGAGCGCATCGCGAACGAGGTGGCCGCTCTGCCGACCGCCGAGGAGCAGACCGAGGCGGGCCTGAAGCTCGAGTCGGAGATCATCCAGGAGACCTGGGGCATCCTGCCGCTGTACATGGGCCCCTGGATCTCGATGGCCAAGGAGGGTCTGGCGAACCTCACGCCCGAGACCTACACCGGTCTCGACCTGTTCGGCCTCTCGCCCGTCGAGAACGTCGGCTGGGAGAAGTGATCACGTTCTGATCTGAACTGATCTCCTCGGCTTCGGGGTCGGCGGCTTTCGAGCCTCCGACCCCGAAGTCGTTCGGTAACGTGGTGCGCATGGCCATCGACGTGGCACCCGTTCAGGTCGTGCTGGTGCATGGGATCCGCACGTCCGCGACCATGTGGCGGGCCCAGCGCGCCCACCTCGAGGCCCGGGGCGTCGCAGTGACGGCGGTCGACCTTCCCGGTCACGGCACCCGCATCGACGAGGTCTTCGCCCTCGATGAGGCGTTCGCGACGATCGATGCGGCGGTGCGCGCGGCCGCCGCCCGCGGGCCCGTGCTGCTGGTGGGCCACTCGATGGGCGGCCTCCTCTCGACCGAGTACGCCGGATCGGCCGAGCCTCCCCCGGTGGCGGCGCTCATCGCGGCCGGCTGCACCGCTCTCCCCCGCGGGCTGGGCCTGCGCGCGTATCGGGCGATCGCCGCGGGGTTCAACGCGCTCCCGGGCCGGGGCGCCCGCATCACCGAGGCCGTGCTGCGTGCCACGCTGCCGGAGGAGACACGCGGGGATTTCGGCGCCGGCGGCTACGCGTATCTCGCGCAGGACATCGCTCTGCGGAGCCTGTCGATCCTCGACCTGCTGACCGCGCTGGAGCGGATCCGGATCCCCACGTGGTTCGTGAACGGCCAGTACGATCAGATGCGCCTGCACGAGCGCCTGTTCGTCTCGCTCGTGCCGCACGCCGAGCTCATCGTTGTGCCGCGCAGCACGCACCTGATGACCGCGATGCAGCCCCAGGTGTTCAACGCGGTGCTCGACGTGGCGATCGCCACGCTGGAGGCCGGTCAACGCACAGGATCACAGGACTGACCTGCTAAGCTTGGTCCTTGGCTTGCGTGTGGGATATCCCACACCCGTCGTGCGACACCCCTCTCTTGTCAATCGACATCGTCCGATCAACCTCTGAACGAAAGTCTTCTGACACGTGGCAAACATCAAGTCGCAGATCAAGCGCATCAAGACCAACGAGAAGGCGCGCGAGCGCAACAAGGCCGTCAAGAGCGAGCTGAAGTCGTTCGTCCGCAAGACGCGCGAGGCCATCACCGCTGGTGACAAGGCCGCCGCCGAGGCCGCCTTCAACAAGGCCGCCAAGAAGCTCGACAAGGCCGTGAGCAAGGGCGTCATCCACAAGAACCAGGCAGCGAACCGCAAGTCGGCTCTCGCCTCGAAGGTCGCCGGTCTCTGACCCGCACGTCTTCGTGAGAAGGCCCGTCCCCATCGGGGCGGGCCTTCTGCTGTACCCGGCGTGCGCGGCTGAGGCGGCGGCCTCGGGCCGGACGCCTCGGGCCGGGCGCCTTGGGCCGGGCGGGGACTACTCGCCGAACGGGCGGCGCGTCGAGATGACGGCGATCATGCGCTCGAGGGCGAAGACGGGGTCGCGCGAGGCGCCCTTCACCTCCGCGTCGGCACGTGCGGTCGCCTGGATGGCCAGGCCGAGCGTCGCCTGCGTCCAGCCGGCCTGCAGATCCTTGCGCGCGCGATCCACCTGCCAGTCCTTCATCCCGAGACGCGCCGCGAGGGCGCGGCTCGGCTCGCGGGAGCCGGCGACCTTCGCCATCGTGCGCAGCTTCATCGCGAAGGCGGCCACCAGCGGCACCGGATCGGCGCCCGATGCGAGAGCGTGGCGGAGGCCCACCAGAGCCTCGCCGTAGCGGCCCGCGATGGCGGTGTCGGCGACCGCGAAGGCGTTGGTCTCGACGCGACCGCCGTAGTAGCGGGCGACGATCTCCTCGGTGATGTCGCCGTCGACGTCGGCGATCAGCTGCTGGCACGCGGCCGACAGCTCGGTGAGGTCGTCGGCGAACGCCTGCAGCAGCGCCTGGAGCGCGCGCGGGGCGATGCGTCGATCGGCGGCCTTGAACTCCCCGGCCGCGAAATCGTGCCGCTCGGCGTCTCGCTTCACCGCGGGGCACGGCACCTCGACTCCCCCGCCGACGCCGGAGCGGATCGCGTCGAGCAGCTTCTTGCCGCGGACGGTCGCCGAGGTGTGGCGCAGGACGATCGTCGCGCCCTCCTGCGGGTGCTCGAGGTACGACAGCGCCTCCGAGAGGAACGCGTCGCTGCACTTCTCGACCCCCGACACGCGCACCAGTCGCGGCTCGCCGAACAGCGACGGCGACGAGACCGCCAGCAGCGTGCCGGCGGTGTAGTCGTCGGCGCGGACGTCGGCGATCTCGAGGGCCGGATCCTCGGCCTTCAGGTAGTCGCGGACACCGGCGATCGCGCGCTCGGCGCAGACCTCTTCGGGGCCCGAGACGAGGACGATCGGCGCCGGGCGCGGATTGCGCCATGGCAGCTGCGGGATCGAGGTCTTGGCCGCCCGGGCGCCGGTCTTCGAAGCGGGTGCGGGTGCCATTCCCCCAGCCTACCGGCGGCCTCGGACACCGCTCACGGCGGGCGCTCGCGCCAGACCCGCAGCCCCTCGTGGTCCGGCGAGACCAGCACAAGACCCGAGCGATCGGTGCGCTCGGTCATCACCCCGAGGTCGGCGAGCGTCGCCAGGATCTCCGCGCGCGGGTGTCCGTAGTCGTTGGCCGCTCCGACCGAGATCACCGCGAGGCGCGGTGCGATCTCGGCGTACAGATCGGGATCCTGATCGGCGCTGCCGTGATGGGCGACCTTGACCACGTCGTAAGGCCCGGCGACGAGACCCGACCCGAGCAGCGCCGCCTGCGAGGACGCGGACAGATCGCCGAGGAGGATCGTCCGCGGGACGTCCGGCCCCGCGACCTCGAGCACCACGCTCGCGTCGTTGCCGGCCGGGAACGCCGGGGACTGCGGTCGTGGCCACAGCACCCGCCACCGTGCGGTGCCCAGCACCCCGGACAGGCCCGCGGCGGCCGGCACGCGGCGCACACCCCCGAGCTCGGCGAGCGTCGCCTCGTCGTCGGCGCCGTCGATCGGCCCGTGCAGCACCGTCGCCACGCGATCGCGCAGGGCCGCCACACCGCCGGCGTGATCGAGATCGAAGTGCGTGAGAACCAGCAGGTCGACGCGGTCGATGCCGAGGCGCGCGAGGCACGCCGCGAGCGGAGCGGGCGCGGGGCCCGTGTCGACGACGGCGACCACCCCGGCCGAGCGCAGCACCAGCCCGTCGCCCTGCCCGACGTCGCACGCGGCGACCGCCCAATCGGCTGGCACCGACAGCGGGCCCGCGACACCCGCCAGCGCGGTGAGACCGGCCGTCACTCCGGTTCCCGCCGCGAGCAGCGCGGCAGCGATCCGACGCATCCGACGATCGCGCGCATCCGCCGAGCCGGCGCGGAGGATCAGGATCCCGACGAGGAGCCCCGCCGCCGCGAGCAGGGCGGCGCCGCCGAGGCCCGGGGGCCAGGTGACGCGGGCGCTCGGCAGCGCGGACATCGTCTCCGCGGTCGACGCGATCCATGCCGAGGGCAGCCATGCCACGGCCGCCAGACCGTCGGCGAGGACCGGCAGTGGAGCCGCGAGGCACGCCGCCAGACCGACCACCGTGACGAGGGGCGCCGCGGGCTCGGCGAGGAGGTTGGCCAGAACGCCGTACAGCGGCACCTCCGGGGCGAGCAGCACCAGCACGGGCCCGCAGGCCAGCTGAGCCGCCAGCGGCACGCTCAGCGCCAGCGCGAGCGGTGACGGGAGCCACCGCGACAGCCCGCGGGACAGCGGCCCGGCAAGCAGCAGGAGCGAGCCCGTCGCCACGACCGAGAGCACGAACCCGTACGAGGCGGCGAGCCACGGATCGGCGACCAGCAGCACGGTCGCGGCGAGGGCGAGCACCGAGACCCCCGCCCCCGCCCGCCCCAGCACAAGAGCGAGCAGCGCGATCGCCGCCATCCCGCCCGCGCGGATCACGCTCGGCTCGGGCGTCACCAGCACCACGAAGCCGCCGAGGGCCGTCAGCCCGGCGGCGATGCGCACGCCCCGCGGGGCACCGAGCAGAGCCGCCGCGCCGAACGCGAGGCCGACGACGAGGGCGCAGTTCGCGCCGGACACGGCCGTGAGGTGCGAGAGGGACGAAGCCTTCATGGCGGCATCGAGCTCGGGCGAGACGGTGCGGGTGTCGCCGACCGCGAGGCCCGGCAGCAGCATCGCCCCGGGTGCCGGCAGCAGCGCCGCCCGCGCGACGAATCCGTCGCGCAGCGCGGCGGCGAGGTCGAGCCCGAACGCCGGGCCGGCACGGACAGTCGCCTCGTGGGCGAACACCGTGAGGACGGCGCGGTCACCCGGGTCGCTCGCCTGCGCGGTGCCCCGCACGCGCACGCGCGAGCCCAGGTCGAGCGCCGATCCCTCGACCGCGGCGGGAGCCACGCTGACGGTGACCGGCGCCGATCCGCGCAACGCCTCCTCGCCCCGCACCACCGAGGACGCCTCACCGTCGAACCAGAGCGCCCCGGCTCGCCGCTCGACCTTCGAGGCGACCACCATGTTCAGCTCGACGGCGCGCCCCTCGGCGAGCTCGACGACGGCGGCCCGCCCGGGCGCGGCCAGCGCGACGTGCCCGGCGACCGTGCCGGCGAACGCGCACGCGAGCACCGCGACCGTCCCCGCGGTGCGCCCCGTACACGGAAGCCATCGCCACGCAGCGGCCCCGGCCAGCACAAGCAGCCACACGCCCGCCGCGACCCACGGGGCGCTCTCCGGCACGAGCACGGTGCCGAGCGCGGCGGCCCACGAGCTGAGCGTGACCGGCACCATCCGGAGGTCGCGCCCCGCGACCTCCGTCTCGCGCTCCTCAGGGACGCGGGTCATCCCACCCTCACGTGCGGGCGGATGCCCTCGAGCATCTTGTCCCCGATCCCCGGCACCGCGAGGAGATCGTCGACGCTCGCGAAGCGCCCGTTCTCGTCGCGCCAGGTGATGATGCGCTCGGCGAGAGCCGGGCCGATGCGGGGAAGCCCCTCGAGGGCCGGCGCGTCCGCGGTGTTGAGGTCGATGAGATCGCCCGCCGTCTCCTCGGCTGCCGCGGCACCCGCGGGCGGTGCCGCCCCCTTGGCCGGCACCACCAGCTGCTCGCCGTCGGCCACCACGCGCGCGAGGTTCACCCCCGCCCTGTCCGCATCTTCGGCGAAGCCACCCGCCGACGCGACCGCGTCGACGACGCGCGAGCCGGACGGCAGGACGTAGAGCCCGGGCAGGCGCACCCGGCCGTCGACATGCACATAGATCCGCCCCGCGACGACGCTGACCCCCGGAGAGGGCGTCGGCCCCATCACGACAGCGGTCGGCGCCGTCGCACCCCGCCAGACGCCGATCCCGATCGTCACGGCCAGCGCCGCGATCACCAGCAGCACGATCGCCCCGAGGCCGAGCCTCAGCCGACGCGGCGGCTCAGCGATCTCCGGGATCGGCGAACGGTCATCCCGAGTCTCCTCTGCGGCCGCCACGCCTCCACGTTAGGAAGCCTTCGCGGTCGGATCGGCGGATCCCGGTGGTCGTGGATGAGGGGCGAGCGGGCGCGGGGTGGGGACGAGAGGCCGTGGGCTGCTGGGGCGTTTCGACTCGGCCGTTCCTCCCTCGCTCAACGAGCAAGGGCGGCGAACGGCGCAAGGGCGGCGAACGGCGCGAGGGCGGGCCCGGCGAACCGGGCCCGCCCTCGGGTTGCGGCCGTGACTACTTGGTCGAGAAGCTGACGACCTTCGGGGCGCGGACGATGGCACGGACGATGTCGCGGCCGTCGAGGGCGCGGAGCACCTTCTCGTCGGCGCGGGCGAGGGCCTCGAGCTCCTCGACGGAGATCTTGGCCGAGACGGTCAGCGTGGAGCGCACCTTGCCGTCGATCTGGACGACGGAGGTGACCGAGTCCTCGACCAGGAGGGCCGGGTCGGCGGCGGGCCAGGTGACAAGCCCCACCGAGCCGGTGTGACCCAGCAGCTCCCACATCTCCTCCGCGGTGTGCGGGGCGATGAGGTCGAGGATGACGGCGGTGGCCTCGACGGCCTCGCGCACGGCCGCGTCGGAGGCACCGGGGCCGCTGTCGACCGTCTTGCGGATCGCGTTGACCAGCTCCATCAGGCGGGCGACGACGACGTTGAACTTCGTCTGCTCGACGAGGGCCGGCACGTCGGCCAGCACCTTGTGCGTCACACGCCGCAGCGCCTGGTCGCCGGCGGCGAAGTCGATGCCCGCCTCCGACGACACCTCGTGCGCGAGGCGCATGGCGCGGGAGAGGAACTTCCACGCGCCGGTGGTCGAGACGTCCTTCCAGTCCTTGTCGTCCTCCACGGGGCCGGCGAAGGCCAGCGCCACACGCAGCGTGTCGGCGCCGTGCTGGTCGAGCTCCTCCTTGAACAGGACGAGGTTGCCCTTCGACTTCGACATCTTGGCGCCGTCGAGGATCACCATGCCCTGGTTGATCAGGCTCGAGAACGGCTCGGTGAAGTCGACCAGGCCCATGTCGAAGAGGACCTTGGTGATGAAGCGCGCGTACAGCAGGTGCAGGATCGCGTGCTCGACACCGCCGATGTAGGCGTCGACGGGCGCCCAGCGGTCGGCGTCGGCCGGGTCGAAGGCCTTCTCCGCGTTGCCCGGCGACAGGAAGCGCAGGAAGTACCACGAGCTGTCGACGAACGTGTCCATCGTGTCGGGGTCGCGCAGGGCGGGCTCGCCCGTGCGCGGGTCGGTGGTCTCGACCCAGCCGGTGGCGGCGCCGAGCGGCGACGATCCCTTCGGCTTGAGGTCGAGGCCCGCGGCATCCGGCAGGCGCACCGGCAGCTGGTCGGCCGGAACCGGGACGATCTCGCCGTCGGCGGTGTGGATCATCGGGATCGGCGTGCCCCAGAAGCGCTGACGCGAGATCAGCCAGTCGCGCAGGCGGTACTGCTTCGAGGCGCGGCCCTTGCCCTGCGCCTCGAGCAGCTCGATCGCACGCGCGATGGCGTGCCGCTTGGACAGACCGTCGAGGGGGCCCGAATTGATCATCCGGCCCTCGCCCGCCAGGGCCTCGCCGGTGGTCGCGGGGTCGAGCTCGGCCGCCTGCGGGTCGACGGGGACACCGTCGTCGTCGACCTCGATCACGGGGATCGCGCCGGTGACGGGCGCGGTGGTGTCGACGACGACCTTGACGGGAAGGTCGAACGCGCGAGCGAAGTCGAGGTCGCGCTGGTCGTGCGCGGGCACGGCCATCACGGCACCGTGACCGTAGTCGGCCAGCACGTAGTCGGCCGACCAGATCGGCAGACGCTCGCCCGTGAAGGGGTTCAGCGCGTAGCGCTCGAGGAAGACACCCGTCTTCGGGCGGTCGGCGGACTGGCGCTCGATGTCAGTCTGCTTCTGCGTCTGCGCGAGGTAGTCCTCGAAGCGCGCCTGCGCCTCGGGCGAGGCGGCCGAGACCAGCTCGGCGGCGAGGTCGCTGTCCGGGGCGACGACCATAAACGTCGCGCCGTGCAGCGTGTCGGGACGCGTGGTGAAGACCGTGACCTTCTCGGCGCGCCCCTCGATCTCGAAGTCGACGTCCGCGCCGATCGAGCGGCCGATCCAGTTGCGCTGCATCTGCAGCACCTTGTGCGGCCAGCGGCCCTCGAGCTGGTTCAGGTCATCCAGCAGGCGGTCGGCGTACTCGGTGATCTTGAAGTACCACTGCGTCAGCTTGCGCTTGACGACCGTGGCGCCGCAGCGCTCGCAGTGGCCGTCGACGACCTGCTCGTTGGCGAGCACCGTCTGGTCGTTGGGGCACCAGTTGACCGGGCTGTCCTTGCGGTAGGCGAGACCGCGCTCGTGCAGCTGCTGGAACAGCCATTGGTTCCAGCGGTAGTAGTCGTCGTCGCTCGTGTGGAGCACGCGGCTCCAGTCGAACGAGGCCCCGTACGCCTTCATGCTCTCGCGCTGCTGCGCGATGTTCGCGTACGTCCACTCCTTTGGGTCGGCGCCGCGCTTGATGGCCGCGTTCTCGGCCGGCAGGCCGAACGAGTCCCAGCCGATCGGGTGCAGCACGTTGTAGCCGCGGTGACGCCAGTAGCGCGCGACGATGTCGCTGTAGAGGTAGTTCTCGGCGTGCCCCATGTGCAGGTCGCCCGAGGGGTACGGGAACATCGCCAGCACGTACTTGCGGGGGCGCGTGTCGTCGTCGCCACCCGCGAGGAAGGTGCCCTCCTCGGCCCAGCGCCGCTGCCACTTGGCGTGCAGCGCGTGAACGTCGAACGCACCCTCGGAGGGTGCGGTGGAGATGGCGGATTCTGTCTGCGACACGGGTGGGGTAGCCAATCGATCGAGTGCGGGCCGAAAAGGGCGCGTCGGCGCGAGATTCCAGGGTATCAACCGGCGCGCGAGCCTATGCTCGATCGGGTGGACGATGCACTCGGCTGGGTTCTCGATGTCGTCGCCTCCGTCGATCCGATTCTGCGGATGGTGATCGCCGGCGTGGCCATGCTCCTCGAGCTGAGCGTGGTGATCGGGCTCATCGTACCGGGCGACACGATCGTGATCGTCGCAGCCATGGGCGTAACCTCCGTCTGGGAGGGTGTGCTGCTCGCGGCCGCCGCCGCGCTCGGATCGCTGGCCGGCGAGACGATCGGCTTCGGGATCGGCCGATGGCTCGGCCCCCACATCCGCACCTCCTGGGTCGGCCGCCGGATCGGCGAGAAGAACTGGGATCGTGCCGAGCGCTACGTGGGGCGCCGCGGCGGGCTCGCGATCTTCCTCGCCCGATTCCTGCCGGTGCTGCGCCAGATCGTGCCGCTGACGGTGGGGATGAGCCCGTACTCGTTCCGCCGCTTCGTCCTGTGGGCGGCCCCGTCATGCGTCCTCTGGGCGGCGCTGTACGTGGGCATCGCCGCCACCGCCGCCGGTTCGTATCGCGAGCTGGCCGGCGAGGCCCAGGGCGCTGTGTTCGTGCTGGTCGGGGGGCTCGTGCTGCTCGTGCTGGTGGTGCTCGTCATCGAGAAGCTCATCAGCCGCTTCGAGAAGCGTCACCTGGGCGACTGACCTCCCTCACGGCGAGATCTCCCACGGCAGCTCCGGGTGCGCCATGGGAGACTGGACCGGATGGCCTCCACCACCCGAACCAGGATCCATTGGATCGCCCGCATCGAACGTCGCGTTCACGCGTGGCGCGAGAAGCGCGCACGCCGGCGGGGGCGCAAGCCCACGGTGCTCGTGTTCCCGGGCTACGGAGGCGACGGGTGGGTGCGGGTGCTCGGGCGCGTCCTGATCGTGCCGCCCGTGAAGTCGCGGCGCGACGGCGAGCGGGCGCGTGTGCGCGGCTGGCGGGCGTTCGTCAGCATCCCGGTGGGCTACGCGACCGTGCGGATCACCATCGGCGATCGCACGCACGAGGTCGTCTCCGACAGCGGCGGGGTGATCGACGCGCGCCTGGAGGCCGACCTCGAGCCCGGCTGGCAGCCGGTGCTGATGTCCGTGGAGAACGGCGAGGCCGCCGAGTCGGTGCTGCAGATCATCGCCCCCGACGCGCGTCACGGCGTGGTGAGCGACATCGATGACACCGTGATGGTGACAGCGCTCCCGCGCCCCCTGCTCGCGGCATGGAACTCGTTCGTGCGCGACGAGCACGCGCGTCAGCCTGTTCCGGGGATGGCGGTGCTGCTCGGACGTCTCGCCCGCCGCGAGCCGGGCGGGCCGATGCTCTACCTCTCCACGGGCGCCTGGAACGTCGCGCCCACGCTCTCGCGCTTCCTCAGCCGCCACCTCTACCCCGCCGGCTCCCTGCTCCTGACCGACTGGGGCCCGACTCACGACCGGTGGTTCCGGTCCGGCACCGACCACAAGCTCACGAACCTGCGGCGCCTGGCGGAGGAGTTCCCCGACGTCAAGTGGCTGCTCGTGGGCGACGACGGTCAGCACGACGACGCGATCTACACCCAGTTCACGAGCGAGTACCCCGCACAGGTCGCGGGAGTGGCGATCCGCCGCCTCTCCCCCGCGGAGGCCGTCCTGGCCGGTGGTCGCACGGCGGTCAACGACCACTCGGCCGCGTCCATCCCGTGGGTCACCGCCGACGACGGTGCGGGCCTCGCCGAGCGCCTCGAGCAGGTCGGGATCCTCGCGCCCGAGAAGTGAACGGTGCGCCGCGCACCAGCACCTGATGCCCGACGTCGGAGGTCGGGCATACCCTGGCGGCATGTGCGGTCGATTCGTGGTGGCGAGGGCGGGAAACGAGCTCGTGGGCGAGCTGCGGGTGGACCTGGTGGCCGACGAGCTGCCTCCGCCCTCGTACAACGTCGCCCCCACCGATCCGGTCGCGATCGTGCTCGACTCGGCGAAGACCGAGCCGCCCACGCGCCGACTCGAGGTCGCGCGCTGGGGGCTTGTGCCCTCCTGGGCGAAGGACGTCTCGATCGGCGCCCGCGCCTTCAACGCCCGCTCGGAGGAGCTCGAAGAGAAGGCGATGTTCAAGAACGCGCTGCAGAAGCGACGCGCGATCATCCCGTCCTCCGGCTACTACGAGTGGCAGCTGCAGGCCGACGGCAAGACGAAGGTGCCCCACTTCATCCACCCGGGCGACGGCGAGCCGCTGCTGTTCGCCGGGCTGTACGAGTGGTGGAAGGACCCGTCGAAGACCGACGACGATCCGGCGCGCTGGGTGCTGAGCTTCACGATCCTGACCCGCGAGGCGATGGGCCCGCTCGGGTCGATCCATGGCCGGATGCCCGTGTTCATGGATCAGGATCACGCGGACGCGTGGCTGGACCCGACCGTCGACTACCCGCGGGACGTGCTGGACGCGGCGGTCGACGCCGCTCCCTACGTCGCCGAAACCCTCGCGTGGCACGCCGTCGCGAAGGACGTCGGCAACGTCCGCAACAACTCGCCCCAGCTCATCGAGCCGCTGGCATCCTGACCGCGGTCAGCTGAGCCGGGCGATACTGGAGGAATGAGCCCCGATCGCGTTCCCGCCGACGCCCGCACCCACATCGAGGACCTCGCCGCGTTCGTCGCGGCCTCGCCGTCGTCGTTCCACGCGGCCGCTGAGATCGCGCGCCGCGCCGAGTCGGCCGGTTACACGCGTTTGGCCGAGACCGAGGCATGGAACGTGGCCCCCGGGGGCCGCTACGTCGTGGTGCGCGACGGGTCGGCCGTGGTGTTCGCGGTGCCCGAGGCCGCCGGCCCCACCACGCCGTTCACCATCCTCGGTGCCCACACCGACTCCCCCGGCTTCAAGCTCAAGCCGAAGCCCAGCACGGCGGGCCCTGGCGAGTGGTGGCAGCTGGGCCTCGAGATCTACGGCGGCCCGCTGCTGAACTCGTGGCTCGACCGCGAGCTCGAGCTCGCCGGCCGCATCGTCACCCTCGCGGGCGAGGAGCACCTCGTCCGCACCGGCCCCCTGCTGCGGATCCCGCAGCTCGCGATCCACCTCGACCGCGGCGTCAACGACGGTCTCGCGCTCGACAAGCAGAAGCACACCCAGCCGGTGTGGGGCCTCGGCGCGCCCGACGACGCCGACATCCTGCAGACCCTCGCCGACCGGATCGGCGTCGCCGCCGACGAGATCGGCGGCTACGACATCATGGTCGCCGACACGCAGGAGCCGCGCACGCTCGGCGCCGCCGGAGAGCTGTTCGCCTCGGGCCGCCTCGACAACCTGCTCTCGACACACGCGGGCCTCGTCGCCCAGCTCGAGGCCACCCCCGAGCGCTCGATCTCGGTGTTCGCCTCGTTCGACCACGAGGAGATCGGCAGCGGCTCGCGCTCGGGCGCCGCCGGCCCCTTCCTCGAGGACGTGCTGCTGCGGATCGCGAGCGGTCTCGGCGCCGGCGCCGGTCAGCGCGCCCAGGCGTTCGCGGGCTCGCTGCACATCTCGAGCGACGTGGGTCACGCGATCCATCCGAACTACCCGGAGCGTCACGACCCGGTGAACAAGCCCGTCGCCGGCGGCGGGCCGATCCTCAAGATCAACGCCAACCAGAAGTACGCGACCGACGCGCACGGCGCCGCGGCCTGGAACGCCGCGTGCGAAGCCGCGGGCGTGCCCACGCAGGAGTTCGTCTCGAACAACGCCATGCCGTGCGGCTCGACCATCGGCCCGATCAGCGCGACCCGCCTCGGCATCCGCACGGTCGACGTGGGAGTGCCGATCCTGTCCATGCACTCGGCACGCGAGCTGACGGCCGTCGTCGACCCGTGGTACCTGTCGCGCGCGATGCGCGCGGTGCTCGACCGCTGACCATGCCGACGCTCGAGGCGCCGGGGATCACGCGCCTCGCGCGTGACGACTGGCGCGCCCGGGAGGCCGCGCACACCGCCCGTGCCGACGCGCTGACCGCCGCGCACCGGGAGCGCGCGAGCCGCGGAGAGAAGCACCCCGTCTGGGACTTCCTCTTCACCTACTACGGGTACAAGCCGGCGACCATCCGCCGCTGGCACCCGGGGGCGGGCGTCGAGCTCGCGGACGCGGCCGGCGAGCCGCGGGCCGACTGGCGCTGGTACTCGGCCGGCTTGGATCCGGCCTCCGTTGTGGTCGACGCCGCCGCCTTCTCCCGCGAGAAGGCGCCCCTCGCGCGCCTCATCGCGATCATGCTGCGGCGCACGGCCGATCGTCCGGGGCGGTTCGACTGCTTCGGTCTGCACGAATGGGCGATGGTCTATCGCGACGAGGCCCACCGGCACGAGGTGCCGCTGCGCCTCGGGCAGGGCGGTACGGACGCGGTCGTCGAGGAGCACGAGCTGAAGTGCTCGCACTTCGACGCCTTCCGGTTCTTCACGCCCGACGCCGTGCCGCGCAACCAGGTCGCCCCGACGCGCGACCTCCAGCCGGAGCTGGATCAGCCCGGGTGCCTGCACGCGGGCATGGACGTCTACAAGTGGGCCGTGAAGCTCGGTCCACTCGTGCCGGGAGAGCTGCTGCTGGACGCGTTCGAGCTCGCGCGCGACATCCGCCGGCTCGACATGGAGGCGGCGCCCTACGACCTGTCGGCATGGGACGTCGTCCCCGTCCGGATCGAGACGCCTGAGGGAAAGGCCGAGTACGTGCGCCGTCAGCGCGCCTTCGCCGAGCGCGGCAACGCCCTGCGCCGGCGCATCCTCGACGCCTGGAATCCGGCCGCGTGGGTTGCGGAAGACGGGGCGAGATCGTCGCACGCGGCGCCGTAGAGGTAACAGTCTGATCGCGAAACCCCCGAAAACGTGATCAGATCCCGCACATCCAGGTGCGGCGATGTCTCACTCTCCCTGCGTTGTGCTTAGAATCGCGGCATCATGCGCCACGCCCCACCGGCGCGAACTCTGGATCGCACGATCGCGACAGCACGTGGTCACCGATCGTGAGCACACCGACGTGCGATCCGCATCCCAGAAAGAGGCTCCCCTATGGGCACCACCAGCACCAAGCGCCGCATCGCGCTCGCCGCTGCGCTCCCGGCAGTCGCCGCGCTCACCCTCGCGGGCTGCGCGAGCGGCGGCGGCGACGGCGGCGACGCCGGCTCCGGAGACAACGTCATCCTCATCGGCACCACCGACAAGGTGACCACGCTCGACCCGGCCGGCTCCTACGACAACGGCTCGCTCGCGGTCCAGACGCAGGTCTTCCCGTACCTCGTCAACACCAACTACAACGAGACCGAAGTCGTCCCCGACCTCGCCGAGTCGGCCGAGTTCACCTCGCCGACCGAGTACACGGTCACCCTGCCCAAGGGCCTGAAGTGGGCCAACGGCAACGACCTCACCTCGAGTGACGTGAAGTTCTCGTTCGACCGCAACCTCAAGATCGCGGACCCGAACGGCGCCTCGTCGCTGCTGTACAACCTCGCCTCGGTCGAGACCCCCGACGACACCACGGTCGTCTTCACGCTGAAGACCGAGAACGACCAGGTCTTCCCGTTCATCCTGACGAGCTTCCCCGGCGCCATCGTCGACGAGGAGACCTTCTCGGCCGACGCCGTCACGCCCGACAAGGACATCGTCGACGCCGAGGCGTTCGGCGGCCCGTACACGATCACCTCGTACAAGTTCAACGAGACGGTCGAGTTCACCCCGAACCCCGAGTACAAGGGCCTGCTGGACGCGCCCGAGAACGACGGCGTCATCCTCAGCTACTACGCCGAGTCCTCGAACCTGAAGCTCGGTGTGCAGCAGGGCGACATCGACGTGGCGTACCGCAGCCTCGCGCCGACGGACATCGCCGACCTGCAGGGCGACGACAAGCTCAAGGTCCACGAGGGCCCCGGCGGCGAGATCCGCTACATCACGTTCAACTTCAACACGCAGCCGTTCGGCGCCACGACCCCCGAGGCCGACCCGGCCAAGGCCCTGGCCGTCCGCCAGGCGGTGGCGTCGCTCGTCGACCGCGAGGCGATCAGCGACCAGGTCTACAACGGCACCTACACGCCGCTGTACTCGTACGTGCCCGAGGGCTTCGCCGGCGCCACCGACGCGCTGAAGGGCCTCTACGGCGACGGCGAGGGCGGCCCTGACGCCGCCAAGGCCAAGGAGATCCTGGACGCCGCGGGCGTCGCGACCCCCGTCGCGCTCAGCCTGCAGTACAGCCCGGACCACTACGGCCCGTCGTCGGGTGACGAGTACGCGATGGTCGAGGAGCAGCTCGAGGCCGACGGTCTGTTCGACATCGACCTGAAGTCGACCGAGTGGGTGCAGTACTCGAAGGACCGCACGGCCGACGTGTACCCGGCCTACCAGCTCGGCTGGTTCCCGGACTACTCGGACGCGGACAACTACCTCGCGCCGTTCTTCCTCAAGGAGAACTTCCTGGGCAACCACTACGACAACCCCGAGGTGAACGACCTCATCCTGAAGCAGGCCGTCACCCCGGACGCGACCGAGCGCCAGGGCCTGATCGAGGAGATCCAGGCCAAGGTCGCCGCGGACCTCTCGACCGTGCCGCTGCTGCAGGGCGCGCAGACGCTCGTGTCGGCCTCCGACATCGAGGGCGTCGTCCTCGACGCGTCGTTCAAGCTGCGCTTCGCGCCGCTGACGCGCTGACGCACATGAAAGGGGCGGTCTCACCTGAGGCCGCCCCTTTCCCATGCTTTGCCCTCCTCCTCCGAAGGACACTCCTGTCGTGACAGCCACCACCGCTGATCCAGGGCTCTCCCCCGCATCACCCGCCACCACCCGGCGTGCGCGATCCGGCGGGTCGCTCGGCCGCTACATCCTGATCCGCTTCCTGCTGATCTTCCCGACCGTGTTCATCCTCGTGACCACGGTGTTCCTCTTCATGCGTCTCACCGGCGACCCGCTCACCGCGGCCCTCGGCGGCCGGCTTCCCGCCGACCAGCTCGCCGAGCGGATCCACGCGGCCGGGTACGACCGCCCGCTGATCGTGCAGTACTTCGAATACCTCGGGCAGATCGTCCGCGGCGACTTCGGAACCACCATCACGGACAACCAGCCCGTCGCCGAGCTGCTGCTGCACTACGGCGGGGCGACCCTCGAGCTCGCGATCTACGCGCTGCTCATCGCCTTCATCGTCGGCATCCCGCTCGGCATGATCGCCGCGGCCGTGCGCGACCGCTGGGGCGACGCCGTGCTGCGCGTGTTCGCGATCCTCTGCTACGCCACCCCGGTCTTCTTCGCCGGTCTGCTGCTCAAGCTGATCTTCTCGGTCTGGCTGGGTGTGCTCCCCACGTCGGGGCGCGCCTCGCCGCGGGTCGAGATCACGCTGGGGCGCCTCGACTCGCCCACCGGCATCTACCTGATCGACGCCATCCGCTCGGGCAGCGCGAACGCCATCGGCGACGTCCTCGCGCACGCCCTGCTGCCGGGCATCGCGCTCGGCCTGCTGACCGCGGGCGTGTTCCTGCGCCTCGTGCGCACGAACGTCATCGGCACGCTGTCGATGCCGTACATCGATGCGGCCCGCTCGCGAGGCATCCGCGAGACGCGCCTCGTCAGCAAGCACGCCTACAAGCCCGCACTGATCCCGATCATCACCGTGATCGGCATGCAGATCGCCATGCTGCTGGGCGGCGCCGTGCTGACCGAGACGACGTTCGAGTGGCAGGGCCTCGGCTTCCAGCTGTCGCACTACCTGGGCGCACGCGACTTCGTCGCCGTCCAGGGCATCGTCGCCCTCCTCGCCGTGATCGTCGCGGTCACCAACTTCGTGGTCGACATCATCGCGGCCCTGATCGACCCCCGGGTGAGGTACTGACATGACCACCACCGCACAGTCCCCGAAGACGGAAGCGCGGCGTCCCTCCACGGTGCGCAGCCTCCTCTCCCGCCTTCCCGTCGTGCACCAGTACCGCCAGTCGGTCGGGCTGCAGCGCGGCATGCTCACCGCGGGTCTCGTGATCTGCGCCGTGTTCCTGCTGACGGCGATCTTCGCCCCCGTGCTCTCGCCGTACGGCTTCGCGCAGCTCACCTCGGACGGTGAGCGCTTCGGCGCCCAGCAGCCGCCGAGCGCCGAGCACCTGCTCGGCACCACCGTCGGCGGCTTCGACGTGCTCTCGCGCGTCATCTGGGGCACGCAGACGGCGCTTATGGTCATCGTCATCGCCGTCGCGCTGTCGATCTTCGCCGGCATCCTTCTCGGCCTCGTCTCCGGCTACTTCGGCGGATGGCTCGACCGGGTGCTCGTGGTGATCGCCGATGCGGTCTTCGCGTTCCCGACGCTGCTGCTCGCGATCGTCGCGGCGATCGTGAT
Source organism: Microbacterium phosphatis (assembly GCF_049177115.1). GTDB lineage: Bacteria > Actinomycetota > Actinomycetes > Actinomycetales > Microbacteriaceae > Microbacterium > Microbacterium phosphatis. Next base: position 1,536,600 of record NZ_CP185370.1, on the reverse strand, counting down.
CTCCGGCGGCCAGTCCGACCTGTGGGGCGGTGTGCTCGCGGCCTCGGTCTCGATCACGGTCGTGTTCATCCCGCAGTACTTCCGCGTGATCCGCGCCGAGACGATCCGGATCAAGTCGGAGGCGTACGTCGAGTCGGCGCAGGTGATCGGTGCGTCCACGTTCCGCGTGATGTTCCGTCACGTCCTGCGCAACGCCACCCGCACCCTGCCGCTGATCTTCACGCTCAACGCGTCCGAGGCGATCCTGACCCTCGCGGGCCTGGGCTTCCTCGGCTTCGGCATCCAGCCGACCAAGGCCGCCGAGTGGGGCTACGACCTCAACCGCTCGATCGCCGACGTCACGAGCGGCATCTGGTGGACCTCGGTCTTCCCGGGCGCCGCGATCGTGCTGGTGGTGCTGGGCATCACGCTGGTCGGCGAGAGCCTGAACGACCTGGCCGACCCGCGTCTGCGCACGCGTCGTCGCGCCAAGGCGGCCACGCCCGCCGACGCCGCGGCCGCGACGACCCCCGTCGCCCGCCAGGACCTCGGAGAGGTGGAGTGACCATGACGACTCCCGCAGTCGACATCACGGATCTCCGGATCACGTTCGCCACCGACGGCGGCGACGTCGCGGCGGTCAAGGGCATCGACCTCGAGGTGCGGCCCGGAGAGGTGCTCGCGGTCGTGGGCGAGTCGGGCTCCGGCAAGACCGTCACCGCGCGCACGATCCTGGGCCTGCTGCCCGAGACGGCGCGGGTGGAGGGCGCGGTCGTGCTCAACGGCACCGACATCGTGCCCCTCTCGCCGGCGCGCCTGCGCGACCTGCGCGGCACCGAGGCGGCGATGATCTTCCAGGAGCCCATGACGGCGCTCAACCCCGTCTTCACGGTGGGCTGGCAGATCGCCGAGGGCCTGCGCGCCCACGGCAGCATCTCGAAGCGGGACGCGCGCGCGAAGGCGATCGACATCCTGCGTCGGGTCGGGATTCCGGAGCCCGACAAGCGCGTCGACGACTACCCGCACCAGTTCTCGGGCGGGCAGAAGCAGCGCATCGTGATCGCCCAGGCGCTCGCGCTGGAGCCCGCGGTGATCATCGCCGACGAGCCCACCACCGCGCTCGATGTCACGGTGCAGGCAGAGATCCTCGACCTGCTGCGCCTGGCGCGGGACGAGTTCGGCACGGCGATCCTGCTCATCACCCACAACATGGGCGTGGTCGCCGACCTCGCCGATCGCGTGGCCGTGATGTACCTCGGCGACATCGTCGAGACGGCCCCCGCCACCGAGCTGTTCGCGGCCCCGCAGCACCCCTACACGAAGCGCCTCCTCGGCGCGGTGCCGCGTCTGGACATCGCCGACCGCGCCTTCACGGGCGACCCGGAGGCGGCGCCGGTGGTCTCGGCGCGCGGCCTCGAGATCGAGTATCCGGGGCGTCTCGGCAAGAAGGCGTTCAAGGCCGTGCAGGCCGTCGACTTCGACATCCGCCCCGGCGAGGTGCTGGGGCTCGTCGGCGAGTCGGGATCGGGCAAGACCACGATCGGTCGCGCGATCGCGGGCCTCGCGCCCGTGACGGGCGGATCGCTGCAGGTGCTGGGGCACGAGATGCTGGGGATGCGCGAGCGCGACTTCCGGGCGAAGCGCCGCGAGCTGGGGTTCGTGTTCCAGGACCCGGCGTCGAGCTTCAACCCGCTGCTCACCATCGCCCAGTGCGTCGCCGAGCCGCTTGTGGTGCACGGCACGGCCCGGAACGCTGCGGAGGCCCGCGACCGGGTCGACGAGCTGCTCGAGGCCGTCCAGCTGCCGAAGGAGTTCGGCGACCGGTTCCCGCACGAGCTCTCGGGCGGGCAGCGTCAGCGCGCGTCGCTTGCCCGCGCGCTCGCGCTCGACCCGAAGCTGCTCATCGCCGACGAGCCCACCAGCGCGCTGGACGTGTCGGTGCAGGCCCGGGTGCTCGACCTGTTCACCGAGCTGCAGGAGCGCTTCGGGTTCGCGGCGCTGTTCATCACGCACGACCTCGCTGTCGTCGACCTGCTCGCGCACCGCGTCGTTGTGCTGCATCACGGCCGCATCGCCGAGCAGGGCCCCACCGCCCAGGTGCTCGGCGATCCGCAGGACGACTACACGCGCCGCCTCATCGCGTCGCTGCCCGTCCCGGATCCGATCGAGCAGGCGGCCCGCCGGGCCGCGCGCGGCTGACCGCGCAGCCACACCGCGAACGAGCGCCCGCCCGGGCTGTGCGGGCGGGCGCTCCGCCGTATCCGCGGCTCTCGGTCGGCCCGCGCCGCTCAGCCCCGCGGCTCCGCCCGCACCCGGGAGCGGCTCACGACATCGATCGCGCACGCGAGGGCGATGCCGAGCCCGTAGAACGCGAGGTCGGAGGCGGCGAACACGTTGCCGAAGACGAACATCAGCGGGCGGAAGGCGGCACCCCAGACCTCGGGCAGGCCGGTGAGCTGGAAGAACTCGACCGCCACGCACCAGGCCAGCGCCGCGAGTGCCGTCTTCCAGGGCGCCGCGCGCGGGGCGACGAAGACCGCGATGAGGTAGACCAGGGCGGCGTAGAGCGCGTCGCCTGCGGCATCGGCGACCATGCCTGCGGGGGTGAACTCGCTCACCGCGAGACCGGCCGCGACGACGACCGCGCCGATGATGACGGCCGCGACCCGGCGGTGGCGTGAGGTCGACGGATCGTGGCGCACGTCGCGACCCTACTCGACGCGGTGTGCGGCAGGATCGACGCATGGCAACGGATCCGCTCGTCGAGGTCGCCTTCGAGCTGTACGCGCTGCCGCCCGCATCCTTCACCGCCGAGCGCAACGCCCGCGCGAAGGCGGCGAAGGCCGACGACCCCGCGCTGGCGAAGCGGATCGCTGCCCTGCGGAAGGCGTCGGCGCCCGCGTGGATCGTCGGGCAGCTGGTGCGCCATCGCGCCGAGAAGGTCGGCCAGGTGCTCGAGCTCGGGGCCGAGCTGCGCGACGCCCAGCAGGATCTGGACGCCGCCACCCTCACCCAGCTGACGAAGGACCGGCGCGCCCTCACCTCCGCCCTCGCGCGCGAGGGCGGCGAGCTCGCGGCCGCCCAGGAGGTCAACGCCCCGCCCGCGGTGCTGGACGAGGTGTCGCAGACCCTGCAGGCCGCCATGGCCGACGCCGATGCCGCGGCCGCGGTGACCTCGGGCCGCCTGATCCGCGCGCTTGAGGTCGTCGGCTTCGACCCCGTCGATCTCACGGACGCCGTGGCGGGCCCGGCCCCGGATGGCTCCGCCGCTCCCGCGCCCCAGGTCGATGAGCTGGCATCGCGCCGCGCGCGACGCGCGGCGGAGCGCGCCGTCCGCGACGCCGAGAAGGCGCTGGAGCGGGCGACGCGCGCGAGCGACGAGGCGCGCCGGGCCACCGCCCAGCACACCCGCGTGCGGGACGAGGCGAACAAGCGGCTGGCGGAGCTGCGGCGCGAGATCGAGGCCGCCGAGCGCGCCGGTGCGCAGGCCGAGGAGGCGCTCGCCGAGGATGCGAAGAGCGCGGAGGACGCCGCGGCGGCCGAGGCGGACGCCCGTGACGCGCTCGAGAAGGCGCGGGCCGCACTCGATGCCTGAACGCCCGGTGCACACGGCGGCCGGGTCGTCGGGGAGGATGGGGGCATGACCTCCCCCGCTTTCGGCCTGCTGCTCGACGTCGACGGCCCCCTGGCCAGCACGGTGACGCGATCGGTCCGCCTGCCCTCGATCGCCGCCGACCTCGTGGCGATCGCCAACGCCGGGTGCCCGGTCGTGTTCAACACGGGCCGTTCGGATCGATTCCTGGCCGACCAGGTCATCCCGGCTCTCGTCGACGCCGGGCTCGCCGCCGACGCGCCGGTCTGGGGCATCGGCGAGAAGGGCGCGACATGGTTCGCCGTCACGGACGGCGAGATCGGCGACGTCCGCATCGACGAGACCATCGCGGTGCCGGAGGACCTCGTCGCGGCCTGCCGTGCCATCACCGACCGGCACCTCGACCTGATGTTCTGGGACGACACCAAGCGCACCATGGTCTCGCTCGAGCAGAACCTCGACGTGACCAACGCCGACTACCTCGCCCAGCAGCCCGCCGTCACGGCCGAACTCGACGCGGCCATCGCCCGACTCGGGCTCGAGGCCGACTTCTACACGGTCCCGACGATCATCTCGATCGATCTCGAGCACCGGTCCGCCGGCAAGGCGCTCGGTGCCGAGCGGGCGGTCGCGCTCGTGTCCGAGCGGATGGACGTGCCGCAGCGGTGGTTCACCGCCGGCGACTCGAACGGCGACTACGACATGGCGACCTGGCTCCACGACAACGGCTACGAGGCCACGCACCTCGATGTGCGCCCCACCGGAGACGACCGCGAGACGCCGTACCCGGTGCTGCGCGAGATCCCGACGTTCGCCGAGAACCACGCCGAGGACGACATCACCGCCGCCTACCTCTCGCGCTGGCGCGCCGAGCTGGCGGTCTGACCGGGCGGCTCCCGATGACGCGGCCCAGGATCCGACTCCCCCGCATGCGAGGTCTCCGCGAGAGCTCGCGGATCGCCCTCGCCGTGCGCACGGCGATCGCCGCGGCGCTCGCGTGGTACCTCGCTCCCTACGTCCCCTTCGCCGAGGCCGACTACTCGTATTACGCGCCCCTGGGTGTGCTGGTGAGCATGTACCCGACGCTCGCCGGGTCGGCGCGCTCCGGCATGCAGACGCTGATGGGGCTGGCGCTCGGGATCGGGCTGGGCTTCGGCGGCATCGCGCTGCTGTGGATGGGGGCACCCGGCATCGTGGCGCTCGCGCTCGTGGTCGGGGTGGGCGTCTGGCTGGGCGGGCTCGACGCGCTCGGCGTGGGCCGGGAGTGGATCGCGATGGCCGGGCTGTTCGTGCTGCTGCTCGGCGGGGCCACGCCGGAGGAGTTCTCGGTCTCCTACCTCGTGACCATGGCCTTCGGCGTCGCGGTGGGCCTGGTCGTGAATCTCCTGCTCTTCCCACCGCTGTACCTGCAGCAGGCCGCTGACCGGCTCTCCTCCCTGCGCGATGCGGCCGCGCAGCACCTCCACGACGTCGCCGACGCCGTGGAGGGGCGGAAGATCAGCACCGACCAGCTCACCGAGATCGTCGCCGAGCTGCACAGCACGGTCGACGAGGTGACGCGCGCCGTCGAGGACGCGGACGAGAGCAGCCGCGCCAACCCCCGTGCCCGCGGCCGCGGCGGCGAACGCGACCTGAACCGCCGCCGCCTGCATGCCCTCGAGCGCACCGTGTTCTCGATCCGGGATCTGGCCGATGTCCTGATCCGGGTCGACGAGCTCGGCACCGCTCCCGAGGGCGCGCACGGCCCCCTGGCCGTCGCGATCCGCCGCGTGGCCGATCTCGTCGCCGAGCCCGCGGGCAGCGAGTCGGCCGGCGAGCGCCTGGCGGCGGCCGACGAGGCGCTGGCGGCCTACACCGCGGTGCTCGACGAGGCGCCGACCGTCACCGGCCCGACCTCGGTGCCCTCGGACGTCGCCTCCGAGCTCACCGCGGCCGTGTGCCTGCGTCGGATGATCGACGCCTCACGGCCGTTCGTCTGATCGGGCGGCGCGTCAGACGCCGGCGACCGCCGGCACAACGATCCGCTCGGCGCCCGCGTAGACGTTCATGGTCGTGCCCCGCAGGAACCCGACCAGGGTGATCCCCTGCTCCTCGGCGAGCTCGACGGCGAGCGACGAGGGCGCCGACACGGCCGCGAGCACGGGGATGCCCGCCATCGCGGCCTTCTGCACCAGCTCGAAGCTGGCCCGGCCCGACACCATAAGCACGTGGCGCCGCAGCGGCAGGCGGTCGTTCAGTACGGCCCACCCGACGACCTTGTCGACCGCGTTGTGGCGCCCGACGTCCTCGCGGAGCACCACGAGCTCTCCGGTCTCGGCGTCGAACAGCCCGGCCGCGTGCAGCCCGCCCGTCTTGTCGAACACCGCCTGGTGGGCGCGCAGCGCGTCGGGGAACGCCGCGAGCCGCTCCACCGGGACCCGCACGTCGTCCTCGGCGACCGAGTAGGACGAGACGGTCTGCACGGCCTCGATGCTCGCCTTGCCGCACACCCCGCACGACGAGGTGGTGTAGAAGTTGCGGGCGACGTCGGGGCTCGGGAGCGCGACACCCGGGCCGAGCGCCACGTCGAGCACGTTGTAGGTGTTCTCGGCGCCGCCCGTTCCGGGGCCGCCGCAGTGGATCGCCGAACGGAAGTCCGATCCGCGGCTGACAACGCCCTCCGAGACGAGGAAGCCCGCCGCCAGCTCGACGTCGTGGCCGGGCGTGCGCATGGTGACGGCAAGAGGATCGCCCGCCACGCGGATCTCGAGCGGCTCCTCGACGGCGAGGGTGTCGGGGCGGCGCGTCGTGGCCCCGTCGAGCGCGATGCGCACCACGGGACGACGCTGCGTGATCCTTCCCATCAGGGCCGCTTCTCGAGGCGCACGACCACGGCCTTCGAGGTCGGTGTGCCGCTCACATCGGCCGTCGAATCGAGGGGCACGAGCACGTTCGTCTCGGGGTAGTAGGCCGCGGCGTTGCGGCGCGGCGTGTCGTACGGCACCAGCCGGAACTCCTCCGCCCGGCGCTCCTCGAGGCCCTCAGGCCCGTTCCACTCGGAGACGAGATCGACCATCTCCCCCTCGGCGAAGCCCAGTTCGCGGATGTCATCGCGGTGGATGAGCACCACCCGGCGACCGTCGTGGATGCCGCGGTAGCGGTCGTCCTTGCCGTAGATCGTGGTGTTGTACTGATCGTGCGACCGCAGGGTCTGCAGCAGCAGGCGGCCCTCCGGGATCACCGGGTACTCGAGCGGGTTGACGGTGAAGTTCGCCTTGCCGTTGTGCGTTGTGAAGCGCCGCTCGTCGCGCGGGCCGTTGGGGAGGAAGAACGTCCGCCCCTTGTCGATCCGCTTGTCGTAGTCCTCGAAGCCCGGGATGACGCGCGAGATGTGCCCGCGGATCGCCGCGTAGTCGGTCTCGAGGTCTCGCCAGTCGGCGCGCGGCGCCGCAGGCCGATCCGCGAACACCAGCTCGCAGAGGCGGGCGAGGATCGCGACCTCGCTCAGCAGGTCCTCGGACGGGGGCGCGAGCCGGCCGCGCGAGCTGTGCACGGCGCCCATCGAATCCTCGACGCTGACCCGCTGGTCGACCCCGCCTCGGCGGTCGCGGTCGGTGCGGCCGAGGGTCGGCAGGATGATCGCCCGGCGCCCGTGCACAACGTGCGAGCGGTTGAGCTTGGTCGACACCTGCACCGTGAGCCCGACGTTCGACATCCCCTGCTCGACGACACGGGTGTCGGGGGTGGCGCTGACGAAGTTCCCGCCCATGCCCATGAAGACCCGGACGCGGCCGTCGCGCATGGCGCGGATCGCCTCGACGGTGTCGTAGCCGTGCGCGCGGGGCGCGGTGAAGCCGAACTCGGTGTCGAGCGCGGCGAGGAACGCCTCGGCCGGCTTCTCGTAGATGCCCACGGTGCGATCGCCCTGGACGTTCGAGTGGCCGCGCACCGGGCACACGCCCGCGCCCGGTCGGCCGAAGTTGCCCTGCAGCAGCAGGACGTTGACGATGTCGCGCAGCATGGGCACCGAGTGCTTGTGCTGCGTGAGCCCCATCGCCCAGCAGACGATGGTGGCCTTCGACCGGCGCACCGCGTCGCCCACCTCGCGCAGGCGCTTCTCGGTGAGCCCGGTGGCGACCTCGAGGTCGGCCCACGGGAGGTCCGCGACGTGCGCGGCGTAGTCGGCGAAGCCTGCCGTGTGCTGCTGGATGAAGCCGTGATCGATCACGGCGCCCTCGCGCTGCTCGGCCTCGAGCAGGTGCTTCCCGACCGCCTGGAACAGCGCCTGATCGCCGCCGAGACGGATCTGTACGAAGTCGTCGGCGAGCTTGGTGCCGCCCAGCAGCACGCCCTTGGGCGTCTGCGGGTTCTTGAACTGCAGCAGGCCCGCCTCCGGCAGCGGGTTCACGGCGATGATCGTCGCGCCGTTCTCCTTCGCCTTCTCGAGGGCGCTCAGCATGCGGGGGTGGTTCGTTCCCGGGTTCTGACCCGCGACGATCAGCAGATCCGCCTCGTGGATGTCGGTGATCGACACCGTCCCCTTGCCGATCCCGATCGTCTCGGTGAGAGCGGAGCCGCTCGACTCGTGGCACATGTTCGAGCAGTCGGGCAGGTTGTTCGTGCCGAGACCGCGCACCAGCAGCTGGTACAGGAAGGCGGCCTCGTTCGACGTGCGGCCCGAGGTGTAGAAGACCGCCTCGTTCGGGTCGTCGAGTTCGCGCAGCGCGGTCGCGATCTCGTGCAGCGCCGCATCCCAGCTGATCGGGCGGTAGTGGGTTCCGCCCTCCTCCAGCAGCATCGGCGTGGTCAGGCGCCCCTGCTGGCCGAGCCAGTAGTCGTCGCGCTCCCTCAGCTCGTCGAGGCTGTGCTGGGCGAAGAACGCGGGCTCGACACGGCGGATGGTCGCCTCCTCGGCGACGGCCTTCGCACCGTTCTCGCAGAACTCGGCGGCGTGGCGGCGATCCTCTTCCGGCCACGCGCAGCCGGGGCAGTCGAAGCCGTCCTTCTGGTTGACCCGCAGCAGCGTCCGGGCGCTGCGCACAACGCCCATCTGCTCGAAGGAGATCTTGAGTGCGTGCATCACGGCCGGGACTCCGACGGCGCTGGTCTCGCGTGCGCCGATGCGCAGCTTCGACTCGTCGATGTCCTGGGTGGGAGGCTTCGTCGCCATGGCACCTCTTTTCGTCTCCCCCAGGCTAACCCCGCACCGCCGCGACGGCGCGGGTCCGGCGCTCGCCCCCTTCCGCTGTGCGGGTGTTTGCCCTTCACTGGGGGGCATGAGTGGAACCGGATCCGTGCCCGCTTTCGGCATCGAGACGCTGTCCGTCTCGGAGTGCTGGCGCCTGATCGACGGTGACGACTTCGCGCGCCTCGCGGTGGTGCGCGGGGACGGCACGCCCGACGTCTTCCCGCTGAACTATCTCCCGCACAAGGGCAACCTCTACGTCCGGACGGCGCCCGGCAGCAAGCTGCGCAGCATCGTCGCCCATCCGGAGGTGGCCCTGGAGCTCGACGGCGAGGACGACACCGTGATGTGGAGCGTCGTTGTGCACGGCACCGCGTCCCGTGTGGTGGCAGACGCCGCGATCCTCGCCGCGGGCGCCGATCGCCTCATCAGCGACCAGCCCGAGGAGAAGCCGTACGTGGTGCGCATCACGCCGCACGAGATCACGGGGCGCCGATTCCGTCGCGCCACCGCGGCTCCGGACACGGAGCCCGCTCGCCCCGCTTCGCCGCACTCCTCCGTGGCGCGAAAGCCCACGCCCATCGCCGCCTATCCGCCGTGGTCAGACTGAGCATCCGCCCCGTCTGACCGGCCCCCGTAGTCTGGCGTCCGTGCGCATCGACATCCCTGGCACCTACAACTTCCGCGAGGTGCTGCCGGCCCGCCCCGGCACGCTCTACCGCTCGGACGCCCTTCACCGCGTGACGCGGGCGGGACGGGCGGCGCTGCGTCTCCTCGGGATCTCGCGGGTGATCGACCTGCGCGGCAGGTGGGACGTGCGCATCGGCGGGCGCGACCGGATCCGAGGGGTCGGCGCCGAGCTGATCCGCATCCCGATCGACGCGGGGACCCCGTCCTCCGAGGCGTCGACTCTGGAGCTGAGCGACGTCTACCGCACCCTGCTCGCCGACTACGGGGACTCGCTCGGCGAGGCGATCCGGGCGATCGCCGACGCCGACGGCCCCGTCGTTGTGCACTGCACCGCGGGGAAGGACCGCTCGGGGCTGGTGGTCGCGCTGACGCTGCTCGCGATCGGGACGCCCGTGGACCAGGTCGTCGCCGACTACGCCCTCACCGAGACCAACCTCGCGGGCGAGTGGGCCGACCGGATGATGCGGAAGGTGCGGCGGTTCCGGATCCCGATCACCGACACGCTCGTCGAGATCATCACCCGCAGCCCCGCCCCAGCCCTTCTCGACGCCCTGTCCTGGATCGAGGAGACCCACGGCGGCGTCCGCCCCTACCTCTCCTCGATCGGCGTGACCGATGCGGACCTCGCGCGGCTGACCGAGCGGTACGCCCCGGATCCGCTGGCGGCGCCCCGCGCCTGAGCGCCGGCCGGCCTCATCCCGCGCGCGCGGCGAGCTCCTCGGCGCGTTCGCGGGTGAGGAAGACGAGCTGGGCGTCCTTCGGGCCGTGGGCCGAGTCGAACCGGACGCGCGGCCCGGGTTCGAAGCCGACCGCGCGCACGCGCGCGACCGCGGCGGCGTTGCGGGCGTCCGGTTCGGCGACGAGCCGGCGGGCGTCCGCGCCCGACAGCAGGAACCCGATCATGGCGGGGCCGAGCACCCGCCAGAGGCCGGCGCCTCCCGGGCCGCGTTCTCCGAGGAAGAAGTGCAGCCCGATGTCGCCCGGCCGGACGTCGTATGCGGTCGAGACGGGGTCGTCGTGCGGGTCGTAGGCCTGCAGGAGCACCACGGGCTCGCCGTTCCAGCGCACGAGGTAGGCGTGGTGAGAGGGAAGCGTCTCGACGAAGGCGTACGTGTCGCGCACCTCGTCGCGGCTCAGGTGCCCCATCCCCCAGAACACGGCGGTCGGGCGGGTCACCCAGCGATGCAGCAGGTCGGCGTCTGCGTCGGGATCGAGGGCGTGGACGGTGACCGTCGCATCGCCGGAGGTCACGCGGAAGAGCTCGGCGCCGCGGGGGCCGGTGCGCAGCAGGGTCATCCGGGTGTCTCCGTATCGGGGTGGAGCCGTCGCCAGTCCGTGACCACGGGCGCGGTGCCGGCCCGGGCCCAGGTGGCCAGCTGATCGTCGAAGTGGGGCGATGCGGGGTCGCCGGACGCGCCGAAGGGCACTCCCCAGCGGCTCGCGTCGCGATCGTCGAGGTCCCAGATCCAGCGCGCGACGCTGCCCCGCCACGACCGATCGGTGACGCCCGGCGCCGACGCCGTGCACCACGGCGTGTCGGAGTCCCCCGACAGCGGCACCGGCGGGACGGACGGCACCGCGTCTCCCGGCAGGCCCGACACGTCGGCGAGGGCATGCAGCGCGTGCAGGCGATGCGTCGCTCCCCAGGTCGGCTGCGCGGCGGCCTCGGCGAGGGCGTCCGCCGCCAGGGCCCGGCGCGATGCCTCGCCGTGCAGCGCCTCCAGCAGGGCGGGCAGCGCCTCGGCGACATGGGTGCGCACCGAGAACCACGGATCGAAGATCTCGCCATACGGGTGTGGGTCGGCGAGCGGGGCGAGCCGGGGGTCGGCCGCGACCCGGGCGACGAGCGCGTGCCGGTAGGCGGCGAACTGCGCGGCCCCGCCGGAGGCCGCGTCCATGCGCGCCCCGCACGCCACCCACGCCCGCAGGCGGTCGGCGGCGGCGTCGCCCGGGGGAAGCAGCGCGACGAGTCCGGCGGCACCCCGGTGCGTGATGTCGGCGTGCAGGCGGTGCTGCGACGCGGGCGTCTCGCCTCCCGGGGCCCCGTCGGCCAGCAGCGTCCGCAGGCGATCGGCGCGGTGCGGGGCGTAGCGCCATCCGAGGTCCTGCGCCGGATCGGCGGGCCGCTCGTTCGCGTCGACATGGTGCTGCGCGACCACGACGGATGGGCGCAGCGCCACCCACGGGCGCGGGTGCGCGTCCTCGGTCCACGCGGGGGTGGGGAGGACGCGCTCGCCGCGGGCGCGGGCGGCGAGCCGGCCCGCCGTCAGCGAGAGCACCTCCTCGCGATCGGCGGCCAGCACCCGGTTGACGGGGTCGACCCAGTCGCCGAAGGCGCGGGCCACGTCCCGCGCGCTGCGGGCACGCAGCAGGGCGCGCCAGGCGGGCACCCCGGCGTCTGACGTCTCGCGCACGGGCCAGCGGATCGACCACGCCTCCCCCGCGAGGTCGCCGGCGATCACCGGGCCCCGCGCCGTCTCGATCCAGGTCTCCTCGACGGTCTCCGCGCCGCGCACGATGATCCTCTGGCGCCCGGTCGCCGTGGGCTCCGGTCCGTCCGGTCCCTCGGCCGATCCCGCGGTCAGGCGCTCGGCGAACACCTCGACGTGGTGGGCGATCGCGTTCGTGATCCCCCAGGCGGCCTCGCCCGTGTGCCCGAAGTGCTGCACGCCGGGCACGCCGGGGAAGGCGAGCCCGATGACGTCGTAGTCGGGGCAGGCGAGCCGCACCTGCTGGTAGACGCCGGGCAGCTCCAGCAGCCGGTGCGGGTCTCCGGCGATCAGCGGTGCGCCGGAGGCCGACCGTGCGATGGCCCAGGCGTTCGAGCCCGAGGCGGGACCCGCGTCGTCGAACCAGGCGACGGCGTCCGCGCCCAGGTGGCGCGCCACGTGATCGCGCCACAGCACGTGGGGGAAGCCGCTGAACAGGACGTGCGCCACGAGGAACACCCCGATCGGCGCCCAGTCCGGCCAGGGGGTGCGCACGGGGCCGGGCCCGAAGTGCGCGTCGAGTGCGTCCTCCTCCGCGGTGCGCAGGCCCGCCAGACCCGCGTTCACCCCCGCGGTGTAGGCCGCCAGCCACGCGCGATCCGGTTCGGCCAGCGCCGCGTGCACCCGCCGCGCGGTGTCCGCGAGCCGGACCCGGGCGGCGAACCGGTCCCACACCAGCCCCGCCGATCCGATCCGCTCGGCCAGGCGTCCCTCGGCGCGCCAGCGGTCGACCTCGACCTGCCAGCCGCGGTCGCGCGCCGTCACCCAGCCCTGACCGTAGGCGAGCGCGAGTTCGGAGCCGGCCCGCAGGTGGGGCACGCCGAGGTCGTCTCGGAAGAGCTCGAACCTCACGCCGTCACCATCGCGGGCTCGCGGGCGGCGACCGGATTCGCCATCTCGCCCGCGTAGATGAGCGATCCCGACTGGTCGGTCAGGTCGACCATCTGCAGCGTGTTGCGCAGCTGCAGACGGTTCAGGCACGAATGCGCGAACGTCGCGGCGCGGAGGTCGACCCCGGTGACGAGCCCCGGGTGCTCGGCGCGATGCCGGTCGATCGTCTCGGCCACGAGTGACCAGAACGTCTGCTCCGGCAGGACGCCATCGGTGGCGAGGATCGCGGCGACGTGACGCAGCACCCCGTCGAACACGTCGGTGAAGATCGCCAGGGCGCGCTCCTCATCGGGCACCACGGCGCGGACGCGCTCGATGCCCTCGGGCAGCGGACGATCCCCGACGACGGCGATCTCCTCGCCGATGTCCTTGACGAACGCCCGGCGCACCGCACCGTCGCGCAGCACGAGGATCAGGTTCTCGCCGTGCGGCATGAAGGCCAGCTCGTGCGCCAGCAGGCAGTGCACAAGCGGGTACAGGTAGGCGTCGAGGTAGCCGCGCACCCAGTCGGCGGCGCCCAGGCCGGACGTCCGCACCAGCTCGGTGACCAGCGCGATGCCGGCCGCGTCGCGGTGCAGCAGCGCGGCCATCGTGACCACGCGCTCTCCGTCGGCCAGCCGCGGCAGGGGCGACTCCCGCCACAGCGCGGCGAGCATCTTGCGGTACGGATTCGGCGAGGGCGTGCGGTGGTACGCGTCTCCCGTGTACCCGACGGCGGCGAGCTCCCGCAGCACGCCGAAGCCCGAGCGTCGCAGCGTCTCGTCGCCGTGCACGGTCTCGGCGACCCAGTCGTTGATCGCGGGCGTCGCGCGCATGTAGGCGGGCGACAGCCCCCTCAGGAAGCCCATGTTCTGGATCGCCAGGGCCACCTTCACGTAGTGCCGCCCGGGTCGCGTGCGGTTGAGGAAGGTCCGGATCGACTGCTGCGGCTGGTACTCATCGCAGCTCGGTCCCACGGGCACGAGGTCGCCGCGGGCGACGTCGGCGGCGAAGGTGACCGCGACGCGATGGTCCCACTGCCAGGGATGCACCGGCAGATAGACGTAGTCGGCCGGCTCCAGCCCGCGCTCGACGAGCCGGGCCGCGAAGGCCGTGCGATCGGCGGCCGTGAGCTCGGCGCCGTAGAGCGCCTCCTCCGTCTGATCGGCCGAGAGCGCGAGCTGGGTGTGCTCCCGACGCGCGGCGAGCCACACCAGGCGGATGCGGGCGGCCCGCTCCGGGGCGTACCGCTCGTAGTCGCTCAGCGAGAACCCGATCCGGCCGTTGTTGGCGAGGAATCCGGGGTGGCCCTCCGACATCGCGGCCTCGGCGGCTTGGAACGCCGCGGCCGGAGCGACCGCCGGATCGGTGAGGAGGCCCGCCAGCGCGGCCGATCCCGGGGTCGCGCCGCTCGCCTCGCGCTCGAGCTTCGCGCAGGCGGCGGCGAAGGTCGCCGACAGCTCCTCGAGGTAGACGGGCAGCAGCTGCTCGGGGATGCCGAGGACGGCCTGGAGGTCGGTGACGACCTCCAGGGCGTCGATGGGCCGGGCGTCACCCGCGACCGTGCGGGTGATCGATGCCTCGTCGATGACCCAGTGCTCCAGCCGCAGGCGTCGTGCACGGAAGCGGTATGTCGCCTCCCCCGCTAGGAGCGTGTACTCGCGTGCCTCCGGGTGCGTCGCCGCCGCCTCCGCCGGAGCGCCGTCGACGCGGGAGGGAAGCAGCAGTCGCTCGTGGGTGAGCTCGGCGATCGCCTTCGCCACCAGGTGGCGATGGGCGCGGTCGGCCAGGTGGGGCCTCAGGTGGGTCGCCAGCGGCGCGCCGGCCCCGAGCGGCGACGCCCCGAAGTCCTCTCGGGTGCAGAGCGAGAGGGCGGCGCGCTTGCCCGCGAGCTCGACCTCGCCCTGCACCCGGAAGCCGGCCGCCGCGTTCTTCGCCGCGATCGCCGTGTTGCGCACGTCCGGCTCGACGACGACCCGCAGCGCTCCGCGCGCGCCCGGGGCGTCGGTCAGGCAGAAGCGCAGGACGGCGGTGAAGGCGGCGTCGGTCAGCCCGTGGCGCGCCGCCGCACCCTTCGCGCGCGGCGCGACGAGGAAGTGCATGCCGAGGTCGCCCGGGCGCGCCTCGAAGACGGCGGGGAGCAGCACATGCCGCGGGTCGTAGGTCTCCAGGAAGAAGACGGAGTCGCCGTTCACCCGGCCCAGCCACGCCGCCTGGTGCGGATCCGCGGCGATGTCGGCGAGGTACCGGCGCACCTCGTCGACGGACAGGTGCCCCATCTGCCAGAAGGCCGACGCCGGGTGGGAGAGCCAGCACTGCAGCAGGGCGGCGTCGCGGCCCGCGTCCACCGGCTCGACGGTGATCGATCCGAGGGCGGTATCCGTGGTGAACGTCATCGGACGACCTCCCGCTCGCGCACCGCGGGGGCGGGCGCGGGCAGGCCCGACCCTTCGGGAAGGCCGAAGGTCTGGAAGGCGATGGAGCGCTCGATCGCGTACGGCTCGCGCCCCGTCACGTTCGCGAGGATGGTGGCGTTCCGCCACGCGCCGAACCCGAGGTCGGGGGCGGTGACCCCGTGCGTGTGCTCCTCGCCGTTGACCACGTGCAGGGTGCGGCTGTCGTCCACGGTGTAGTCGCGGGTGACCGCGAAGCGGCCGGCCGCGTCGAGGTTGATCCTCTCCCGCACCGGATCGAGGAAACCGGGGATGCCGGATCCATAGCCCGTGGCGGCGACGACCGTGCGCGTGCGATGCTCGGCGGTCCGGCCGGTCTGCCCGTGCCGCAGCGTGAGGACGATGTCGTCGCCCTCCACACGACCGGAGATCACCTCCACGTCCGTCATCAGCGTGGTCGGCACCTCGCGGCCGAGTGCCGACTTCCGGTACAGCGTGTCGTGGATGTCGTCGACCAGCTCGGCGCTGATGCCCTTGTACAGGCTGCGCTGCTCGCGGCCGAGTCGGTCACGCAGCTCCTCGGGAAGCGCGTGGTAGTGGTCGGTGTACTCAGGAGAGGTCATCTCGAGCGTGAGCTTGGTGTACTCCATCGGGAAGAACCTCGGCGATCGGGTCACCCAGTCCAGGCGGTAGCCGCCTTCGTGGATCGTCTCGAGCAGGTCGCGGTAGACCTCGGCGGCCGACTGTCCGCTCCCCACGACCGTCACGGCGCCCGAGGCCGCCAGCCCTGCGCGGTGGGGCAGGTAGTCGGCCGTGTGCACAACGCGGTCGGGAGCCGCCGCCGCGAGCTCTGCCAGCGGGGCGGGAAGGCGCGGTGCGGTGCCGGTGCCGAGCACCAGGTGCCGGGCCCGGTGGATCTCCGCCCCGTCGGCGGTGAGGGCCGTGACCACCCAGGCGTCGCCGTCGTGCTCGACGGCGGTCACGCGCCTCCCCCATCGCAGGGTGTCCAGTCGCGCGGCGACCCACCGGCAGTAGGCGTCGTACTCGGCACGCAGCGGGAAGAACGACTCCCGGATGTAGAACGGGTACAGCCGCCCCTGGTCCTTGAGGAACGCGAGGAACGAGTAGGGCGACGTCGGATCGGCCATGGTGACGAGATCCGCCAGGAACGGCACCTGGATGGTGGCGCCCTCGATCATCATCCCGGGGTGCCAGCGGAACTCGTCGGCCTGGTCGAGGAAGATCGCGTCGACGTCCGGAAGCGGGTCGGCCAGGGCCGCGAGTCCGAGGTTGAACGGGCCGATCCCGATTCCGAGCAGGTCGTGGGTGACGGTCATCGCGCGACCTCCGCTCCGGCCCGGCCCACGGCGACGTCCTCGGCCCGCGTCCGATGCAGGCGCGGGTGAGCGGCGGTGCGGCAGGGCGGGGTGTCGTCGCCCAGCAGCTGCTCGCCGGCGAGGATCCCCTGCGCCGCGGTGCGGACGAGCTCCAGCACGGCCCGCACCTGCTCGAGGCTGACATCGGGGTTCAGCAGCGTCAGCTTCAGTGTGGGGCGGCCGTCGATGACGGTCTTCGCCACGAGCGCGCGCCCCGAATCGAACAGCACACGACGGATCTGCGCCACCAGCGCGTCCGCATGCCGCGGGTCGAGACCCCGCGGCTCGTACCGGAACAGCACGGTCGAGATGTCGGTGGGGGCGACCAGCGTGAAGTCCTCGTCGGCAGCGACGACCGCGTGCACCCGCTCGGTCAGATCGCAGATCGCATCGACCATCGCTCCGATGCCGTCGGCGCCCAGCGCCCGCAGGGTCGTCCAGAGCTTCAGAGCATCGAAACGGCGGGTGGTCTGCAGCGACTTGTCGACCTGGTTGGGCTCGAGGTTCTCGAGCGGGTTGAGGTAGTCGGCGTGCCAGGCCACCGGAAGGAGATCCTCGCGCTCCCGGACGATCAGGGCGCTCGAGGACACCGGCTGGAAGAACGTCTTGTGGAAGTCGACGGTCACCGAGCGTGCGCGTTCGATGCCGTCGAGCAGGTGGCGCCGGCGCGGCGCGACCAGCAGGCCACCCCCGTAGGCGGCGTCCACGTGCAACCAGGTGCCGGCACGCTCGCAGACGTCGGCGATCGGCGCGAGCGGGTCGATGCGCCCCCGGTCGGTGGTCCCGGCCGTCGCGACCACCGCCATGGCCGTGTCGCCGGCGGCAGCGAGGTCGGTCAGGGCGGCGGCCAGGGCGTCCGGCCGCATCCGGCCGGTGCCGTCGACCGCGACCTCGACCACGGCGTCGTCGGCGAGGCCGAGCAGCAGCGCCGACTTCGCGACGCTGAAGTGGCTGGCGGCCGTGGCGAGGATGCGCAGGCGCTCGAGCGGCGCACCCGCGGCGCGCGCCTTCTGCCGGGCGAGGAACATGGCCTGGAAGTTCGACTGCGTGCCCCCCGAGGTGAAGACGCCGTCCGCACCCTGCGGGTGCCCCAGGCCGAACCCGATGCGCGATGCCGTCCACTCGATCAGGCGCTGCTCAATCAGCGTCGCCACCGCCGACTGGTCGTAGGTGTCCACCGAGGTGTTGATCGCGGCCAGCATCGCCTCGGTGGCCACCGCCGGGATGGCGACGGGGCAGTTCAGGTGGGCGAGGTACGCGGGGTCGTGGAACCACACCGCGTGGGTCGCGTACAGCTCGGCCGTCTCGTGCAGGGCCGCCTCGGTCCCGCGTGCCGGGCCATCGAGATCCACGGCGTCGACGAGCGTCTGCAGTTCGCTCCGGCTCGCCCCCGAGAACGGCTGACGCACCGCCTCGAAGCGCCCGGCGACGTCGTCCACGACGGCGTGCACGGCGCCGGCGTACAGCCCGGCGGTCTCGGTGCGCAGCAGCGCTGTGGTGTCGTGCACCGATGGCGCTGTCCGGTTTCCGGCGGGCTGGGCTGAAGGCATGGGGACGGTCCTCCGAGGTCGACGGCGTCAGTTAGGTGAACCTAAGTTAGGCTCGCCTGGCAAAGGTAGCGAAGATCCCCGCCGCGTCAAATCCGCTCGGCGCGTTCCCGTCACATCGGCCCCGGTGCCACGGACGGGTGCTCGGCGTACACTCGCGAGCGTGGACAGGGCGGCGATGAACCAGCAGCGCGCCTTCGACATGGCCGTGTCGAAGGTCTACCCGCTGTACGAGAAGAAGCTCGAGCGGAAGGGTCGCACCACGGCCGAGCTCGACGAGGTGATCACGTGGCTCACGGGCTACACCGAGCGCGAGCTGCGGACGCACCTCGACGCCGGCACCTCGTTCCGCGACTTCTTCGCCGAGGCCGAGCTCAACCCGCTCGCCTCGCGGATCACGGGCGTGATCTGCGGCATGCGGGTCGAGGAGATCGAGGACCCTCTGATGCAGCGCATCCGCTATCTGGACAAGCTGGTCGACGAGCTCGCGCGCGGCAAGACCATGGACAAGGTGCTTCGGAGCGCGTGAGCGTGACCGGGCCTCCCGTCGCACCGGCGCTCGTCCGGGCGCGCCGCGTCACCGATCGCCCGACCACGCGGCGCGACGGCGCGCGATGAGTGGCGATCCCGTCTGCTGGCTCGGGCGTGTGTGCCCCGAGTGCGGCGCCTTCGTCGAGCAGGGCGCGAGGTGCCTGCGATGCGGCACGCCCCGGCCCGACGAGGACGACGACGTCAGCGACGACGCAGGCTGAGCTTCCGGCGGGGCGTGATGACCGGGATCGGCGCGGTGACCACCGCGTCGACCACCATGGATCCGTCGGTCGGGCCGACCACGGCGATGGTCGAGGTCTCGGTGGGCACCTCGGGCGTGACCGGGAGCTTCGAGAGCTGACGATGCGCGTGCAGGTAGGCGGGGATCAGCACGCACACCGCCCCGATCCACGCCAGCGGGTTCGCGGCTGCGACGCCCACGAAGCCGAACACCGCGCCCAGCACGATCGCCGCCGCCACGCGCGCGACGAGCTCGATCGCGCCCGTGACCGTGGGGATCAGCGCGTGGCCGAGGCCCTGCAGGGCGCCGCGCAGCACGAACAGGATGCCGAGCACCCAGTAGGCGACGCCGTTGATGACGAGCATCTGATGCGCCTGGGCGACCATGTGATCCGATCCCTCGCCCACGAAGATCCGCACCATCTGCTCACCGAAGGCGACGAGCAGGGCGCCCAGGATCACCGCGGCGATGACCGCCATCCAGAGCGCCTCGATGACGCCGCGGCGGATGCGATCCGGGCGGCGGGCGCCGAGGTTCTGCGCGGCATACACCGAGGCCGCGAGCCCCAGCGAGTTGAGGAAGGTCAGCGCGAGGCTGTCGACGCGCGCAGCGGTTGTGTACGAGGCCACCGCCTCGGAGCCGAGGTTGTTGAGAGCTACCTGCACCGTGATCGTGCCGATGGCGATGATCGACGCCTGGAAGCCCATCGGCAGGCCGAGGCGCAGGTGCTCGGCCAGATCCTCGCGCCGCACGCGCCACTGGGCGCGGTGCACGTGCAGGGCCGGCACCTTCCGCCAGACGTACACAAGACACAGCACCACCGACACGCCCTGGGAGACGACGGTCGCCAGCGCCGCGCCCGCGACCCCGAGCTGCAGCGGGCCGACGAACAGGATCACGAGGCCCACGTTCAGGCCGCAGGCGACGGCCAGGAACACCAGCGGCGTCCGCGAGTCGCCGATCGCGCGGATGATCGCCGAGAGCTGGTTGAAGAACATGGTGGCGGTGCCGCCGAGGAAGCTCACCTGGGTGAAGATCGTGGCCTCGGGCAGGAGTTCCGGCGGCGTCGCGAGCAGCTCGAGCAGCGGCCCGGCCAGCGCCGCGCCGCCGACCGTGATGATGACGCTCGTGAGGCCCGTGAGGATCGTGCCCGCCGCGACCGAGCGCCCCACGGCGTCGTAGTCGCGCGCCCCGAACGCCTGCGCCGTCGGGATCGCGAAGCCCGAGGTGAGACCCCACGCGAAGCCGATCAGCAGGAACAGCAGCGAGCCGGTGGCGCCCACGGCCGCCAGCGAATCGACGCCCAGCTGGCGCCCCACGACGATCGAGTCGACGAACTGGTACAGCTGCTGGACGACGTTGCCCAGCAGCAGGGGGATGGAGAAGGCCAGGATGACGCGCCACGGGCGGCCCGTCGTGAGGTTGGAGGACATAGCAGGTTCCGTATGGGCGCGAAGCGGTCGAGGCGGCCCAGGGCAGCGCGAACGCCGGAGTGCCCGGCGAACCGGGGTCGTGACCTGGGGATTCCGGTGCTCTCCCCCGCATTCGGCTGCGAGTACGGCGGGAGACCGGCTCGCCACACATTACTCGCGTGCGGCTGACAGGCCCCCGGTTGCGGCGGCGGAATATTGGAGAGCGCTTCCACCCGCCGGCCGGTGCGGCGACCGGTCGGGCGCGCAGGCGGTCAGGCGCGCGGGCTGTTGCGGATCCCCGCCCACGACGCGATCGCCCCCGCCGCGAACAGCACCGCCGTCGCGATCGCTGTGCGGTGGAAGCCCTGCAGGGTGAGATCGCCGCCCGCGATCAGCGCGATCACCGCGACCACAAGCAGGCCGGCGACGCGCGAGACGGCGTTGTTCACGGCGGAGGCGATCCCCTCGCGGCCGTCCTCGACGGACCCGAGCACCGCGCTCGTGAGCGGGCTCACGGTGACCGTCAGACCAACGCCGAGCAGCACGACTCCGGGCAGCATCTGCAGCCAGTAGTCGAACGGATCGCCCGCTGTCAGCAGCAGGGCCGCCCCCACGGCCATGATGGCCGGCCCCGCCGTCATGAACAGGCGCGGTCCGATCCGATCCGCCCACCGTCCGATCGCCGACGACCCCAGGATCATGATCACGGTGATCGGAAGCGACGCGGCCCCGGCCAGGGTCGCCGGGAACCCGGCGGTCTCCTGCAGGAAGACGACCACCGCGAATCCGTTCAGGGCGAGCGCCGCGTAGATGAAGGTGGTCGCGAGGTTGCCGGCCCAGAAGTTGCGGATCCGGAACAGCTCGAGCGGCATCACCGGCTCGGGCGACCGGCGCTCGCGCAGCAGGAACGCGGCGAAGAGCGCGGCGCCGACGATGACGGCCCCGAGCACCAGCGGGTCGCCCCACCCGAGGCGCGACCCCTCGATGAGGCCGAACACCACGCCGCCGAGGCCGAGGGCGCACAGGGCGGAGGCGATCAGGTCGACCCGGGCGCCGGGGCGGCGCACGTCCGGCGTCTGCAGGCCCGCCAGCAGCCAGAGCGTCACGCCGATGGGCAGCACGTTGATGAGGAACGCCCACCGCCAGGAGGCGAGGTCGATGAACAGCCCGCCGATCAGCGGGGCCACCAGCATCGCCGCGCTCGTCGCCGCCGTCCAGGCGCCGATGGCGCGCCCCCGCGTCGCCTCGCCGAAGTGGGTCGTGATCAGGGCGAGCGAGCTCGGCACGAGCAGCGCACCCGCGATCCCCTGCAGCGCCCGCGCCGCGATGGCGAACTCGATGGTCGGCGCCGCGGCGATCGCCACCGACGTCAGCAGGAAGCCGATCAGCCCGACGCGCAGGATCACCTTGCGTCCGTGCAGGTCGCTGAGGGATCCGGCGACCAGGATCAGCGCTCCCAGCGTCACGAGGTAGGCGTTGACCACCCACTGCTGACCGGCGAGCCCGCCGCCGAGCTCGGCGCGGATGGCCGGCAGAGCGACGTTGACGATCGCCCCGTCGAGGAAGGCGACGAACGACGCCAGGATCGCCACTGCCAGCACGCGCCGCCCATTGGCGTCCATCCGCTCGTCCGTCACCTCTGCACGCTACTCCCCTCTCGGGGAGCGCGGCCGCTCGGCCTCAGTCGACGGTGCCGGTACGGAAGGCCTCGGGTGCCACGTGGGCATGCAGCCGCTCGAGGATCGTGGCCTGCTCCCGGGTGCGGTCCGCGAGATCCACGAACACCTGCCGGGGCAGGCCGAGGTCCGGCGCCAGATCCGTGAGGGTCTGCCAGGCACCGAGCTTGCCCATGACGGCACTCCGCATCACCTCGAGCTCGAGCACCGGTGTCATCGGGGATCCGAGCGGCCGGCCGTTGGTCTTGAGCCGCCCCGCCTTCTCGGCGAGCCAGGCGGCGGCCTGCCGATACGGGCGGCGGCGCAGCTCGAGGCTCGAGATGAGCTCCTTGAGGAACTGGCGCTCCTCGGCCACCTCGCGCGCCACGCGGGCGAGGTCCGGCCCCATGTCGGTGTCGGCGTACGCCGTGGCCATCCGTCGGAGACGGTCGACGCCCGCGGTCGCCCCGGTGAGGTGGTCCGAGAGGTAGAGCCCCAGGATGTCGCGCTCGAGGTCGGCGGGCACCCGATGGCCCGACGACTCCCGGGGTGGCTGGACGGCCCCGTCGGGGGTGGACTCCCCCGGCGGCACCTGATCCTGCGGCCACTGCGCGCGGGGTCGCAGCGGCGCGCTGTCGGCGCCCTGGCCGTCGGCCATCGCCGTGAGCAGCTCCTGGAGCGCCTCCTGGGCGGTGCGGCGCGGCTGCCACTCGAGCTCGCGCTGCGCGCGGGTGGTGTCCATGAGGGGCGCCGTCATCGCCATGTCCAGCCACCCCGGGTCGGCCGCGACGGCGTGTGTGCGCCAGGCGGCGTGCAGCAGGGGACGCAGGGCGCGGGCGGGGACGTCCATGTGCCGGCCGTGGCTCAGCACGGCGGCGAGGTCCGAGGCACGGAGCACAGGCTCGGTCGCGATGTTGAACGCACCGGTCGCCCGCCGCACGATGATCCGCCGGTAGGCGTCGGCGAGGTCCGCCCCGTGCACGACCTGCAGCCGGATCCCGGCGGGCAGGGGCAGCACGGGCAGCGCGCCCGGCCGCAGCAGGGCGGGCGGCACCAGGGCGCCGACGAACAGCCGAGTGATCTCCGCTCCCGCGTCGCCGTCGAACACAAGCGCCGGGCGCACACGCGCGACCGAGAGGCCGCGCTGCTCGGCGTCATCCAGAACGCGTTCCTGCGCGGCCTTGTCGACCGAGTAGTGCGCCGTCGGGATCCCCTCGGTGGGCCAGGACTCGTCGCGCGGCGAGTCGTCGTGGACGCCCGTGTACGCCCCGACCGAGGATGCGCACACCAGGTGGTTCACGCCCGCGCGCAGGCACGCCTCGGCGACCCGGCGCGTGCCCTCGACGTTGGCCCGCCGCATGAGGTCGCGGTCGTGGTTCGGCTGGATCAGCCACGCGAGGTGCACAACGGTGTCGACGCCGGCGAAGGCGGCCGCGAGGCGATCGATGATCAGGTCCTCGCCCGCGGCATCGAGCGCCGGGGCGGCGATGTCTATCAGGTCCCAGCGGGCGCGGTCGTACGGTGCCGACTCGACGTCGGGCGCGCGACGTGCGATCCCCACGACCTCACCGACCCGCTCCTCGCCGCGCAGCGCGTGAAGCAGCGCCGTGCCGACATTGCCCGTGGCACCGACGATCGCGACCGTGAGTGACGTGTTCTCAGATTCCGGCATGGCTTTTCCTCCTGCAAGGATTCTGGCCCGCCGCATCCGCTGTGCCTACGGGGTTGCGGTGCGCGACCTCGCCCCGTAGGGCTTGACCATGAGTGCGCCGCCACACCGGCGCGGTCCGACACCGTCTGCGTCCCACATCGTCGGCGAACCTGCAACCCCCTCTCCCACGCCGACCGCGCTCCGTAGGCTCGTCTGCATGAGCGACGTCGACACGATGGTTCGGACTGAGGTGGCGGTGAACGGTGTCGGCTCCTTCCTTGCCCAAGGGCAGGATTTGGACGACCTGAAGGCGCGGATCGAGGACGCGATGCAGGCCGGCGGACGGTTCGTCGACTTCACCGTCGTCGGGAACCGCGCGGTCAGCGTGCTGATCACCGCCACCGCGCAAGTGGTCTTCTCTGTGGAGACCGTCCCCTTCGACCCGCGGGACACGGGTGACCAACTGCAGCCCTATGGGGCGCCCTACGACTTCTGACGCGCGGCTGGACACGACGACCGGGTGAGCCGTGATCATCGCGCGCTCGCCCCGTTGATCGCGCGCGTCAGCGGATGCGGACGGCTCCCGGCTGCACGCTGATGTCGATGCGCGTGGTCAGGCCGAGGTCGTCGCCGTCCACCTCGAAGACCCGAGGCTCGTCGAGCTCGATCGTCAGCGCCGTGATCCGGCGATGGGTCGTGGAGTCCGTGCTCTGCGCGCGCTGATCCTCGTCGCCCGTACGCAGAAGCCGGCGCAGCCCGTTGTCCCACATCATGGTGCGCAGCGTCTCCACCCACCCGGCGAGCCCGTCCGCGTGGAGGATGAGCACGTCGAGCTCCCCGTCTCCGGGATCGGCGTCCGGCAGGAGCGTGACCCCGGCCTGCAGGCTGCCGCAGTTCCCGACGATCAGGGTGTGCGCCTTCTGCTCCTCCGTCGCACCGCCGTCGAACGCGAGGCGGAGGTCGATGACCTCGCTGGCCGCGACGGCCCGCCCGAGCGATTCGACGTACGCGAGCCAGCCCGCCTTGTCCTTCAGCGACTCGTCGGTCTCGGTGATCATGTGGGCGTCCATCCCGAATCCCGCCATCACGGTGAACGCGTGCCGGTGGGTCCCCTCGGGAAGCGACGTCTCGACCCATCCCAGGTCGATCGGCCGGGCGTTGCCCTCGAATGCGCGAGCGAACGCCGCGGCGGGGTCGTTCAGCGGCAGGCCGAGGTTGCGGGCCAGCAGGTTGCCCGTGCCGAGCGGGATGATCCCCAGCTCGACCTCCGATTCCCGCACCGCGAGCCCCTCGGCCACGGCGCGCACGGTCCCGTCGCCGCCGGCGGCGAAGACGACGTCGACTCCCTCGTCGAGGGCCTGCTGCGTGGCGGCCTGGCCGGGGTCGTCCTCGGTGGTCTCGAACCAGGAGACCCGTCCGTCGAACTGCTCGGCGAGTGCGGTCTCGAGTGCCTCACGGGTGGTCTTGGTGGGGTTCCAGACGATCCCGGCGTGCGCGTCGCTCATCCTGATGGCCCTCTCTCTTCGAGGTAGTCGATGAGGGCGACGATAAACGATCCGCGCGGGCCCGCGAAATGCCGGTCGCATGGCGCGGCCCTGCGACCACGCCCGCTGCGCCCGGTTCCCGTCAGCCTCTTCCGCCCGGGGGCCCGACGATGAGGAGCACCACGAAGACGAGGACGACCGCGAGAACGAGCAGGATCCCGAGCAGCTGCGGTCGGCGGAGGACGGCGCGCAGCAGGCGATCCAGGGGCCGGCGGTCGCGCGGATCGGCCGTCTCCTCGAGGCGCCAGGGGCCCTCAAGCCGTCCCGTGCGCTGCAGCCACCTCTCCGTCGGAACGGTGGCGTAGGGGATGACGGCGCTGACGATCGCGATGACGGTCGGGCCGACGCGCCAGCGCTGGTTCATCGCCACGAGCACCGCGGTGGCGCCGTACGCGAGGAAGACGAACCCGTGGATGCCGCCCGCGATGCTCACCGCGATGCGCAGGTCGGCGGTGGCACGCAGGATCAGCGCGCCGATGAGCAGGGTCCAGGAGAAGACCTCGGCGATTGCGAGCGTGCGGAAGAGGCTCAGGGGTGTGCGGAACACATCTCTCCTTGTTCGGGGCTTTTCACCATACGGACCCGCACCTTTCCGCCGGCTCCACGCCGGTGTGGTGGGATGCGTCGGGATCCTTCCGTCCGCCGAACGATCCGCGCACGAAGAAAGCCCCCGGTCTCCCGGGGGCTCTTGGTGGATCTGAGGGGACTCGAACCCCTGACCCCCTGCATGCCATGCAGGTGCGCTACCAGCTGCGCCACAGACCCAGAGTCGCGGCGGACCACGACAGTTGAAAACCCCCGTCGCCGGGGGTTCTTGGTGGATCTGAGGGGACTCGAACCCCTGACCCCCTGCATGCCATGCAGGTGCGCTACCAGCTGCGCCACAGACCCAGGTGTTGGCCGAGTAGAAGCCTCGACCAACAAAGAAAGATTACATCAGCCCTCGGTGGAGGTGAAATCCGCGCCCTCACCCGGGCGCGTCGCGAGCTCGAACGGCACCGTCGGGCAGTCCTTCCACAGGCGCTCGAGCGCGTAGAACGACCGCTCCTCCTGGTGGAAGACGTGCACAACGAGGTCGCCGAAGTCGAGCAGGACCCAGCGCGACTCGGCGCGGCCCTCGCGACGCAGGCGCTTGTATCCGCCCTCGTGCAGCTTGTCCTCGATCTCGTCGGCGATCGCGGCGACGTTGCGCTCGTTGCGACCGGTGACGATGAGGAAGGTGTCGACAAGGGGCAGCGGCTCGGAGACGTCGAGGGCCACGAGATCCTCGCCGCCCTTCGCATCCGCGGCGTTGGCCGCGATGTTGAGCATGTCCAGCGATTCGGCAGAGGCCATCAGCCAAGAACTCCTGTTGTGAATGCGGCGACCACCACGCCGATGAGTGCGATGCCCAGCACACCCGCCGTGATGCCGAGGAGCAGTGTGAGGCGGTGCGACTTCTCCGGTGCCGGCGGGCGGATCACCTCCGCCGGGCTCTTCGAAGTGCTCACCGCGTCACTCGCGGCGATCGGAGTCGGCGACGACGCGAGAGGGATCTCTCCGTCGATCAGCACAACGTCCACGTCCTTGCCGTCGGTGGTCCCCGCGGCGTGGCCGCTGGATCCGAACCCGTCGGGAAGCTGATGGGTCCGGGTGATCAGGATCTCCCCGGTGGCGT
This sequence comes from Microbacterium phosphatis, assembly GCF_049177115.1. GTDB lineage: Bacteria > Actinomycetota > Actinomycetes > Actinomycetales > Microbacteriaceae > Microbacterium > Microbacterium phosphatis. The sequence goes on along the minus strand of NZ_CP185370.1, from coordinate 1,509,809 downwards.
CGATCGGCGCGGACAGCGGGATCGAGCCAGGGTCCGTGGCCAGGATCAGCGCGCTGGAGGCCGTCGCGGAGCCGCTGGAATCGGCGGCCGCCTGCGACAGGATGTCCTCGAACGAGGGGGTCGTCACCGACGGCGTCGGCGCCTGGAGCAGCGACGAGCCGAACTCCGGTGCGACCGTCGGGCGCTGATCCTGCTGCGCCGCCTCCGCCGGGATGTCCTCCGCGACGAACACCGTCTCGACGGCGTCCTCGAACTGGGCGTCCACGTGCGGGGTCTCGACGACCGGCTCCTCGGCGGGGGCCTCGTCGAAGACGAGCTCCTCGACCGGGATCTCGGAGTCGGCGGGCTGCTCGTCCGCCGCCTCGGCCGGCTCGAACGGAACCTCGACGACCTCGTAGAGGACGGACGTCTCGTTCTCGCCGACGATCTTGGTCTCGATGGCCGCGAGCTGGGGCTCGGCCTCGGTCTCGGCGGAGCCGTCGACCTCGCCCTCCTGGTCGGGGGTGATCACCGAGAACTGGTTGGTGCGCAGGCGCTCCTGCTCGCGGATCTCGCGCCGGGTGAGGCGAGGCTCGCCGTCGACGTCCGCGAACGGGAGCGGGGCGGAGGTCTCCTCGGAGGCGGCCTCCAGGGCGTTCGCCTCCTCGGCCTCCTCGGCCGGCAGCGGCTCGGCGGGGTCGGCGGCCTCCGCGGCGAGGGCCTCGCGGGCGGCGGCCTCCTCGGCCTCCGTGATCAGGTGGGTCTCCTCGGTGGAGCGGGCCTCCTCCGCGGCGCGGGCGTCCTCGGCGGCGCGCGCCTCGTCGGCCTCGCGGGCCACGCGGGCGTCTTCGATCTCCTGCGCGGAGATCACCGGGGTCTGACCGGTCAGCTTCAGCTCGCGCAGCTGCCGACGAGTCAGCGGCTGCGACGTCTCGTCCGGGGTGCTCATGCGTTGCTCCGATACAGGTGATGCTTCGCGATGTACTGCACGACGCCGTCCGGCACGAGGTACCAGACGGGAAAGCCTCGCGCCACGCGATCACGGCAGTCGGTGGAGGAGATCGCCAGCGCGGGGATCTCGAGCTGGCTCACGTTGCCGCTCGGCAGCCCCTGCACGTCGAGGACATGCCCGGGACGGGAGACGGCCACGAAGTGGGCCAGAGACCACAGTTCATCGTGGTCCCTCCAGCTGAGAATCTGCGCCACGGCGTCGGCTCCCGTGATGAAGAAGAGCTCGGCGTCGGGGCGCTGGGCCTTGAGATCGCGGAGGGTGTCGACGGTGTAGGTCAGGCCGTCGCGATCGACGTCCACCCGGCTCACGGTGAAGCGGGGGTTCGACGCGGTCGCGATGACGGTCATCTCGTAACGCTGCTCGGCGAGCGAGACCTCGTGCTTCTGCCAGGGCTGGCCGGTGGGCACGAAGACGACCTCATCGAGGTCGAAGGACTGCGCCACCTCGCTGGCGGCCACGAGGTGGCCGTGGTGGATGGGATCGAACGTCCCACCCATCACGCCGATCCTCGGCGGCCTCGCCTGCACCGTCACCGGGGACGACCTTAGTGGCCGTGTCCCGTCTCGTGATCGGCGTGACCGTGATCCGCGTGCGCCTCGGCCGGGTCGGCGTGGCGGTTGGAGACGTTGCGGTACGACGCCGTGACGAGTGCCAGCAGCAGGAAGACGACGGCGGCGATGATGAAGGCCGGGAGGGTCTCCAGCATCGGGTTGCCGTGGTGTTCCGTCTCAGCGGCGGCGGCGACAATCGCTGCGGCGAGGTGCATTCGTGCTCCGTTCAGGTTGTGGCACGGACGAAGGTGACGTGCCGATCAAGCTTATCGTTCAGACGCGGACCTGACCGAAGCCACGGCCGAGCCACTTGGTGCTCGTCAGCTCCGGAAGGCCCATGGGCCCGCGCGCGTGCAGCTTCTGCGTCGAGATGCCGACCTCGGCGCCGAAGCCGAACTCTCCGCCGTCGGTGAAGCGCGTCGAGGCGTTGACCAGGACCACGGCCGAGTCGACCTCGGCGAGGAACCGCTCGGCGTTCGCGAGGTCGTTCGTGATGATCGACTCGGTGTGCCCGGTCGAGTATCGGCGGATGTGGTCCATCGCGTCGTCGAGGGTGTCAACGACCCGCATGGCGATGTCGAGGCTGAGGTACTCGGTCGCCCAGTCGTCCTCGGTCGCAGGCACAACACCGCCGGCGAGCCCGGAGACGGTGTCGTCGCCGTGCACCGTGACCCCGGCTGCCTGCAGCGCGGCCACCACGGGCGACACGAGGCGCCCGGCGGCGGCGCGCAGCACCAGGACGGTCTCGGCGGCGTTGCAGACGCTGGGGCGCTGCGCCTTGGCGTTCACGACGATCTCGCGCGCCCAGTCCTCGCGAGCGGTCTCGTCGAGCACGATGTGCACGTTGCCCGCGCCCGTCTCGATCACCGGCACCGTCGACTCGGTCACGACCGTCTCGATGAGCCCGGCGCTGCCGCGCGGCACGAGCACGTCGACGAAGCCGCGGCCGTGCATCAGGGCCTTGGCACCGTCGCGGCCGAACGCGTCGACCGACTGGATCACCTCGGGCGAGATGCCGAGGCCCTCGAGCGCGTCGCGCATCACCGCCACGAGCACCGTGTTGGACGAGAGGGCGGCGCTGCCGCCGCGCAGCACGACCGCGTTGCCGGACCGCAGCGCGAGCGCCGCGATGTCGACCGTCACGTTGGGGCGCGCCTCGTAGATCGCACCGACCACGCCGAACGGCACGCGCACCTGCTCGAGGTTCACGCCGTTGGGCATGCGGTGCCCGCGGATGACCTCTCCGACGGGATCGGGCAGCTTGGCGATGTCGCGGAGCGCGTCCGCGAGGCCCGCCACGCGCGCGGTGTCCAGGCGGAGCCGATCCAGCAGGCCCGCCCCGATGCCGTCGCGCTCGCCCCGGGCGAGGTCGTCGGCGTTCGCGGCGATGATCTCGTCCGACCGGGCGCCCAGCGCATCGGCGATCGCGTGGAGCGCGTCCGCCTTCTCACCGCTCGTGAGCCGCGCGGCGACGCGTGCCGCGTCCTTCGCCAGGCGCAGCCGATCCTGAGGGGTGTCCGTGGCGACCGGGGACTCGAGGATGCTCATTCCGAGAGCTTATCGAGACGCGCGAGCACCGGAGCGGGCGCGAACCACGTGCCGACGGGCCCACCGCTCAGGGCCTCGGCGACAAGATCGGCGCTGGTCACGAGCGTGCCGATGCCGCCCGCGGCGGCCAGGCGCGCCGCGGAGACCTTGGTCGCCGCTCCCCCGGTGCCGACGCTGTTGACCACCGTCGACCCGAACTCGAGCGCCGACAGGTCGTCGTCGCTCCCGATCACGTCGAGGGGCTCGGCACCCGGTTCGGTCGGCGGCTTCGTGTAGAGGTTCGCGATGTCGCTGAGCAGGATCAGCGCGTCGGCCGACACCAGGTGCGCGACCAGCGCGGCCAGGCGGTCGTTGTCGCCGAAGCGGATCTCGTGCGTGGCGACGGTGTCGTTCTCGTTCACGATCGGCAGGATCCGGAGGTCCAGCAGGCGCTCCAGCGCGCGCTGCGCGTTGCTGCGGTGCGTGGGATCCTCGAAGTCGCCGGCGGTGAGGAGCACCTGGCCGGCGGTGATGCCGAACGGTCGCAGGGCCTCCTGGTAGCGGAAGACGAGCACGTTCTGCCCCACGGCCGCCGCCGCCTGCTGGGTGGCGAGGTCGGTGGGGCGCGAGTCGAGGTCGAGGAACGGCATGCCCGTCGCGATCGCGCCGGACGACACCAGCAGCACCTCGGCGCCGCGCCGGTGGGCGTCCGAGAGCGCCTTCACCAGCATGGGGATGCGCCACGACGACTCGCCGCTGATCGACGAGGACCCGACCTTGACGACGATGCGCTGGGCGGACGCGATGTCCGCCCGATCCTGCACGATCACGCGTCGTCGCCCTCGCCCTCGAATCCCTCTTCGGGGATGTCGTTGCGCGTGGCGCGGCGACGCTCGTCGGCCTCGGCGCGCAGGGCGGCACGCTCGTCCTGGCGCGCGTGGTACTGCTCGCGGCGCTCGTTGCTCGTGCGGCGGGTGTTCTGCAGCATGCGCGGGTCGAGACCGCGCGGCGCCTGCATCAGCTCGGCGACCGCGCCGATCGAGGGCTCCCAGTCGAAGACGACCGAGTCGCCCTCGCCGATGAGCACGGTCGAGCCGGGGACCGCGCCGGCGCGGTACAGCTCGTTCTCGACGCCCAGCTTGTCGAGGCGGTCCGACAGGAAGCCGACGGCCTCCTCGTTGGTGAAGTCGGTCTGGTGCACCCAGCGCTGCGGCTTCTCGCCGATGATGCGGTACACGTTGCCGTACGTGCCGCCCTCGACCTTGATCGTGAACTCCTTCTTGGAGCCCCTCGGGCGGATGACCACGCGCGGCACGACGGGCCCGACGGGCGCGGCCTTGCGGTGCTCCTCGATGATCTCGCCGAGGGCGAAGGTGAGCTCGCGCAGGCCCTTGCGGGCGACCGTCGAGATCTCGAAGACGCGGTAGCCGAGCGCCTCGAGGTCGGGGCGCACGAAGGCGGCGAGCTCCTCGGCCTCGGGCACGTCGATCTTGTTCAGCACAACGATCTGGGGGCGCTCGAGCAGGGGCACCTGTCCCTCGGCGACCGGGTACGCGCCCAGCTCGGCGCGGATGGTCTCGAGGTCGGAGACCGGGTCGCGACCGGGCTCGAGCGTGGCGCAGTCGAGCACGTGCACCAGCACGGTGCAGCGCTCGACGTGGCGGAGGAACTCGAGGCCGAGGCCACGGCCCTCGCTGGCGCCCTCGATGAGGCCGGGGACATCGGCGACGGTGTAGCGGACATCGCCCGCCTGCACAACGCCGAGGTTCGGGTGCAGCGTGGTGAACGGGTAGTCGGCGATCTTCGGACGGGCGGCCGAGATCGTGGCGATCAGGCTCGACTTGCCCGCCGACGGGAAGCCCACCAGCGCGACGTCGGCCACGGTCTTCAGCTCGAGGACGACATCGCCCTCCCACCCGGGCTCGCCCAGCAGCGCGAAGCCGGGCGCCTTGCGCTTCGGCGACGCGAGGGCCGCGTTTCCGAGCCCGCCCTTGCCGCCCGGGGCCGCGATGAAGCGCATGCCGGGCTCGATCATGTCGACGAGCACCTCGCCGGACGGATCCTTCACCACGGTGCCCACGGGCACCGGCAGCTCGAGGTCCTCGCCCTGCGCGCCCGAGCGCATGTCGCCCATGCCGAACCCGCCGTTGCCGCCGTTGCGGTGCGGCGAGTGGTGATAGCTCAGCAGGGTCGTCGTCTGCGGGTCGGCGACGAGGATGATGTCGCCGCCGTCACCGCCGTTGGCGCCATCCGGGCCACCGAGGGGCTTGAACTTCTCGCGACGCACCGAGACGCAGCCATTGCCGCCCTTGCCGGCGCGCAGATGAAGCGTGACCTCATCGACGAACGTGACCATGTGGATCCGACTCCTGCCAGAGATAAACAAGAACGGGACGAGCCGAAGCCCGCCCCGTTCTACAGATTAGTAATCGTGCTGCGAGGTATGGGGGCCGACCAGCGGCACCCGCCCAGAGGGATTACTCGCCGGCGACGATGTTGACGACCTTGCGGCCGCCCTTGTTGCCGAACTCGACCGCACCGGCCGCGAGGGCGAACAGCGTGTCGTCTCCACCGCGGCCGACGTTGGCGCCCGGGTGGAAGTGCGTGCCGCGCTGACGGACGAGGATCTCGCCCGCGCTGACGACCTGGCCGCCGAAGCGCTTCACGCCCAGTCGCTGGGCGTTGGAGTCGCGACCGTTACGAGTGGAGCTTGCGCCCTTTTTGTGTGCCATCTCTCAGATCCTCCGTATCGACTTACTTGATGCCGGTGATCTTGACGCGCGTGAGATCCTGACGGTGTCCCTGGCGCTTCTTGTAGCCGGTCTTGTTCTTGAACTTCTGGATGACGATCTTCGGGCCGCGGAGGTTGCCGACGACCTCAGCCGTGACCTTCACCTTCGCGAGCTTCTCAGCGTCGGTCGTCACGTTGTCGCCGTCGACGAAGAGGACGGCGGCCAGCTCGATCGTCTCGCCCGCGGCAGCCTGCACACGGTCGAGCTGAACGATGGTGCCGACCTCGACCTTCTCCTGCCGGCCACCGGCGCGCACAACTGCGTAAACCACTTCACACCTTGTTTCATTGGGGAGCCTCGTCCGGCTCCGGGATCTCACTGAAGACTTCGCTTGCTCTCGCTGGCCGCGAGGGGCGCCTGCAAGGCTTTTGCGGCGACGTCAACGGGGACGCGCTACACAGGGGGCGCACCAAAGGAATACTCTACCGGATCGAACCTGAATACGGCAAAAGGGCCGAGGAACGCGGGGGGCGTGTCGCGGATACGATCGTCGGATGGCGATCCTGGTCGACGACCCCATCTGGCCCGCTCACGGGCGCCTGTGGGCGCACCTGGTGAGCGACTCGGATCTCGACGAGCTGCACGCCTTCGCCGCGGCCCACGACGTCCCCGCCCGCGCGTTCGACCGGGATCACTACGACGTGCCGCAGGAGCTCATCCCGCGCCTCGTGGAGGCCGGAGCCCGGCACGTCTCGGGCAAGGTCCTGGTGCGGGCGCTGATCGCCTCCGGCCTGCGGGTGACGGCGCGCGAGCGCCGCTGACCCGAGCGCCAGACCCTCCGAGCGCCAAGCCCCCCAGCCCCGAACGACTGACGCCCTCCGGCGGTGCCGGAGGGCGTCAGTGCGAAACGGGTATCAGCCCTCGGTGGGCGGCACCGCCGTGACCGAGACCGCCGTGCCGGTCAGCGCGGCCGTCGTCACGCGGCGGCTGCGGCCACGCCCCTGACCAGGGGCCTTGGGCTCGGGCAGCGCGTTGAGCACCGAGTCGAGCAGCTGCTCGGTCGACGTCTTCCGCTCGGGCTGGCGCTCCTGCGGCGCCCGCTCGGCGCGGTCGGCACCCCGATCGGCGTTGCGCTTGCGGCGCGGCTTCTTCGGGCGCTCCTGGCCCTCCTGCGCGTCCTTCGCGGGCGTGCGGGGCCCCTCGGGCAGCTCGATGAGCACGTCGGGGCCGGCCTCGACCTTGTCGCTCGGGTGGATCGTGGACGCGGCGATCTGCGCGAGCGCCGACTTCACGCCCTCGGTGATCACGTGCGTGCCGGCCGTGCTGGCCGCCGCGCTCGGCGCGGGAGCGCCGTTCGCGGGGGCCGCCGGAGCCGACGAGCCGCCGCGCGAGCGTCGCCCGGAACCGGAGCCGGACCCGCCGTTGCGCTCGGCGGGCGCCGAGGTCGAGCGGTGCTTGACGACCGGGTCGTGGTGCACGATGACACCGCGGCCGGCGCACACGTCGCACGGCTCGCTGAACGTCTCGAGCAGGCCCAGGCCGAGCTTCTTGCGCGTCATCTGCACCAGACCGAGCGAGGTGACCTCGGCGACCTGGTGCTTCGTGCGGTCGCGGCTCAGGCACTCGACGAGGCGTCGCAGCACGAGGTCGCGGTTCGACTCGAGCACCATGTCGATGAAGTCGACCACGATGATGCCGCCGATGTCGCGCAGCCGCAGCTGGCGAACGATCTCCTCGGCCGCCTCGAGGTTGTTCTTGGTGACGGTCTCCTCGAGGTTGCCGCCGGATCCGACGAACTTGCCCGTGTTGACGTCGACGACCGTCATGGCCTCGGTGCGGTCGATCACCAGCGAGCCGCCGGAGGGCAGCCAGACCTTACGGTCGAGGGCCTTCTCGATCTGCTCGGTGATGCGGAACCGGTCGAACGGATCCTGCTCGTCCTCGTAGTTCTCGATGCGGTCGAGCAGGTCGGGGGCGACGCCCTCGAGGTAGCTCGTGATCGTCTGCTGGGCGTCCGAGCCCTGGATGAGCATCTTCGTGAAGTCCTCGTTGAAGACGTCGCGGACGATCTTGACCAGGAGGTCGGGCTCGCTGTGCAGGAGGCTCGGGGCGTTGCCCTTCTCGACCATCGCGCTGACGTGTGCCCACTGCGAGGTGAGGCGGTTGACGTCGCGGGTCAGCTGGTCCTCGGTGGCGCCCTCGGCGGCGGTGCGGACGATGACGCCCGACGACTCGGGCAGCACCTCCTTGAGGATCTTCTTCAGGCGCGAGCGCTCGGTGTCGGGGAGCTTGCGCGAGATGCCGTTCATCGCGCCGCCCGGGACGTACACGAGATAGCGACCCGGAAGCGAGATCTGGCTCGTCAGGCGGGCGCCCTTGTGGCCGACCGGATCCTTCGTGACCTGCACGAGGACCTTGTCGCCGGGCTTGAGCGCGAGCTCGATGCGGCGCGGCTGGTTGCCGGTCTCGACCGAATCCCAGTCCACTTCGCCCGAGTACAGGACCGCGTTGCGGCCGCGGCCGATGTCGACGAACGCGGCCTCCATGCTGGGGAGGACGTTCTGGACACGACCCAGGTAGACGTTGCCGATCAGCGAGGCGTCCTGGCTGCGGGCGACGTAGTGCTCGACGAGGACGTTGTCCTCGAGCACGGCGATCTGCACGCGCCCGCTCTTGGAGCGGACGATCATCTGGCGATCGACGGCCTCACGGCGGGCGAGGAACTCGGCCTCGGTGACGACGGGGCGGCGGCGACCGGCCTCGCGACCGTCGCGGCGACGCTGCTTCTTGGCCTCGAGGCGCGTCGAGCCCTTGATGCGCTGCGGCTCGGTGATGACCTCGACCACGCGCTGACGGGGGCGGCGCGCGCTGTCGTCCTGAGCCGGGGCGGGCGCCTCGTCCTCGCCCTCGGAGCCGCCACGACGACGACGGCGACGCGACGAGCGGCCGCCCTCGCCGGCCTGCTCGGGCTCCGGCAGGGCCGGAAGCGGCTGGATGTCGGGCGCGTAGAAGTGCAGCGCGGTCGAGACCTGCGAGACGAACTCGGCGGGCAGCAGCCCCAGGCTCACGGCCGTGGGGATCTCCGGCTCGGCCGGCTCCTCGGGCGCGGCCTCGACCTCGGGCTCCGCCGGGGCCTCGGTGTCGCCGGCGGGCGCGGTGTCGGGCTGCTCGCCGTCCGCGTCGCCCTGCTCGTCGCCCTGCACGGCGGGCGCCGCTGCCTGCTCGGCGGCGGGCGCGGCGTCATCGGCCTGCGGCGACTCGCCCCTGCCGGCCTCGGCCTGCTCGTCGGGCGCCTCGGGGGCCACGCTCGGCTCCGCGGCCTCGTCGGCCTCCGGTGCGTCGCTATCGGTGGTCTCGGGCGTCTCGATCTCGGGCACCGACGTCGCGTCCGACTCGGGCGCTACGGCGTCCGCAGTCGCGTCGAAGGTGCTGTCGTCGTGATCATTGTTCTGTTCGGCCATCGCTGGCGTGCTCCCTGCGGGCGGACATCCGCGCGTCGCCCGGAAAACTCGTGCGGTCCCGCCTCGGCGGTGCCGCGAACTCTATCGGCCTGCGACCGGCTCTCGGCTCTGGTCGCGCGGGTCATCGCTGCCCCGAAGTCTTCTCTCGATGCTGTTCGCGGCGCGGCCGCGATGTGCGTCAGGTGTCATTATCGCACTGCCGACGGGCCCCGCGCACACATCCGCCTCCGGAGGCGATCCGTGTCCTGCGCGCACGCGTCCCCGACCGGGCGAGAATGGACCGGTGATCGATACGCGCAGACGTCCCGTCGCCCTGGCCGTGTGGCTCATCATCGCCGGTGTCGTCGGCTGGTGGGCGGCCTTCTCGCTCACCCTGGAGAAGTTCGAGCAGATCGCCGATCCGGGTGCGGCCGCCGGCTGCGACTTCAGCGTCCTGGTGCAGTGCAGCGCGAATCTCGGTTCCTGGCAGGGCTCGGCCTTCGGCTTCCCGAATCCGATCCTGGGTCTCGCCGGATGGGTCGCCCCCATCGTCGTCGGCGCCGCGCTGCTCGCCGGCGCGCGGTTCGCGAAGTGGTTCTGGATCGTTTTCCTCGGCGGCATGACCTTCGCCGTCGCGTTCGTCTGCTGGCTGATCGGGCAGAGCATCTTCGCGCTGGGGACGCTGTGCCCGTGGTGCATGGTGACCTGGGCGGTGACGTTCCCCTCGTTCTACGCGGTCTTCCTGCACACGCTGCGCGTCATCGGCACGGGCCCGCTCTCGCGCGGAGCCGACCGCCTGATGGGTTGGCTGCCGCTGCTGACGATCGCCACGTACGCCGTGGTCGCGGTCATCGCGCAGCTGCGCCTCGATGTCCTGAACAACATCTTCTGACGGGCGGCTGCCTGACGACGACCCGACGACGAACCGACGACGAAGGCCCCGGCGAACCGGGGCCTTCGTGACATGCGGAGGTCTGGCGTCAGAACCAGATGCCGAGTTCGCGCGCGGCCGACTCGGGCGAGTCCGAGCCGTGCACGAGGTTCTGCTGCACGGCGACGCCCCAGTCGCGACCGAGATCGCCGCGGATGGTGCCGGGCGCGGCGGTGGTGGGGTCGGTGGTGCCGGCCAGCGAGCGGAAGCCCTCGATGACGCGGTTGCCGGCCAGGCGGATCGCGACGACGGGCCCCGACATCATGAACTCGAGCAGGGGCTCGTAGAACGGCTTCCCCTCGTGCTCGGCGTAGTGCTGGGCGAGCAGGTCGCGGCTGGGCTCGACGAGGCGGATGTCGACGAGCGAATACCCCTTCGCCTCGATGCGGGCGAGGATCGTGCCGGTGAGTCCGCGGGCGACGCCGTCCGGCTTGATCAGGACGAGGGTCTCTTCGGTGGCCATGTGCTCTCTCTCGGTAGCGATCGGTCAGGTCAGTTCGAGTCGGCGGGGCGCTGTGCGGCGGCGCGCTTCTCGATACGTCCGCCTCCGATCGTCGCATACGCCCACATCCCGCCGAAGACGAGCGTGACGACCAGGATGCCCGGGACGATGAAGGCGCCGAGGGCCACGACCCCCTGCAGCACCCAGCCGGCGGCGAAGCCCCCCGGACGATGCAGCAGGCCGCAGGTGGCGAGCATCGCCAGCGCCACGACGACGCCCGCGACGATGCCCCACCAGTCGGCGACCGGGTCCGGCAGCGCGCCGAGCCCGTAGATGACCAGGCCCGCCAGGAACACCACGATCGCCTCGAAGCCGAGGACGACCTGCCCGAGCTTCTCGGGCAGCGAGCGGTATCGGCGGGCCGCCGGCGCGCCGGTCACGACCGCCACCCCGACTTCCAGTCCTCGGCCTTGGCGAGGGTGATCGCCTCGCCCGCGAGGACGACCGATCCGGCGATCGCGACGGCCCGGCGCGGCACCTCGGATGCCCATTCGCGGGCCGAGTCGGCGGCATCGGCGAGGCTGTGGTGCACCGTCACGCGCAGCCCGGCGCCCTCCGCCAGGTCGGCGAGGGAATCGGGATCCGTCGCGCGATCCGACTCGGGGGCGGTCACGAACACGTGCGCGGCGATCGGGCCGAGCTCGCGCAGGATCCCGATGGCGTCCTTGTCGCCGAGGACGCCCAGGACGAGGCCCCACTCGTCGAAGTCGAACGCCTCGCGCAGCGCCAGCGCCAGCGCGGCGGCGCCGTGCGGGTTGTGCGCCGCGTCGACGATGACCGTCGGCTCGATGCCGAGCAGCTGCAGGCGGCCCGGCGACGTCACCTCGGCCAGGCCCTCCGTGAGGATGTCACCGGGGATCGCCTGCGTCGCGTCGCCGATGAGCGACTCGACCGCGGCGATGGCGAGGGCTGCGTTGGCACCCTGGTGGCGCCCATAGAGCGGCAGGTACTCCTCGCGGTACTCCCCCGCGAGGCCTCTGACCGTGATGAGCTGCCCGCCGACGGCGAGGGTGTCCTCGGTCAGGGCGAAGCCCTCGCCCTCGAACGCGATCTCGGCGCCCTTGGCGGCGGCCGCCTGGCGCAGCACGGCCGCGGCCTCGGGGGCCTGGCGGGCCGAGACCACCCGTGCGCCCTCCTTGATGATGCCCGCCTTGACCGTCGCGATCTCGGCGATGGTCTCGCCCAGCCGATCCGCGTGATCCATGTCGATCGGCGCGAACACCGCGACGTCGCCGTCGGCCGTGTTCGTCGAATCCCACGCGCCGCCCATTCCTACCTCGAGCACGAGCACGTCGATCGGCGCGTCGGCGAACGCGACGAAGGCGAGCACGGTGAGCAGCTCGAAGAACGTCAGCGGCTCCTCGCCCCGCGCCTCCAGCTCGGCGTCGACGATGCCGACGAACGGCTCGATCTCGTCCCAGGCCGCCGCGGCGGCCGCGTCGGCGATGGGCAGACCGTCGACGCGGATGCGCTCGGTCCACCGCTCGAGGTGCGGGCTGGTGAACAGTCCGGTGCGCAGCCCGTGGGCGCGCACCAGGCTCTCGATGATGCGGCTCGTCGACGTCTTGCCGTTGGTCCCGGTCACGTGGATCACCCGGTAGGTGCGCTGCGGGTCGTCGAGCAGCTCGAGCACCCGTGAGGTGCGCTCCATCCGGGGCTGCACCCAGCGCTCGCCCGCGCGGCTGAGCAGGGTCGCGTAGACCTTGTCGGCGCGGCGGCGCTCCTCGGGCGTGGCCTCGACGACGTCGTCCTGCTCGTCGCTCACGTTGTCGTCCGTCACTGGGCTGCTCCGATCCGGCTCACGGCGACCGTGAAGTCGCCGGCGTTGGCGTAGGTGCCGGCCGTCACAACGCCCGTGTGCTCGGCGTCGCCGGTGTCGGCGCCGTCGAGGACCGCGTGCTCGACGGCGAGGGTCTCGCCCGCGACGTCTGCGACGTCGAAGGCGGCGCGCACGGCGGCGGCGTCCGCCGCATCCGAGAACGCGAGGGTCAGGCGGATGCGGTCGCTGACGTCGAAGTCGGCGGCCTTGCGGGTGTCCTGCACGGCGCGGATCACATCCCGCGCCAGGCCCTCGGCCTCGAGCTCGGGCGTGGTCGTTGTGTCGAGCAGGACGAAGCCGCCCGTCGGCAGCAGCGCGAGGGCCTCGCCCTCCGGGCGGCCGGAGGTCTCGAGCACGAGCTCGTACTCCCCCGGCTCGAGTGCCAGGCCGCCGGCCACGACGACGCCGTCCTGCTCGGACCAGTCGCCCTCCTTGGCCGCGCGGATGGCCTGCTGCACCTGCTTGCCGAGACGCGGACCCGCGGCGCGCGCATTGACCGAGAGGCGATGGGTGATGCCGTACTCGGCGCCGGTGCCCTCGCCCAGCGCCACGAGCTCGACGGACTTGACGTTGAGCTCGTCGCGCAGGATCTCCTCGAACTGGCCGAGCCCCGTGTGCCCCGTCACGACGGTGAGCTTCGCGAGCGGCAGGCGCACGCGCAGCCCCTCCTTCTTGCGGAGGGCGTTGGCGACGCTCGAGGCCTCGCGCACGGCGTCCATCGCCTCACGGATGTCGGCGGCGTCCGGGAACGCGGCGGCATCGGGCCAGTCGGTCAGGTGCACGCTGCGCCCGCCGGTGAGGCCCTGCCACACACGCTCCGAGATGAGCGGGATCAGCGGCGCGGCCACGCGGGTGAGCGTCTCGAGCACCGTGTACAGCGTGTCGAACGCCTCGCGCGAGGCCGGGTCGTCGTTGACGCCCGTCCAGAAGCGGTCGCGCGAGCGGCGGATGTACCAGTTGGTCAGCACCTCGACGAACTCGCGCAGGCGTCCAGCGGCCGTGGTCGAGTCGAGCGCCTCGAGATCGGTCGCCACGTCGCGGACGAGGTCGCCCAGGAGCGCGAGGATGTACCGGTCCAGGACATCCGTCGAGTCCGTGCGCCACTGGGCCTCGTACTCCTGCCCCTCGGGGCCGCCCGCGGCGTTCGCGTACGTCGAGAAGAAGTAGTACGAGTTCCACAGCGGCAGCAGGAACTCGCGCACGCCGGAGCGGATGCCCTCCTCGGTGACGATGAGGTTGCCGCCGCGCAGCACGCTGGAGGACATCAGGAACCAGCGCATCGCGTCGGATCCGTCGCGGTCGAAGACCTCGGAGACATCCGGGTAGTTGCGCAGCGACTTCGACATCTTCTGGCCGTCGCTGCCGAGCACGATGCCGTGGCACGAGACTCCCGAGAAGGCGGGGCGGTCGAACAGCGCCGTCGACAGCACGTGCATCACGTAGAACCAGCCGCGGGTCTGGCCGATGTACTCGACGATGAAGTCGGCCGGCGAGTGCGAGTCGAACCACTCGGCGTTCTCGAACGGGTAGTGCACCTGCGCGAAGGGCATCGACGCCGAGTCGAACCAGACGTCGAAGACGTCCTCGATGCGGCGCATCGTGCTGCGCCCCGACGGGTCGTCGGGGTTCGGGCGGGTGAGCTCGTCGACGTAGGGGCGGTGCAGATCCACCTCCCCCTTCTCGTTGCGCGGCAGCGTCCCGAAGTCGCGCTCGATCTCCTCGAACGAGCCGTAGACATCGACACGCGGGTGGTTCGGGTCATCCGACTTCCACACCGGGATCGGGGAGCCCCAGAACCGGTTGCGGCTCACCGACCAGTCGCGCGAGCCCTCGAGCCACTTCCCGAACTGGCCGTGCTTGACGTTCTCGGGCGCCCACGTGATCTGCTCGTTGAGCTCGAGCAGGCGGTCCTTGAAGTCGGTGACGCGGACGAACCAGCTCGAGACGGCCTTGTAGATGAGGGGGTTCCGGCAGCGCCAGCAGTGCGGGTACGAGTGCTCGTACGACTGCAGGCGCAGGAGGCGGCCGTTCTGGCGCAGCAGACGCACGAGCGGCGTGTTCGCGTCCATCCAGAGCTCGCCGGCCACGTCGGTGACGACATCGAGGAAGCGCCCGTCGTCGCCGAGCGAGATGATCGTCGGGATGCCGGCGGCGTCTCCCAGGCGCTTGTCGTCCTCGCCGTAGGCCGGCGCCTGGTGGACGATGCCGGTGCCGTCGCCCGTCGAGACGTAGTCGTCGACGAGGATCTGCCAGGCGCTGCCCGTGCCCCAGGTCTCGACGTCGGCGTAGTAGTCGAACAGGCGCTCGTAGGTCACACCACTCAGGTCCCGGCCCGCGACGCGGGTGCGCACGGCGGCGGCGGCCTCATCGGCCGACTCGTACCCGAGGTCCTTCGCGTAGCCGCCGAGGAGGTCCTCGGCCAGCAGGAACTCGCCGCCCACGGCGCCCTCCTTCGCGCCGAGCGGCCCCGCGGGCACCACGACGTACGCGATGCCGGGGCCGACCGCGAGGGCGAGGTTGGTGGGAAGCGTCCACGGCGTGGTCGTCCACGCCAGGGCGCGGACGCCCTCGACGCCCAGCGCGGCCGCCTTCTCGCCCGTGAGCGGGAAGGACACCGTCACGGACGGATCCTGGCGGTTCTTGTAGACGTCGTCGTCCATCCGCAGCTCGTGGTTGGACAGCGGGGTCTGGTCGCGCCAGCAGTACGGCAGGACGCGATAGCCCTCGTAGGCGAGGCCCTTGTCATGGAGGCGCTTGAAGGCCCACAGCACGCTCTCCATGAACGTGGTGTCCAGCGTCTTGTAGCCGCGGTCGAAGTCGACCCAGCGCGCCGCGCGGGTGACGTAGTCCTGCCACTCGCGGGTGTACGCGAGCACCGACTCGCGGGCCTTGGCGTTGAACGCGTCGATGCCCATGGCCTCGATCTCGCTCTTCTCGGTGATCCCGAGCTGCTTCATGGCCTCGAGCTCGGCGGGGAGACCGTGGGTGTCCCATCCGAAGACGCGGTCGACCTTCTTGCCGCGCATCGTCTGGAAGCGCGGGAAGAGGTCCTTCGCGTAGCCCGTGAGCAGGTGGCCGTAGTGCGGCAGGCCGTTGGCGAAGGGAGGGCCGTCGTAGAAGACCCACTCGTCGGCCCCCTCGCGCTGCGCGATCGAGGCGCGGAACGTGTCGTCGGCCTCCCAGAACGCGAGCACGTCGCGCTCGACGTCGGGCAGGCGCGGGCTCGGGACGAGGGCGGCCTGGTCGGCGGCGGGTCCGAACGAGGACTTCGGGTAGGTCATCAGCACTCCAGCAGATCCGGATCGGTCTGCGAGGACGACCTTTCGATCGCGGTACCACCCCGCTTGCGATCCCGGTGCCGGGATCGCCGCTCTCACTGCGGCTGTGACGGGCCTGCCCCGCGCGGTTCTACTGGGGCCGGGGCCTGTTCTTCCGCGAGCTCCCCGGTGATGTCCGGATCGATGCTGGTCTGCCGATTCTACGCGGTGTCGGCGGCTGTGGGTACCGTGGCGGGATGGTGAAGCGAGAAGTGCGTTCGACGGCCCCGCGGGTCTCCGCCCCCGATCTTCCGGCGGTGCTGGGCGACGGCACCCAGCGCCGGCACGGCGACTTCCACCAGGAGCGCTTCACGGGGCTCGACGGCTCCGTCGACCTCGCCCACTCGGCGCTCGAGGAGTGCGTCAT
Organism: Microbacterium phosphatis; assembly: GCF_049177115.1. GTDB lineage: Bacteria > Actinomycetota > Actinomycetes > Actinomycetales > Microbacteriaceae > Microbacterium > Microbacterium phosphatis. Next base: position 1,493,632 of record NZ_CP185370.1, on the reverse strand, counting down.
CGACGACTCCTTCGTCGAGACGCTCGATCTGGCAGGCGCCACCCTGATCGACGTCGCCGTGTCGGATCTGCGGGCGGCATCGGTCTCCCTGCGCGAGAGCACGATCCGGCGCCTGCGCATCAGCGGCGGCCGCATCGGGTCGCTCGACCTGATGAACGCGCGCATCGCCGAGCTCGAGCTGCGCGACGTGCGGATCGACTACCTGACCCTCGGGGCCGCCCGCGCCGAGGACGTGCTGGTGGCCGGGTGCACCATCCGGGCGCTGGATCTGCCGCAGGCGACGCTCACGCGCGTCGCGTTCGAGGACTCGCGCGCCGACGAGGTCGACCCCCGCGGGATGCGCTGCGCGGGCGTCGACCTGCGTGGGCTCGACGCGCTCTCGTTCCTCGACGTGCTCGCCCTGCGCGGCGTATCGCTCACCTCGCTGCAGGTCGAGCGCCTCGCGCCCGCCTTCGCCGCGGCCGCCGGGATCGACGTCCGCGACTGACGGGTCGGGCCGCCAGGGGCTGCATGGGGAGTTTTTCTCACCCCTGGAGAAATTCATTGAACTCCGCGCCGCGGGGTGCCACGCTGGCGCTGTCGGCACCCCGGCCGGCACCTGCGCAGCGCTGCGCAGCACCGATGAACGGATCTCGATGAAGCGATCGATCGGGGTGGCCCTAGCCGCCCTCCTCCTCGGCCTGACCCCTCTGCCCGCGGCGGCCGCGCCCCCTCCGCACCACGGCGACACCAGCGAGTTCCGCGGCGTGAACTGGGCAGACCCCCGCGACAACTACGCCGATGACGAGGTGGTGCCCTCGGGCCTCAGCCTCGACGACGACTACGCGACCACCTTCGCGAAATCGGCGGAGATCATCAGCGGCTTCAAGCACGAGGTGCGCGCCAACACCGTGCGCCTGCCGATCAACCCATGGAGCGTGGGCACCGACTGGTGGGGGTCGTACCGCGCGGCGATCGACGCCGCTGTCGACGGCGGCTTCAGGGTGATCCTCAGCTACTGGGAGGCCGACGACGCGAAGGACGGCCGTGCCGACGATCCCGCGGCATTCAATGCGATGTGGGACACGGTGGTGGCCCAGTACGGCGCCAACCCGCGGGTGTTCTTCGAGCCGATGAACGAGCCGTTCGGGTACTCGCTGGACGAATGGGTCGACCTCACCTCCGGCTGGCTCGACGCCCATGCCGACATCCCGCGCAAGCGGGTGATCGTGTCGGGCACGGGCTACAACGACGATGTCACGGGCGTGGGGGCGGCACCTGAGCTGAAGGGCACGCTGCTGTCGCTGCACTTCTACGGGTTCTGGGCGAGCCACACCACCGAGGACGAGTGGAAGGCCAACCTGCTGCCCCGCATCGGCGAGTACGGGTGGCGCACCCTCGTGTCGGAGGCCGGGTCGCCCATGACCACGGGTCTGAACTACGGCAACCACAACGGCGACGTCTCGACGTCCTACCTCGGGGCGCTCACCGAGGTCGCGCGGGACAGGGGCATGGGCGTCGTCTACTGGCCGGGCCTGCGCACCGGCGACTCGTACACGCTGACCGAGCAGACGGCGGACGGCGGTCTCGAGGTCACCAACGCGTCGGGCCTCGCCCAGCTGCAGCGGGGATGGGGCATCCGCAAGAACGAGCAGCTGAACGACCTGCCGCCCGCCCCGCCGGGTGAACCGCTCGTCAGCGTGGCGCACGGCGTGTGCGTGGATGTGCCGGGTCAGTCGACGACGCCGGGCACGCGTCTGGGGCTGTGGTACTGCAACGGCGGCGGCAACCAGTCGTTCGATGCGAACGACGCCGGCGAGCTGACGGTCTACGGCGACATGTGCGTCGCCCCGGTCGACGGCGCCGTCGCCGGATCCGGCCTCGCGATCGTCGACTGCGACGGCGCGCCGGAACAGCGCTGGGCGCTCTCGGCCGACCTGACCATCGCGAACGCCGCGGATCCGGGCCTGTGCCTTGCCACCCCGGCCGGCGAATGGGGGCTCGTCCTCGCGCCCTGCGATGCCTCCGCGGTCACGCAGCAGTGGACGCGCGGCTGAGCTGACGGCACGCCGGACGGCGGATCGGATCCCGGATCCGGTCCGCCGTCTCGCGCATCCCGCCCCCTCCGGGAGGGCCGGTAGACTCGAGACACAACCCCCACACTCAGGCACGCAGACACCGTGCCGTCTATAACGAGGAGATCCTTATGGCAGCCATTCCCGAAAAGCCCGTGCTCGAGGGTCTCGAAGACAAGTGGGGGGCCGCGTGGGAAGAGCAGGGCACGTACCTGTTCGACCGTGACGCGGCGAAGGCCGCGGGCCGCGCCGGCGTCTACTCGGTGGACACGCCCCCGCCGACCGCCTCCGGCTCGCTGCACATCGGCCACGTCTTCTCGTACACCCACACCGATGTGAAGGCGCGCTTCGAGCGCATGCGCGGCAAGACCGTGTTCTACCCCATCGGCTGGGACGACAACGGCCTGCCGACCGAGCGCCGGGTGCAGAACTACTACGGCGTCCGCTGCGACCCGTCGCTGCCCTATGACGCCGACTTCGTTCCGCCGTTCCACGGTGACGCCAAGAGCCTCAAGGCCGCCGACCAGGTGCCCGTCAGCCGTCGCAACTTCATCGAGCTCTGCGAGGAGCTCACGGTCGAGGACGAGAAGACCTTCGAGGCGCTGTGGCGCGACCTCGGTCTCTCGGTCGACTGGACGCAGACCTACCGCACGATCTCGAACGAGACGATCCGCACGAGCCAGCTGGCCTTCCTCCGCTCCGCCGAGCGCGGCGAGGCGTACCGGGCCCTCGCGCCGACGCTCTGGGACGTCGACTTCCGCAGCGCCATCGCGCAGGCCGAACTCGAGGACCGCGAGCAGCAGGCCACCTACCACCGCCTCGCCTTCGGCAAGACCGACGGATCCGGCGACATCGAGATCATGACCACGCGCCCCGAGCTCCTCGCCGCGTGCGTGGCCCTCGTCGCGCACCCCGACGACGAGCGCTACCAGGCGTACTTCGGCAAGACCGTGACGACGCCCGTCTTCGGCGTCGAGGTCCCGGTGCTCGCCCACCCGCTCGCCCAGCAGGACAAGGGCTCGGGCATCGCGATGGTCTGCACCTTCGGCGACGTGACCGACATGATCTGGTGGCGCGAGCTCGACCTGCCGATCCGCACGATCATCGGCCTCGACGGCCGCGTGGTCGCCGACGCCCCCGAGGCGATCGTCACGGACGAGGGCAAGGCGGCCTACGCCGAGCTCGTCGGGCTCACCGTCTTCAGCGCCAAGAAGAAGATGGTCGAGCTGCTCGAGGGCTCCGGTCGCCTGCTCGAGGTGGGCAAGCCGTTTATGCACCCCGTGAAGTTCTTCGAGAAGGGCGACCGCCCGCTCGAGATCGTCTCGACCAAGCAGTGGTACCTCACCAACGGCGCCCGCGACGAGAAGCTGAAGGAGCGCCTGCTCGAGCTCGGCCGCGAGATCGAGTGGCACCCCGAGTTCATGCGCGTACGGTACGAGAACTGGGTCAACGGCCTCTCCGGCGACTGGCTCGTCTCGCGCCAGCGCTTCTTCGGCGTGGCGATCCCCGTCTGGTACACGCTGGACGAGAACGGCGAGCAGTCCGGCGTCGTCTTCGCGACGGCCGACCAGCTGCCCGTCGATCCCTCCACGGATCTGCCCGCGGGCTACACCGCCGAGCAGCGCGGTGTGCCCGGCGGTTTCGTCGGCGAGACCGACGTGCTCGACACGTGGGCGACCTCCTCGCTCACCCCGCAGATCGTCGGCGGCTGGCAGCGCGACGAGGAGCTGTGGAACCTGGTGGCGCCGTTCGACGTGCGCCCGCAGGGCCAGGACATCATCCGCACCTGGCTGTTCTCGACGCTGCTGCGCAGCGCCCTCGAGGATGACCGCACCCCGTGGGCCAACGCCTCGATCTCGGGCTTCATCGTCGACCCCGACCGCAAGAAGATGTCGAAGTCGAAGGGCAACGTCGTCACGCCCGCGGACATCCTCGCGCAGCACGGTTCCGACGCCGTCCGCTACTGGGCGGCCTCCAGCCGCCTCGGCACCGACGCGGCGTTCGACCCGCAGAACCCGACGCAGATCAAGATCGGCCGGCGCCTGGCGATCAAGCTGCTCAACGCGGCGAAGTTCGTGCTCGGCTTCCCCGTGCCGGAGGGCGCCGAGATCACCGACGCGCTCGATCTCTCGATGCTCGCGACCCTGGATCGAGTGGTCGCCGACGCGACCAAGGCGCTCGAGTCCTACGAGCACGCCCGCGCGCTCGAGCTGTCGGAGTCGTTCTTCTGGACGTTCTGCGACGACTACCTCGAGCTCGTCAAGGAGCGCGCGTACGACCAGACGAACCCCGGTCAGGCATCCGCCGCGCTTGCGCTGCGGACGGCGCTCGAGACCCTGGTGCGCCTGTTCGCCCCTGTGCTCTCCTTCGCCGCCGAGGAGACCTGGTCGTGGTTCCGCGACGGTTCCGTGCACACCGCCCCCTGGCCGACGCCGGCCGGGGTCGAGGGCGACCCCGCGGTGCTCACCGCCGCGAGCGAGGCTCTGATCGGCGTCCGCCGCGCCAAGACCGAGGCCAAGGCGTCGCAGAAGACCCCGGTCGCCGTCGCCTCGATCACCGCCCCCGCAGCGACCGCTGCGGCGCTGCGCCTCGTGAGCGGCGATCTCAAGGCCGTCGGCCGCATCGCCGAGCTCGAGATCAGCGACGGCGAGGCGTTCGCGGTCACGCGCATCGACCTCGCCGAGATCGACGCCTGATGCAGCTCGGCACCCGCTGGAGCGCGGGCGGGGAGATCCCCGCCCGCGTCCCCGCCGACCTCCACCCGGCTATCCGCGCCGTCGAGGCGTCCGGCGCGACCGGATCCTGGACGCTCACCTTCCTCGAGGGACGCCCGATCGCCGAACTCGATGCGGGCTTCGAGGTCGCGCTGCAGGCGGACGGATCGGTCACGACCGAGCGGTTCTGAGGCACGGCATGCACCTCATCGCGACCGAGCTCGCCTTCTCTTACCCGGATCGCCCCGTGCTCGGCGGGGTGAGCGTGAGCGTCTCCGACGGGGTGCGCCTCGGGGTCGTCGGCGAGAACGGCTCCGGGAAGTCGACGCTGCTGCACCTGCTGGCGGGCGACCTCGTGCCCTCGGGTGGCGAGATCCGGCGGCAGGGCACCATCGCGCTCGTCGAGCAGGAGCTGCACGCGGAGCCCGGGCAGACGGTCGGCGATCTTGTGCACGCGACCCTCGCCGAGGTGCGCCGCGCCGCCGCCGATCTCGACGCCGCGGTCGAGGCGTTCGACCACGAGACGGGCGACCTCGCGCAACTGCAGCGCGCACTCGCGGCCGCCGAGCATCTCGCCTCGTGGGATGCCGACCGCCGCATCGACGTCGCGCTCACGCGCCTGGGCGCGCCCCGCGACCACGCGATGAGGCTCGAGGAGCTGAGCGTCGGCCAGCGGTTCCGCGTGCGCCTCGCCTGCCGTCTCGCCGAGCGCAGCGATCTGCTGCTGCTCGACGAGCCGACCAACCATCTCGACGACGCCGCCATCGCGTTCCTCACGGCGGAGCTCGCGGCCTGGCGGGGCGGGCTCGTCGTCGTCACGCACGATCGCGAGCTTCTCGACGACGTCGCCACCGCGATCCTGGATCTCGATCCCTCGTGGGACGGACGGCCGGTGCTCTACGGCCAGCCGGGCTACCTCGCCTATCGGTTCGCGAAGAACCAGGCTCTGCACCGCTGGCGGCAGCGCTACGCCGCCGAACGCAAACGCGCCGCCGCCCTGGCCTACCGGCTCGACCGGACCTACGAGGGGCTCTCGGACGAATGGCGTCCGCCGAAGGGCTCGGAGAAGCACCGCCGTGCGACGCGCGCGCGCATCCATGTGAAGGCCGCCGACCGCCTGATCCAGAAGCTCGAGGACGAGGCCATCGAGGTGCCGGTTCCGCCGGTGGAGCTGGCGTTCCCCGACCTGCCCGCCGCCTCCCCCGGCTGGGAACCAGCCGAGCCGGTCATCGATCTGCGCTCCCCGCGCGTGGGCGAGCGGGTGGACCTGCCCGGGACGCGCATCGACATCCCGCCGTCCGGCCGCCTGCTCATCACCGGCCCCAACGGCACCGGGAAGTCGACGCTGCTCGCGGCCCTCGCCGGGGCGATCCCCCTCGATCGCGGCTCGCGCACGGTGATCCCGGGCGCCCGGATCGGCGTCGTCCGCCAGGAGAGCCCCCGCCTCGACGCGCGGGCCGCTGCACGCACCGGCTTCAAGGCCTACGGCGAGGAGGCGCTGGCTCTGCTGGCGACGGGAGAGCTCGATCCCGACCTCGTTGTGCCGATCGCGTCGCTGGGTCTCCTGTCGGAGGACGAGCTGGATCGCCCGATCGGCGAGCTCTCGGTCGGCCGGCGACGACGTTTCGAGCTGGCCAGGGCCCTGGTGCACGTTCCGCACGTCCTGTTGCTTGACGAGCCCACCAACCACCTGTCGATCGACCTCGTCGACGAGCTCACCCGAGCACTGCGGGTGACCCCGGCTGCGGTGGTCATCGCGACGCACGACCGTCGGATGCGCGAAGAGCTGGCCGACTGGCCGCGCCTCGAGCTCGGCTGAGGCCGCTCAGAACAGGCGGGGCACGTCGTGCGCCATCGCGCGCGCGGCCTGCAGGCGGGTCGCGCCGAGCAGGCGCTCGCGCTCGAGGTCGATGAGGAGCCGGGCGTCGCGACGCATCGCGCGGCGGTGGATGTGCGCCGCGACGGCGTCGGCGGCGCGGAGCGCCAGGCGCTCCCCTGCCGTGATGCGCAGCGAGGGAGTGCGGGGAAGCGTGACAGCGGTCATGATGCACCTCCGAGAGGCGAAAGGGGGAAGAGGTCGGCCCGGATGCTGACGACGCGCACGTCGTCGCCCTCCTGGTCGCGGTAGCGCTCGCCTGCTTCGGTGACGAGCGTCGAGATGCGCGCCCCCAGCTCGGTGAGCTGAGCGGGCGTCATCTTGGCGGTGGTGCTGTAGGACGAGGCCGCCTCGCGCCATTCCTCTGGCTCGCGGTACACGCGACGCGTGAAGAAGTCGATGAGCTCGTCCGTGCGCAGGCGATGGAACTCGGCCGTCGCCGCCTGCAGCGCCGCGCGCCCCGCAGGGGTGCGCGTGTCCTCGGTGTCACCGAAGGACGTCGACCCCTTGGGGCGCTCCCACCAGCGCTCGCGGCCGGCGCTGCGCTCGGGGATCTCGCGGATCAGATCCTGCTTCGCGAGGATCCGCAGGTGGTAGCTGGTCGATCCCGAGGACTCCCCCGTCAGCTCGGCGAGCGTGCTGGAGGTCTGCGGGCCGTGCTGGCTGAGGATGTCGAAGATGCGCATACGCAGGGGGTGACCCAGGGCGCGCAGCTCCGCGACGCCCAGCACCCGCAGCTCGCGGGTCTTCGAGTTCTCTTCCATGCCGCCGAGCCTAGTTTCGCAAAGATTTCTTTGCAAGCATTTCTTTGCAATGGGTTCTTTGCATACTGTTCGGCGCACCGCCCCGCCCACACCTCCTCGCAGCGGGAGACCGCCCCGGATGCACCCCGTCCGCTCAGTAGAGTCGTCGCATGACCGACGCTGACGTCTTCAACCCGCTGCTCGCGCCGTCGCCCCTGCCCTATGGCGTCCCGGACTACGCCGCGATCGAGCCCGGGCACTACCTGCCCGCTTTCGAGGCCGCCTTCGCGGAGCACCGGGCCGAGGTCGATGCGATCGCCGCGAACCCGGCGCCGCCGACCTTCGAGAACACGCTGCTCGCGCTCGAGCAGTCGGGGTCGCTGCTGGAGCGGGTCATCCTGGCGTTCTACACCGTCAGCTCGGCCGATGCGACGGCCGACATCCAGGAGATCGACGAGAAGCTCGCCCCGCTGATGTCGGCGCACACCGACGCGGTGCAGCTCGACGGGCGGCTGTATGCGCGGATCCGGTCGCTGCACAGCAGCCTCGACGACCTCGGCCTGGATGCCGAGGGCCGCCGCCTCGTCGAGCGCCACTTCCGGGAGCGCACCCACGCGGGCGCCGCCCTGGACGACGGGGCCAAGGCGCGGCTGACCGACCTCAATCGCCGGCTGTCCGAGCTCACCACCCAGTTCGAGAAGAACCTGCTGGCCGACACCAACGAGCTCGCCGTCTCGTTCGCCTCCGAGGCCGAGCTCGACGGGCTGACCTCGGGCGAGCTCTCGGCCGCTGCCGAGGCCGCCCGTGAGCGCGGGCTCGACGGCCGCTATCTCGTCACGCTCACCCTCTTCTCGGGCCACCCGTACCTCGCGCAGCTCACCGACCGCGTCTCGCGCCAGAGGATCATGGACGCCTCGCGGTCGCGCGCGGCGCGCGGCAACGCGCACGACAACCGCGACGTGCTCCGTCAGATCGTGCGCCTGCGTGCCGAGCGCGCCGAGCTGCTGGGCTACGCGTCGCATGCCGCCTACGTGACCGCCGACCAGACCGCCGGCACCCCCGAGGCCGTCCACGCGCTGCTGCGCGAGCTGGCCGCTCCGGCCGCGCGCAACGCGCAGGTCGAGAAGGCCGCGCTGCAGCAGCTGATCGACGAGACCGAGCACGCGCCGTACGCCCTCGAGGCGCACGACTGGGCGTACTGGACGGAGCAGGTGCGCGCGGCGCGCTACGACATCGATGCGTCGGCGCTGCGCCCCTGGTTCGAGGCCGAGCGGGTGCTGCGCGACGGGGTGTTCCGCGCGGCCACGCTGCTGTACGGCGTGACCTTCCGCGAGCGGGCGGACATCCCGAGCTATCACCCCGACGCCCGCACCTTCGAGGTCTTCAACGAGGACGGATCCGCCCTCGGGCTCTACGTGCTCGACCTCTACACGCGCGACACCAAACGCGGCGGGGCCTGGATGAACTCGATCGTCAAGCAGTCGCACCTGCGCGGCACGCAGCCCGTGGTGGTCAACAACCTGAACGTGCCGAAGCCCGCGCCCGGCCAGCCCACCCTTCTCACACTCGACCAGGTGACCACGCTCTTCCACGAGTTCGGGCACGCGCTGCACGGCCTGTTCGCCACGGTCACCTACCCGCACTTCGCCGCCACCGCCGTGCACCGCGATTTCGTCGAGTTCCCGAGCCAGGTCAACGAGATGTGGATCCTGTGGCCCGAGGTCCTCGCCGAGTACGCCGTCCACCACGAGACCGGCGAGCCGCTGCCCGCAGAGGTCGTGACGCGGCTGCGCGCCACCGAGACGTTCAACCAGGGCTTCGCCACGAGCGAGTACCTCGCCGCCGCGTGGCTCGATCAGGTGTGGCACTCCCTCTCGCGAGCCGAGGCCGAGCGGGTCGACGATGTGGCCGCCTTCGAGGCCGACGCGCTCGCCGACATCGGCCTCGACGAGCCCGCCATCCCCACGCGATATTCGTCCACCTACTTCGCGCACGTGTTCTCCGGTGGGTACAGCGCGGGCTACTACTCCTACATCTGGGCCGAGGTGCTCGACGCAGACACGGTCGACTGGTTCCGCGAGCACGGCGGCCTGACCCGCGCCAACGGCGACCGGTTCCGCCGGAGCCTGCTCGGCGTGGGCGGTGCGAAGGATCCGCTCGAGGCCTACCGCGACTTCCGCGGCCGCGACGCCCACATCGGCCCGCTCCTCAAGCGCCGGGGGCTCGACGCCTGACCACCTGTCGCGGCGCGCCTCGTCGGGTCTACGCTTCGCGCAGGGGGCCGAGACGGGAGGTCGGCATGTATCTCGAGACGGTGTCCGACGACGAGGCCACGGGCGAGATCGCCGAGGTGTACGCCGCCGAACGCGACGCCCAGGGGACGGTCATGAACGCGACCCGCTCTCTGTCCGCCCGCCCCGACCTGCTCGTCCCCGTCGAGCGCCTGCTCAACCAGCTGCGCGACGGGTTCTCCCTCGGCCTGCCCGCGTTCCGGATGATCACTCTCGTGGTCGCGAAGCACGTGCCGTCCACGTACTGCAGCCACGTGTACTTCCGCGGGCTGACGCGGTTCGTGGATCGCGCACAGGCGCTCGCGATCCAAAGCGACCATCGTCGAGCGGGGCTCTCCGAGCGCGATGTCGCGATGCTCGACTACGCGGAGCAGATCGCGATCGACGCCTCCCAGATCGGGGAGGCGGACATCGAGCGCCTGCGTTCGGTGGGGTTCAGCGACCTGAACATCGCCGACATCGCGTACGCCGCATCCTTCCGCTGCTTCCTCAGCCGGTACTTCGATGCGGTGGGGGCGACGGCCGAGACGCAGTTCCTGGACGACGACCCCGGGGTGCGTGCGCAGCTCGCGGTCGGCAAGCCCTGACGGTCACCCGAGCGAGGCCGCGAACGCGCGGAAGCGCTCGGCCATCGCCGCCGGCTCCTCCGCCACGGTGAAGTGACCACCGTGCTCGAGGCGCTCGAACACCCGGAGGTCGGTGTAGAACCGGCGCGCCAGACCCTCCGGGTAGTCGTGCTCGTGGCGCTGCACGTAGACGGCCGCGGGAACGCCGACCGGTGGGATGGGCCCGGGGGTGTCTGCACCCTCGTGATACGGGCGGAACGACGTCGCGATGCTCTGCGTCACCCAGTAGATCATCGCCTCCGTCAGGATCCGGTCGCGCGAGATGACGGTCTCGAGCGCGGCCGGATCGCCCGAGGGGATGTCGGCCCACTCGGCGAGCTTCTCGGCGATCCATGCCAGCAGCCCGGCCGGTGAGTCGTTGAGCGCCGCGGCCAAGGTGTCGGGTCGCGCCCACTGCACGTGACCGTAGGATCCGTTCGGCCCGTGGTCGGCTGCCAGACGGGCGAAGAACGCGCGCACCTCGGCATCCTCCGATGCCTCGCGCTCCGCCGGTGTGCCGAAATGCGCGTGCGTGACGACGATCCCCGCGACCCGGTCGGGGTGCGTCGCGGCGATCAGGTCGCTGACGTTCGCCGACACGTCCTCGCCGTACGTGATGTACGACTCGTAGCCCAGCGTGTCGGTCATGAGCGCGTGCATGGTGGCGGCGAATCGGTCCTCGGACGCGGGGCCGTCGGCGTACGGCGCCGAGAACGCGAATCCCGGAAGGCTGGCGACCACCACATGGAAGTCGGTGAGGAGAGACGCGACCTCCAGCTGCAGCGCGAAGGTGTGTGGCCAGCCGTGCATGATCAGCAGAGCGGGCGCGTTCGCCCGCTCGCAGCGGAGGTGCGCGAAGTGCACCGGGGTGCCCTCGACGTCGGCGAGGAACTGCGGGAACGACGCGAGCCACTCCTCGCGTTCGCGCCAATCCCAGTCGATCCAGGCGTCCACCAGCGTGCGCAGCCACGCCGCCGTCATCCCGGACCGCATCCGGCGCGGCGAGTCGGGCAGCAGACGCGCGCGAGACAGCCGCTCGCGCAGGTCGTCGAGCTCGTGCTGAGGGACGCGAAGCCGGAAGGGCCGGATGTCTGCCATGCGACGGACGCTACGCCGCGCCTCGGACATCCCGCGTCGGCTCATCACTCCGCATACGCGGCGACCTCGTGCCGGAGGACCATCGAGCCGTCGACGATGTCGCGATCGCCGACCGGCGCGTCGAGCGCGACGACGAACCGCGTCAGCGGGTTCCCTGGGCACAGGAGCACCCCGTCGCGGGGGCGGACCGCGATCCACACCACGATCTCGTCCGCGCGCTCCTCCAGGGTCACGACCTCGACCCTGCCCTCGGCGTCCTCTCCGCTGTTGCACGACCGCTCCGTGACCAGCAGCTCGAGCTCGCTCGCTGCCCGGGCCGCGGGGGTGAGCGCGTCCGGCGAGACCCGCACGTCGGCATGGGCCAGGGGGTCGGCGTCCCGCCTCAGCCCGCACGTGGAGCGTTCCGCCACCCAGAGTCCGTCCGCGGGCACGCGCCGCGCAACGGAGAGCTCGTGGTCGAGGAGGCCGCCGCCGTCGTGGATCAGCCCGCCGAGCGGGCGGAGAAGCGCGACGACGCTGTCGGACTGCTCGACGACGATCCACGCCGCGTCGGCATTGGGCGAAGCGCCCGTGCCGTCCGCGGTGATCGCCGTCTCCACGGCCCGGCGCCGCTCGGCCGTCAGGTCGTCGAGGCCGCCTCCCCGCGCGTAGACGTGTGGATCGACGTGCTGCTCTCCGCAAAGGTACGAGGGCGATGCGGCGGGCCGCGCACTCGTCTCGGCCATCACCGGCTTCAGCGCCGGGTCGGTGCGCGCGGGCCGGGCGGACGCGGCGGGCGCGTCGGTGGCCTGCACCGTGCATCCCGTGAGAACCCCCGCCAGAAGGCCGCGAGGAGAAGAGTGCCGATCTGTGCCGCAGCGACCACCGTCATACCTTGAGGTGTCCGCAGCCGCGCGTGCGTCTCACCATGCCGAGCGCTCCCGCGCTATACGCCGCCGGCCATGCCCCGACGTCCGCCTGGCGCGGAGCTCACCCGTCGGGTCAGGCGGACTTCTTCTTCGGCTGCGCCAGGACGAGGGTCGCGTCGGCGCCCTCCTCCACGGCGGCGCGCGTGACGATCACCTTCGCCACGTCGTCGTTCGAGGGGATGTCGAACATGATCGGGCCGAGCACGTCCTCGAGGATCGCGCGCAGGCCGCGGGCACCCGTCTTGCGCAGCACGGCCAGGTCGGCGATGGCGCGCAGCGCGTCCTCCTCGAACTCGAGGCTGACGCCGTCGAGCTCGAACATGCGCTGATACTGCTTGACCAGCGCATTGCGCGGCACCGTCAGGATCTCCATCAAGGCGTGCTGGTCGAGCGGCTGCACCGAGGCGACGACGGGAAGGCGGCCGATGAACTCGGGGATCAGCCCGAACTTGTGGAGGTCTTCCGGCAGGACCTCGCCGAACAGCGACGCGTCGTCGTTCTTGTCGTGCAGCGGGGCGCCGAAGCCCACACCGTGCTTGCCGACGCGGGCCGAGATGATGTCGTCGAGGCCCGCGAAGGCACCGGCCACGATGAACAGGACGTTCGTCGTGTCGATCTGGATGAACTCCTGGTGCGGATGCTTGCGGCCGCCCTGCGGCGGCACCGAGGCGACGGTGCCCTCGAGGATCTTCAGCAGCGCCTGCTGCACACCCTCGCCGGAGACGTCGCGGGTGATCGACGGGTTCTCGGCCTTGCGGGCGATCTTGTCGATCTCGTCGATGTAGATGATCCCGGTCTCGGCGCGCTTGACGTCGAAGTCGGCGGCCTGGAGGAGCTTGAGGAGGATGTTCTCGACGTCCTCGCCCACGTAGCCCGCCTCGGTGAGGGCGGTGGCGTCGGCGACGGCGAACGGCACGTTGAGGCGCTTGGCCAGCGTCTGGGCGAGATAGGTCTTGCCGCAGCCGGTCGGGCCGAGCATAAGGATGTTGCTCTTGGCGACCTCGACGTCCTCGGCCTTCTGATCGGCCGACTTCAGCTCACCGCGCGCCCGGACGCGCTTGTAGTGGTTGTAGACCGCGACGGCGAGCGAGCGCTTGGCCGGGTCCTGGCCGATGACGTACTCCTCGAGGAATGCGAAGATCTCGCGGGGCTTGGGGAGGTCGAACTCGGCGACCTCGCCGGAGCCGGCCGATTCGGCCATGCGCTCTTCGATGATCTCGTTGCAGAGCTCGACGCACTCGTCGCAGATGTACACGCCGGGACCGGCGATCAACTGCTGCACCTGCTTCTGGCTCTTGCCGCAGAACGAGCACTTGAACAGGTCGGCGCTCTCACCGATGCGTGCCATGCGAGTCCTCCTCGGACCTTTCCGTTCGAGTCTCCCCGAGCCTAACCTCTGCCACCGACACCAGCGGCGCGGCGCGCTCCGGTTTCATCCCTGAGACCATACGGCGGATGCCCCGGGGCGAACCCCGGGGCATCCGATCGTCAGATCACGCCTTGATGGCGGGCTGGCGCTTTCGCGTCGTGAGGACCTGGTCGACCAGGCCGTACTCGACGGCCTCGACACCGCTCAGGATCTTGTCGCGGTCGATGTCCTTGTGGACCTCGGCGACCGTCCGGTTCGAGTGCTTCGACAGCGTCTCCTCGAGCCAGACGCGCATGCGCAGGATCTCGGCGGCCTGGATCTCGATGTCCGACGCCTGTCCGTGGCCGGACTCGCCGACCGCGGGCTGGTGGATGAGGACGCGCGCGTTCGGCAGCGCGAGGCGCTTGCCCGGCGCACCCGCCGCGAGCAGCACGGCCGCCGCGGATGCCGCCTGGCCGAGAACGACCGTCTGGATCTGGGGCGAGATGTACTGCATGGTGTCGTAGATCGCCGTCATGGCCGTGAACGAGCCACCGGGCGAGTTGATGTACATGATGATGTCGCGATCCGGGTCCTGGCTCTCGAGCACCAGGAGCTGCGCCATCACGTCGTCCGCCGAGGCGTCGTCGACCTGGACGCCCAGGAAGATGACGCGGTCCTCGAACAGCTTGTTGTACGGGTCCTGGCGCTTGTAGCCGTAGGCCGTGCGCTCCTCGAACTGCGGCAGGATGTAGCGGCTCGACGGGACCTGGAAGCCCTGCGGCGTCTGCGTGTAGGGGGTGTGCATGTGACTCACGTCCTTCTTGGCTCAGTTCGCGGAGCGGTCGGTGCCGCCGCCGCCGGCGACGTCGGCCGCGTGCTCGCGGATGTGGTCGACGAAGCCGTACGCGAGGGCCTCCTCGGCGGAGAACCAGCGGTCGCGGTCGCCGTCCTCGTTGATCTGCTCGACGCTCTTGCCCGTCTGGCCCGCCGTGATCTCGGCGAGGCGGCGCTTCATGTCGAGGATGAGCTGCGCCTGCGTCTGGATGTCGCTGGCCGTGCCGCCGAAGCCGCCGTGGGGCTGGTGCAGCAGCACACGCGCGTTAGGCGTGATGTAGCGCTTGCCCTTGGTGCCGCTGGTGAGCAGCAGCTGGCCCATGGAGGCCGCCATGCCGATGCCGACCGTGACGATGTCGTTGGGCACGAACTGCATGGTGTCGTAGATCGCCATGCCGGCCGTGATCGAGCCGCCGGGCGAGTTGATGTAGAGGTAGATGTCCTTCTCGGAATCCTCGGCGGCGAGAAGGAGGATCTTGGCGCAGATCTCATTGGCGTTCTCGTCGCGCACCTCCGAGCCAAGCCAGATGATGCGGTCCTTCAGCAGCCGGTCGAAAGCACTCTGTGCCATCAGCGGTTCAGGCATTCTCACTCCATTCAGTGGTGCGTCGGATATGACCCTACCCGCGGCTTCGCAGGCCTCCGGCGCGTGTTCGCCCTGGGCATACGTCGCGCCGTCAAGGGGTTTCCCGCATTGGTCCCGGCCGATTAGCGTCGCTGAGGAGAGCTGTCCCCGCCCCACCGAGAGAGAACGGCAGGATCGTATGAATACTTGGCCAGGACGGCCCTATCCCCTCGGGGCGACATATGACGGCGACGGCACGAACTTCGCGCTGTTCAGCGAGGTCGCCACCGGGGTCGAGCTGTGTCTGTTCGATGAGGACGGCACCGAGACCCGCGTGCCGGTCATCGAGGTGGACGCGAATGTGTGGCACGCGTACCTTCCCGGCGTCGGCCCGGGCCAGCAGTACGGCTACCGGGTGCACGGGCCCTTCGACCCCGCGTCCGGGCAGCGCTGCGACCCGAGCAAGCTGCTAGTGGACCCGTACGCGAAGGCCCTGTCGGGCGCGATCGACTGGGATCCGTCCCTGTTCGACCACCAGTTCGACGACCCGTCGGTGCGCAACGAGGAGGACTCGGCGGCGCACACCCTGCGCGGAGTCGTCATCAACCCCTACTTCGACTGGCGCGGCGACCGCCGCCCCCGGACGTCGTACAGCGGCACACTCCTCTATGAGGCGCACGTGAAGGGGCTCACCGAACTCCACCCCGACGTGCCGGAGGAGCAGCGCGGAACCTACGCGGGCGTGGCGCACCCCTCGGTGGTCGCCCACCTGCAGCGGCTCGGCGTGACCGCCATCGAGCTGATGCCCGTGCACCAGTTCGTCCACGACTCGACGCTGCTCGAGAAGGGGCTCCGCAACTACTGGGGCTACAACACCATCGGCTTCTTCGCCCCGCACAGCGAGTACTCGTCCAGCGGCGACCGCGGCGAGCAGGTCCAGGAGTTCAAGGCCATGGTGCGCGCCCTTCACGCGGCGGGCATCGAGGTCATCCTCGACGTGGTCTACAACCACACGGCGGAGGGGAACCACCTCGGCCCGACCCTGTCGTTCAAGGGCATCGACAACGAGGCGTACTACCGTCTCGTCGAGGACGACCCGCAGTACTACACGGACTACACGGGCACGGGGAACACGCTCAACGTGCGCAACCCGCACTCGCTGCAGCTGATCCTCGACTCGCTGCGCTACTGGGTGACCGAGATGCGCGTGGACGGGTTCCGCTTCGATCTGGCGGCGACGCTCGCCCGCGAGTTCTATGAGGTGGACCGCCTGTCGAGCTTCTTCGACCTCGTGCAGCAGGATCCGGTGGTGTCGCAGGTGAAGCTGATCGCCGAGCCGTGGGACGTCGGCCCCGGCGGCTACCAGGTCGGCAACTTCCCGCCGCAGTGGACGGAGTGGAACGGCAAGTTCCGCGACACGACCCGCGACTTCTGGCGGGGTGAGCCGGCCACGCTCGGCGAGTTCGCGTCGCGCTTCACCGGCTCGGCGGATCTCTACGAGAACTCGGCGCGTCGTCCGATCGCGTCGATCAACTTCGTCACGGCGCACGACGGCTTCACGATGCGCGACCTGGTCTCGTACAACGAGAAGCACAACGACGCCAACGGCGAGGACGGGCGCGACGGCGAGTCGCACAACCGCTCGTACAACCTCGGTGTCGAGGGACCGACCGACGACCCGGCCATCCTCGAGCTGCGCGCCCGCCAGCAGCGCAACCTGCTGGCCACGCTGCTGCTGTCGCAGGGCGTCCCGATGCTGCTGCACGGCGACGAGCTGGGCCGCACGCAGCAGGGAAACAACAATGGCTATGCGCAGGACTCGGAGCTGACCTGGATCCACTGGGACGAGGCCGACGAGCCGCTCATCGAGTTCACGGCGCTGGTCGCGCGCCTGCGCCACGACCACCCCGCCTTCCGGCGGTGGGGGTTCTTCGATGGACGTCCGGTCAAGCGCGCCGAGGGCGATCCGCTGCCCGACATCGTCTGGTTCACGCCCGACGGCTCGCCCATGGACGAGGACGACTGGCAGACGGCGTACGCGCGTTCGCTCGCGGTCTTCCTCAACGGCCAGGGCATCCGCGAGCGGGGACCCCGCGGCGAGAAGATCGTCGACCGGCACTTCCTGCTGTTCTTCAACGCCCACGTCGAGCCGGTCGAGTTCACGTTGCCATCCGACGAGTACTGCGCGGCGTGGGAGATCGTCCTCGACACGGCGGACGGACCGGATCCGTCGCCGCACGAGCCCGGCTCGACGCTGTCGGTCGAGTCGCGTTCGGTCGTGGTGCTGCGCGAGTGGCAGGAGGCCCCGGCGACGCCGGACTACTCCCCCGCCGCGTCCGTGGCCGCCGCGCTGGGGAAGGACGAGGCGTGACGGGCAGGATCCCTCGCAGCACGTACCGAGTGCAGCTGCGCCGTGAGTTCTCGCTCGATCAGGCCGCCGAGCTCGTCGACTACATCGCCGCCCTGGGCGCCGACACGGTCTACCTCTCGCCGATGCTCGCCAGCGAGCCCGGATCGAACCACGGATACGACGTGATCGACCACACGCGGGTCGACCCGGATCGCGGCGGCGGGGAGGGGCTCTCGCGCTTCTCCGCCGCCGCCCGCGCGGCGGGGCTCGGTGTGCTCGCCGACATCGTGCCCAACCACATGGGAATCGCGACCCCGCGGCTGAACCCGTGGTGGTGGGACGTGCTCACGCATGGAAGGGCGTCGGCCCACGCCGCCGCTTTCGACATCGACTGGGACGCGGGCGGCGGTCGCATCCGCCTCCCCGTCCTGGGCGACGAGGACGCCGCGACGCCGGATCACGGTCTGACGATCGAGGACGGCGAGCTGCGGTACTACGAGCACGCCTTCCCGCTCGCGCCGGGCACGGCCGACGACGGGGCCACCCCCGGGATCGTCCACGACCGGCAGCATTACGAGCTCGTGCACTGGAAGCGCGGCGACACCGACCTGAACTACCGCCGGTTCTTCGCCGTCTCCAGCCTCGCGGCGGTGCGCGTCGAGGATCCGGAGATCTTCGACGCCACGCACGTCGAGATCCTGCGGTGGCTGCGGGAGGGCCTGGTGGACGGCCTCCGCATCGACCACCCCGACGGGCTGACGGATCCTGCGGGGTACCTGTCGCGGCTCGCCGAGGCGACGGAGGGGGCGTACGTGCTCGTGGAGAAGATCCTCGAGCCCGGGGAGCCCCTCCCGGCCGACTGGGCGGCGGCGGGCACCACGGGCTACGACGCACTCGGGGACATCGATCGCGTGCTGATCGACGCCGCCGGGCAGACTCCCCTGGACGAGCTCGAGGCCGAGGTGCGCGCCGACTCGCCGCAGTCGGGCCGCGTCGACTGGGACCGCACGGTCCACGACCGCAAGCGCGCCGTGGCGGACGGGATCCTGCGCGCCGAGGTGCTGCGCCTCGCGCGTCTTGTGCCGGACATCGAGGGCGCCGACGACGCGCTCGCCGAGCTGCTCGCGTGCTTCCCCGTCTACCGCTCGTATCTTCCCGCGGCGATCGGGCACCTGCACGAGGCCGCAGCCCTCGCCAAGGAGCGACGCCGCGAGCTGGCGGCGACGGTCGACGCCCTGCTCCCCCTGCTCTCGGACCCGGATGAGGAGCTGGCGATCCGCTTCCAGCAGACCTCGGGCGCGATCATGGCGAAGGGGGTGGAGGACACCGCGTTCTACCGCTACGGCCGTCTCGCGTCGCTGAACGAGGTCGGCGGCGACCCGTCGGAGTTCGCCATCGACGTGGCCGAGTTCCACCAGCGGCAGCAGCTGCGGCAGGCCTCCTGGCCGCTGTCGATGACGACCCTCTCGACGCACGACACGAAGCGCGGCGAGGACACCCGCGCCCGGATCGACGCTCTCGCCGAGGTGCCGTCGTTCTGGCGCAGCACGCTGCGCACGCTGCGCTCGAAGGCCCCTCTCGAGGACGGACCGTTCGAGGCCCTGCTGTGGGCCTCGCTGATCGGCGCCTGGCCGCTGACGCGCGAGCGCGCCCACGGCTACGCCGAGAAGGCGTCGCGCGAGGCCGGCACGCGCACCACCTGGACGGCGCCCGACGCCGAATGGGAGGCGCGCCTGCACGCCGCCGTCGACGCCGCGTTCGACGACGACGACGTCCGCAGGGCCATCGAGGACTGCGTCGGCTACGTCGCCGCGGCGGGGTGGTCGAACTCGGTCTCGGCCAAGCTGCTGCAGCTCACCGCGCCGGGGGTTCCCGATGTCTACCAGGGCTCGGAGCTGTGGAACCGTTCGCTCGTCGACCCCGACAACCGCCTCCCCGTCGACTTCGCCGAGCGCCGCGCGGTGCTCGCCCGTGTCGACGACGGCGAGCTGCCGGAGCTCGACGAGACGGCGGCGGCCAAGCTGCTCGTGACCACCCGCGCCCTGCGCGCGCGGCGCGATCGGCCCGAGCTGTTCACGCGCTACGCGGGCCTGGAGGTCGTGGGCCCGGCGGCCGAGCATGCCATCGCGAGCGACAGGGGCGGCGCGATCACCCTCGCCACGCGCCTGCCGATCGGGCTGGAGCGCGCCGGAGGGTGGCGCGACACGCTGGTGATGGTGCCGCACGGCGCCTACGTGGACGCCCTCACGGGAGCGGCGTTCGACGGCGGTGCGGTGGAGGTCGAGCGGATCCTCGCCCGCTACCCCGTCGCGCTGCTGCTGAGGGAGGAGGACTGATGGGCTTCGACGTTTGGGCGCCGCGTCCGTCGTCGGTGCGACTGGTGGTCGACGGACAGACGCACGACATGTCGCGCGACGGCGAATGGTGGCGCGCCGATGTCGAGCCGGCAGTCGGCCAGCGATACGGATATCTGCTGGACGACCGCGCCGATCCGCTTCCGGACCCGCGCTCGCTGCGACAGCCCGACGGGGTGCACGAGCTCAGCCAGGTGCACGACCTCGCGTTCGCGTGGACGGACGCCGACTGGACCGGACGCCAGCTCGCCGGATCGGTGATCTACGAGATGCACGTGGGCACGTTCACGCCCGAGGGCACTCTCGACGCGGCGATCGCCCGCCTGCCGCACCTCGTCGATCTCGGTATCGACCTCGTCGAGGTGCTGCCGGTGAACTCCTTCAACGGCGCCTGGAACTGGGGCTATGACGGGGTGCTCTGGTACGCGGTGGACGAGACGTACGGCGGGTCGGAGGCCTACCAGCGCTTCGTCGACGCGTGCCATGCCGCCGGGCTGGGCGTGATCCAGGACGTCGTGTACAACCATCTCGGCCCGAGCGGCAACTACCTCCCCCTCTTCGCGCCGTACCTCCACGACGCCAGCGCCAACACCTGGGGATCGTCGCTGGACCTGTCGCGCCGCGATGTGCGCGAGTACATCATCGAGAACGCGCTGATGTGGCTGCGGGACTTCCACGTCGACGGGCTGCGGCTCGACGCGGTCCATGCGCTGGTCGACGACTCGCCGACGCACCTCCTGCAGGAGATGGCCGAGCGAGTCGATGCCCTGAGCGCACACCTGCGGCGCCCGCTGACGCTCATCGCCGAGTCGGATCTGAACGATCCGAAGCTCATCACGCCGCGCGAGGCCGGCGGATACGGCCTGCACGCCCAGTGGAGCGACGACTATCACCACGCGGTCCATGTCGCCCTCACGGGCGAGACCACGGGCTACTACGCCGACTTCGCGCCTCTCGAGGCGCTGGCGAAGACCGCGACCCGCGGGTTCTTCCACGACGGCACGTGGTCATCGTTCCGGGATCGCCCGCACGGGGCCCCGGTGCCCGTCGAGACGCCGACGTGGCGGCTCGTCGCGTATGCGCAGGATCACGATCAGATCGGCAATCGCGCCACCGGCGATCGTCTCTCGGAGACCCTCGACGAGGACCTGCTGGGCGTCGCCGCCCTCCTGGCCCTGGCGAGCCCGTTCACGCCGATGCTGTTCATGGGCGAGGAATGGGGCGCGTCCACGCCCTGGCAGTTCTTCACCGCGCATCCCGAGCCCGAGCTCGGCGAGGCGACGGCGAGGGGGCGGATCGCCGAGTTCGAGCGCATGGGCTGGGATCCGGCCGTGGTGCCGGACCCGCAGGATCCGGAGACGTTCCGGCGATCGAAGCTCGACTGGGCGGAGACGAGCGCGCCGCGGCACGCGCGGCTGCTGGCGATGCACAAGGAGCTGATCGCCCTGCGGCGCCGTGAGCCCGAGCTCACGGACCCGCGCTTCTCGCAGCTGTCGGCCACCTTCTCGGAGGATCCCCGGTGGATCCGGATCCGACGGGGCTCGCTGGAGATCGCCGTGAACCTCGCCGACGCCGCGATGCCCATCGGGGAGCCGCGCGAGATCCTGTTCGCGACCCAGCCCCCGGCCGAGGGGATGCTCCCGCCGCGGTCCGGGGCGATCATCCGCCCCTGATACGCGGAAAGGGCCGGACACCAGGTGGTGTCCGGCCCTTTCTCGTGAGCGGATTACTCCGCGGCGGGCTCGGCGGCCTTCTTCTTGGCGGGAGCCTTGCGCTTCGGCTTCTCCTCGACCGGGGCCTCCTCGGCGGGGGCCTCCTCGGCCGCGGGGGCGGCCTTCTTCTTGGCGGGAGCCTTGCGCTTCGGCTTCTCCTCGACCGGGGCCTCCTCGGCGGGCGCCTCCTCGGCGGGGGCGTCCTCGGCGGCGTCGTCCTCGTCCTCCTCGACGGCGGCGAAGCCCGACAGGTCGACCTTCTTGCCGTTGGTGTCGACGACCTCGACCTTGCCGAGGATGATCGCGAGCGCCTTGTTGCGGGCGACGTCGCCGATCACGGCCTGCAGCTGGTTGCCCTGCTGCAGCGCCTCGATGAACTGCTGGGGAGCCATGCCGTACTGACCGGACATCTGGATCAGGTACTGCGTGAACTCCTCCTGCGAGACCTGGACCTCGAGCTTCTCAGCGAGGGCGTCCAGCAGCATCTGCGTGCGGAACTGCTTCTCGCTGGCCTCGGCGACCTCGGCGCGGTGCGTGTCGTCCTCGAGGCGGTTCTCGCCCTCGAGGTGGTTGTGCACCTCGTCCTCGATGATCTGAGCGGGCACCTCGATGTCGGCGGCCTCGAGCAGCGCCTCGATGAGCTTGTCGCGCGCGGCGGAGCCCTGCGTGAAGGCACCGCGCGACTCGACCTGCTCCTTGAGGCTGTCGCGCAGCTCGGCGATGGTGTCGAACTCCGACGCCATCTGGGCGAAGTCGTCGTCGGCCTCGGGCAGCTCGCGCTCCTTGACGGCCTTGACCGTCACGGCGACCTCGGCCTCCTCGCCGGCGTGCTCGCCGCCGACCAGCGTCGAGCGGAACGTGGTGTCCTCGCCGGCCGTGAGCGACTCGATGGCCTCGTCGATGCCGGGGAGCAGCTCGCCCGAGCCGACCTCGTACGACACGCCCTCGGCGCGGTCGATCTCGTTGCCCTCGATCGTGGCGACGAGGTCGAGCTCGACGAAGTCACCCGTGGCGGCGGGACGCTCGACGGGGACCAGCGTGCCGAAACGGGCGCGCAGCTTGTCGAGCTCGGCGTCGAGGCCGGCCTCGTCGACCTCGGTCGCGTCGACCGTGATCGTGAGCTTCTCGTAGTCGGGCAGGTCGAACTCGGGACGGACGTCGACCTCGACGTCGACGACGAGGTCGCCCGAGAAGTCCTTCTCGTTCGGCCACTCGACGATGTCGGCCGACGGGCGGCCGAGCAGCTTGACGTCGTGCTCGGCGACGGCGGCGCGGAAGAAGGTGTCAAGACCCTCGTTCACGGCGTGCTCGATCACGGCGCCGCGACCGACGCGCTGATCGATGATCGGAGCGGGAACCTTGCCCTTGCGGAAGCCGGGCACCTGGACATCCTGACCGATGTGCTCGTAGGCGTGCTGGATGCTCGGCTTGAGCTCCTCGGGGCTGACCGTGATGTGCAGCTTGACGCGGGTGGCGCTGAGCTTCTCGACGGTGCTGGTGACCATAGGGGTTCGTTCTCCTTGTGCTTCCTCCCGCACGCAGGACGCGCGACGGGACTCAGGTCTGTGTGGGCCGACAGTCGGGGCGACAGGATTTGAACCTGCGGCCTCCCGCTCCCAAAGCGGGCGCTCTACCAAGCTGAGCTACGCCCCGGGAAACTCCGCGCATGGATACGCGAAACGGCCCCGTGAAGTCTAGCCGACGATGTCCAATCGGCCTCCTACGCCCCCGCGAGCACCTCGGCGATCATGCGGAGGCCACGCTGCTCGAGTTCGCGCACGCCGAAACGGAACGACCAGCACGCCGCCGAGATGCCCGCCCGGGTGCGCTGACGCTGCCACGCCGGCGATCGGCGCGGGTCCGACCCGTAGCCCGAGGTGAACGCCGCCGCGAGGTCGGGACGGCCGATGAACTCGCCGGAGTCGAGGCGCTCGAAGTCCTCGAGCGGCGGACGCAGGTCGGCGCGCCCGAAGTCGATCACCCTCAGCGTCCCGTCGTCGATCAGCCAGTTGCGCGGCTGCCAGTCGCCATGCGTGGGCACACACACGGCGGGCGGCTCGGGCCAGCCGGCGATCAGCGCCCGCAGCCGTGCGACGTCGTCGGGCACGATGCGGTGGGGTCCCTCGAGCCACGACAGCGACTTCGCGTTCGCGCGTCGTTCGAACGTGTCGTCCACGACCGAGGTCTGTGCGTGGAAGGCGGCGAGCAGCGCCCCGGCCTGCTCGTACGTCGCCGGATCGGCGGCGGCAGGGTCGTCCTGGACCAGCCACCCCGGCAGATACTCGGTGAGCAGCAGCTTGGCCTCGGCGTCCGCCTCGATCAGGCGAGCCGCGCGTCCGCCCGCCACCCACGGTCCCGTCCATTCGCGGTGAGCGCGGATCTCGCGGGCGAGGTGATGATCGGCGGGGCCGCCCGCCTTGACCACGCGAGGGCCGCCCGGCGTCTCGACCCGGAGCACCGTGGTCTCGAGGACGCCCCAGGACATGTCGTCGACCACCTCGTACGCGGGCAGCCAGCGGCCGAGCAGCGCGGCCTGGGCGGCATCGAGACCGGGAGGGGCGCTGGGCATGCGACGAGCGTAGAGGCTCGGGCGCTCGCGGCCGGGAGGAGATGGAGGGGATGACGGGAATCGAACCCGCGTAATCAGTTTGGAAGACTGAGGCTCTACCATTGAGCTACATCCCCGCTACCGGCGAACCGGCAACGCGTTCGAGTCTAGCCGACTCCGCATGCCACTCCCGAACCGGCGATCCCCGGGCCTGTCGCGTCAGGTGTCTGAGGCCCCCGCGTGCGGAAGATAGGGCGTTCGCCCGATGCCGCGCCCCCACCTCAGAGACGACCGTGAAGTCATCAGCAGACATGCAGACGACAGGAGCGGGACATGTACATCGATCCGATGATCGGGATCATCCGGTACGAGGAGGACGTGCGCCGGGCGGAGGAGCGGATCCGTCACCTCCAGGCGCTCGAGGAGCGGGCGCGTGACGGCCACGCCGAGGCGCGGCACGCGCGCCGGGCAGGGCGCGCTCGCGGCCTGCGCGCGCTGCTCCCCCACCACCCGTGACGCCCCGTCGTGCCGATGTCGGCGGCCGGTGGGACGATGGGCGGGTGGCGATCCAGACGGGCGAACTGATCGGGCGCGAGGCAGAGCTGGCGGCGCTGTCCGGCGTGCTGGAGGACGTCTCCACCGGCCGCCCGCGGATCGTCGCGATCGGCGGCGAGGCGGGCATCGGCAAAACGCGCCTGCTGACCGAGTTCATCGAGGGTCGCGCCTCGGGGGCACGCGTGCTCGTCGGCCGATGCGTTGATCTCGGCGGGTCCGGCGACGCGTACACCTCGCTCACCGCCGCGCTGCGCCCCCTCATCACCGAGCTCGGCGCCGACGAGATCGAGCGCATCACCGGCCAGCGCGCGCTGGCAGCGCTGTTCCCGCAGCTGCGCGACGACCGGGGCGGCGCGGCCACCGCCGGCGGTCTGCACGAGTCGATCGCGCTGCTGCTCGAGGCGGCGGCAGCCGAACGTCCGCTCCTCCTCGTCATCGAGGACCTGCACTGGGTCGACCCCGCCAGCCTCGCCGTGCTGCGATTCCTCAGCCGTGCGCTGGTGGACGCCCCGGTGATGCTGGCGATCACCTATCGATCAGAGGACATCGGGCGCGGGCATCCCGCCCGGCCGTTCCTGGCCGAGCTGAGCCGCGACCGCCGCGCGCTCCGGATCGACCTGCCGCGCCTGGACCGCGAGAGCACCCGGCGGTTCATGCACGTGCTGCAGGGCGGCGCCCCGAGCGACGCTGCGGTCGACGCCCTGCTCGAGCGCAGCGACGGCGTGCCGTTCTACATCGAGGAGCTGGTCGACCTCGAGGTGTGCGACGACGCACCCCCGTCGCTGCCCGACGGCCTGCGCGATCTGCTGCTCGTCCGCTACGAACGTCTCTCCGACCGGGCGCAGCACGTCGTCCGGCACATGGCGATCGGCGGCCTCGAGTCGGATCACGACCTCTTGGCCGCGGTGCTCGGATCCGATCCGTCCGACATCGAGGCCCCGGTGTGGGAGGCCATCGGCGCGGGCGTGCTGGTCACCACGGCCACCGGCTACTGCTTCCGCCACGCGCTGATGCGCGAGGCGATCCACGACGACGTCCTGCCCGGCGTGCGCGAGCGGCTCCACGAGCGCTTCGCCACCGAGCTCGAGCGTCGCGCCGGCGACAGCGGCGCCGATGCGGCCGCCATCGCCCGGCACTGGGCCGGAGCGAAGGACGCCGCGCGCGCCTTCCCCGCCTGGCTGCGGGCGATGCGCGAGGCGCGGGCCGCTCTCGGCTACGCCTCCGCCGCCCAGCACGCCCAGCGCGCGCTGTCGCTGTGGGACGTGGTCGACGAACCCGAGCGTGTGGCGGGGATGACGCGCCGCGAGCTGATGGGCCGCGCGGCGACGTACCTGCGCAACGCGGGCGACGTCGACCGCAGCCTCGCGGTGCTGAAGGAGGCCCTGGCCGACTGCCCCCGAGGAACCCGCGAGTACGCCCTCCTGCTCAACAACCAGGGCCGTGGGCTCGCGATGCTCGCCCGCCCCGGCGCGGTCGAGTCGTACCGCGAGGCGCTGGCCACCCTCGATGCGCTGGAGCAGTCCCCGTCGCGCGAGCTGATGCGCGCGGACGTGATGATCTCGCTCGCCGGCCGCCTGATGCTGGCCGGCGAGGACGAGGAGGCGCTCGCCCTCTCCACCGAGGGCGCCGGCCTCGCGCACGCGCAAAACGCCTCGCGCCTCGAATCGGTGGGGGTGAACGTGGCCGCCCTCTGCCACGGTCATATGGGCCGCGCCGACCTGGCGATCTCGGAGCTCGAGCGTGCGCGAGGGATCGCCGGCGACGACGGCCCCGCCCTTCTGCGGTACTGGGTGAATGCCTCCGACCTCGCCCACCACACGGGCGAGTACGAGCGGGGCCTGCGCATCGCGCGCGAGGGCATGGAGGCCGCACGCCGCTACGGCGCCGATCGCACCTCCGGGGTGATCCTCACCTCGAACGCGGTAGACCCGCTCACGGCGCTGGGGCGCTGGGACGAGGCGACCGAGCTGATCGAGCGAGCGCTGACGTTCTCACCGCCGGGAGCATTCCGCTCGTACGTCATCCGCGCGCGGGCCTGGATGCTCGTGTGGCGCGGCGAACCGGCCGCCGCCCGCGACGCGCTCGCCGAGTCGCGTGCGCAGTTCGCCTCGACGGCGCAGTTCGAGGTGCAGTCGCGCCTGGGCGTGGGCCACGCCGCCACCGAGGTCGCGCTCGCCCTGGACGATCTCCCCGGGGCGTGGAGCGCGGCACAGGCGCTGCTCGCGGCCGATCCGGAACGCCTCCATCCGGGGCAGGTCCCGCCGTTCGCCTGGTCGGCGGGCCGCCTGATCACGCGCCTGCGGCACCGCGAGCCGCTGCCGGGGATCGATCTCCCCGCCGCGACGGCCAGGCTGCGCGACGTCCTCGATCGGTTCGCGTGGTGGCCGACCCACGCGGTGTGGAGCCCCGTGGTGGAGGCGCAGCTCGATCCGTCGCCGGCGGCCTGGACGGCCGCCCTGGAAGCGGCCGCGAGCGAGCGGGCGCCGGTGCACCTTCTGCCCGCGGTGGCGCTGGCGTCCGCCGAGTTCCTGCTCGAGACCGGCGACCGGATCGCGGCACGCGAGCGGCTCGAGGAGGCGATCCGTCTGGCCGGCGACCGCGGCGTGCGCGGCGTCCAGCAGCAGGCGGAGGCGTTCGGCCGCTCGTCCGGTCTGCTGCGCGAGGCCCCGCACCGCGTCTCGCCGGAGGACCTCACCGATCGCGAACGCCAGGTGCTCGAGCTGGTGTCGGCCGGGCTGAGCAACCGCCAGATCGGTGAGCGCCTGTTCATCAGCGGCAAGACCGCGAGCGTGCACGTATCCGCG
The DNA here is from genome assembly GCF_049177115.1 of Microbacterium phosphatis. Lineage (GTDB taxonomy): Bacteria > Actinomycetota > Actinomycetes > Actinomycetales > Microbacteriaceae > Microbacterium > Microbacterium phosphatis. Next base: position 1,466,270 of record NZ_CP185370.1, on the reverse strand, counting down.
ATCCTGCGCAAGCTCGGGGCCGCGAACCGCGCGGAGGCGGCGCACCTCGCCCGCGATCTCATCGCGCGCTGACGGCCACGGGGCTCAGCCGCCGGCGAGCCCCGCGGTGTGACGCTCGGCGTTCGCGAGGTAGCGCACGGCGTTGTCGCGAAGAGCCGCGACCTCGTCGTCGGTGAGCTCCCGTCGCACCTTCGCCGGCACGCCGGCGACCAGCGAGCGCGGCGGGACGATCGTCCCCTCGAGGACCACGGCTCCCGCCGCGACGAGGGATCCTGCCCCGATCACCGCTCCGGACAGGACGACGGCGCCCATCCCGATCAGCGCGCCGTCGCCCACGGTGCAGCCGTGGACGACCGCATTGTGCCCGACCGACACGTGCTCGCCGATCTCGGCCGGGTGCGCCGCGTCCACATGCACCGACACGCTGTCCTGGATGTTGCTGAAGGCGCCGATCGAGATCGACTCCATGTCGGCGCGCAGGACGGCGTTGTACCAGACGCTCGCGCGCTCACCGAGGGTCACCGACCCGACCAGGCGCGCACCGTCGGCCACGAAGGCGTCGGGATGGACGGCGGGGATGTCCTCCCCCAGCGGCAGGATCGAGGCGTGCGACGAGATCGGCATGACGCCGACTCTAAGCCGTGTCAACCCCTCGGCGGTCTGGAAGGTGAGGCTGTCCTATGTTTCCCCAGGTGAGCGGCGAATTAGCCGAGCCTTCGCTTGCTTGCGGAATGCGTGAGCGCGAGTAGCGTTGATGTCAGAGACGGCGCCTCGCCGACACTTCTTCGGAGGGATAGACATGAGCAACAACACCATCGCCACCACCGCCGCCGACCCGACCATCGCCGCGGGAGTCTCGCAGTTCCTCGCTCCCGTCGTCCTGGGCCTTCAGGCTCTGACCATCAACGGCAAGCAGGCGCACTGGCACGTGCGCGGCGCGAACTTCATCGGCGTGCACGAGTTCCTCGACACCCTCGTCGCCCACGCGGGCGCCGGTGCCGACGAGGCCGCCGAGCGCATCGTCGCCCTGGGCCTGCCGATCGACGCGCGCGTCGAGACCGTCGCGCAGAAGGCCGCGGGCACCACGGTCTCGGCCGGCTTCTCGCAGTCGACCGACACGATCCGCGCGGTCGTCGCCGACATCGACAAGATCATCGCCGACCTCGACGCCGCGATCGAGGGTCTCGACGAGATCGACCTCACCAGCCAGGACATCGTCATCGGCATCAAGGCGAGCCTCGAGAAGGACCGCTGGTTCCTCGTGGCGCACATCGCCGAGTGATCCGACTCGATCACTGACGAAGGCCCCGGTCGCGCTCTGCGCGATCCGGGGCCTTCGTCGTTCCGGGGATTGGTGCGCTCAGCCGAGGTGGGTGAGTCGCCCGCCGAGAACCGTGGCGTGCACCGGCATGGTGCGCAGCTGCGCCTCGCCGGCCGCCAGCGGGTCGTGGGCGACGAGGATCAGATCGGCCGCCGCCCCGGGCTCGATCCGCGCACCCTCCAGCGAGCCGCCCGAGGTCGATGCCGCCAGCGCCGTCGCGGCGTCGATGCGCTCCTCGGGGCGCCAGGGGGCCTCGTCGCCGCGGGCGCGGAAGACGGCGGCCGCCATCGTCACCCACGGGTCCAGCGGCGACACGGGCGCGTCCGAGCCCAGCAGCAGGTTCGCGCCGGCGTCGTGCAACGACCGCAGCGGGAACGGCAGGGCGGTTTGCCCCGCCCACAGGTCGTCGGCGAGGGCGCGGTCGTCGAGGGCGTGGGCGGGCTGAACGCTCGCGCCGACGTCGAGCCGGGCGAAACGCGCGAGGTCGGCGTGCCGCACCAGCTGAGCGTGCTCGATCCGTCCGACCGCGCCGGTGGTGGTGAAGGCGTCGAGGGCCTGGGTGTTGGCGACGTCGCCGATTGCGTGGATGGCGCAGCCGATGCCCGCGGCGGTGGCCCGCGTCATCAGGTCGACGAGCTCGTCGCGGCCGACGGTGAGCACGCCGTGATTGTGCGGGTCGCCCGCGTACCCGTGAGCGCAGGCGGCGGTGCGGGTGCCGAGCGAGCCGTCCGTGACGACCTTCAGGGGCCCGACGCGAACGAGGTCGGATCCGGGCAGGGTGTCGCCCGACTGCCATCCCCGCGAGATCGCCCGCTCGAGGTGCGCCGGGTAGATCCCGAAGTCGACCCGCAGGGTGTCGAAGCCGGCGTCGAGGCGCCGCTGCCAGTGCTCCTCGTTCCACACCATGTCGAGGTCGACGATGCCGACGACTCCGCGCGCGGCCGCCGCATCGGCGGCGCGCCGCAGCGCCGCGTCGCCGTCGGCCACGGGGACGTCATTGAGGATCCGCGCGAGCGCGAACGCCGGGTCCTCGCGCACCAGCCCGCTCGCGTCGGCGGCGATCCCCTCCCGACGCAGCGCGGCCGTGTTCAGCCATGCGGAGTGGAGGTCGAGGTTCAGCACGTAGGTCGGCACGTCGCCGGTGACGGCGTCCAGCGCGGCGACCGACGCGGGTTCGGTCCACAGAGCGTCTCGCATCCCGACCGCGATCCGGCGGCCGTCCGCCCGCACCGGCGCCCGGGCCGCGGATGCGGCCGCCTCGGCCGCCGACGTCGCCTCGCGCACCGAGGTCCGCTCGGCGCGGAGCGCCCACGGCAGCGCGTGCACATGGTGATCCCAGAGCCCGGCGGCGAGCCACGCGCCGCCCGCGTCGAGCACGGCGCCGCGCCGCGCCAGTGCGCCGGCCGGCGCGATGTCGGCGATGACGCCGTCGGCGAGATGCACGTCGTACAGCGCCGCGGGGTCGACCGTCGCGTAGGGCATGAGCTCCCGCCCCTCACCGGCGATGCGGACGTCCGCGATGACATCGACGCGCGCGCCCCGCTCGAGGCTCATGACAGCGCCGCCTTCGCCGCGGCGCGGGCGTCCTGGGAGCGACGCATCTCGGCGGCCAGGCGCGGGTTGCGGTGGGGGCCGTCTCCGCCCAGCTCGGCGATGATCGTCTCGACCACCTCGTCGGGCCGGTTCTGGCTGAGCTTGCGCTTGGCCGCCACGCGAGCGGGGGTCAGGCGGAACCCGACCGTGCCCTTCTCCAGCTTGTGGACGAAGTCCGGGTCGTTCGGGCGCTCCCACATCATCCGGGGATCCGGCAGCGGCGACTCGAACCGCGCGACGAGGCGATCGAGCACCTCGAGGTTCTCCTCCGGGGTCAGGATCTCGGGCACGCCTGTCAGGTGCGCCGAGACGAAGTTCCACGTGGGCACCGCCGGCCCGTCGCCGTACCAGCCCGGCGAGATGTAGCCGTGGGGCCCCTGCACGATGACCAGCAGCTCGCGCTCGCCGAGCCCGAGGATCACGTCGTCCGGGCGGCCGACGTGCCCGACGATCGTGAGGTCGTCGCGCCCCTCCTCGAGCAGCACGGCGTAGTGCGAGGCGACGAGGCCGGAGTCGGTCGGGCTGACGAGCGTCACCCAGGGGTTCTGCTCGATCAGCCGCCGCAGCTCGGCGACGTCCGTGAAGGCGAACGACGGGTTCTGACGCATGGTTCCGATCGTACGGCGGCCAGGTCGACCAACGCGCGTGATCGGCGCGGCCGCCGGCTCACTCCGGCAGCCGCGCGCGATGGCGGCGCCATCGGCGCGGCCGCCGGCTCACTCCGGCAGCCGCGCGCGATGGCGGCGCACGGCCGCGCGGTTCGCGCAGCGGACGGAGCAGAACCGCTGCCGCCCGTTGCGCGTGACGTCCACCACCACGCGGTCGCACGCGGGCCCGCCGGCCTCGCCCGCCGCGCATCGTCCCAGCCGATGCATGCCGCGTGTGACGAGGTGGAGGGCGGTGCCGACGGTGATGACCGCGCGGATGACCTGCGGCAGGCCCTGATCCGCTCCGCGGTAGTGCAGGTGCCAGCCCTCGCCGTCGTGGTTCGTGAGGCGCGGGTAGGCTGCGGCCGTCGCCATCTGCGCGTTGAGCAGCTCCGCTCTCGCGTCCGGGGTGGGGGCGTCCACCACGCGCAGCCACTCGTCGATCACGTCGCGGGTGCGCGCGTGGTCGTCGGGCGCGGCCTCGAACACCCCGGTCATCCCGCCCGCGTAGATCCGCTCGAGGATCCCCTCGCGGTCGGCCGGCCAGTCATCCGCGAGCGATGCCGCCAGCAGCACCGCGTACTCGCCGTAAGGGTTGAGCTGCATGCGCCCATTACAGCAGGTCGGCGCGTCGCGTCGGCGTCTCAGCGCGGCGTCAGCGCTGGCAGTTCGGGCACCAGTAGAGCTTGCGCGCCTGCATCTCCTCGAGCACGATCTCGGTGCCGCACACGCGGCATGGCAGACCGGCGCGGTGATAGACCCAGTGGCGATCGTCGCGGTGAGCCATCGCCTTGCGCCAGGCGTCGCCCTCGAGCCCGTCCATGGTCATCATCTGACCCGTCTCGACGCCGATCCGCAGGAGACCCACCCAGTCGCGCCACAGCCCGCGGACGAGCTCCTCGGGGATGGCCCTGCCGGGGGTGTGCGGATCCAGGCGCGCGCGGAACAGCATCTCGGCGCGGTAGACGTTGCCGATGCCGCTGACGACCGCCTGATCCATCAGGAGCTGGCCGATCGCGACGTTGCGGCGGCGGACGGCGGCGACGAAGCGCTCCTCGTTCTCCTCCGGATCGCCGACGAGCGGGTCCGGTCCGAGACGCGCGATGACGGCGGCGACCTGCTCGGGCGTCTCGACCGCGCACGCGGTCGGGCCACGCAGATCCGCGCACGTCGAGTCGGTGAGGAGACGCGCGCGCACCTGTCCGACCACCAGCGGGGGCCACTGGGCATCGTCGGCCTCGAGGCCGTCCGCCTCGTCCAGGCCCTTGGTCTGCTCGGACATGCGCACCCGGACCCGCGTTCGCCGCGGGGCGCCGATCGAGGCGAGCGAGTTCTCGCCCGCGTCGTCGAACACCGGGGCGTCCTCCGGGGCCGCGAGGTCGGTGCCCTGCTGATTCGTCTGGCCCATCCGCCCGTTCGCGGAGGCGATCGTCGGATCGACGAGGATCTCCCCCGCGAAGTCCCACGCGCCGTAGAGGCCCAGGTGCACGCGCAGCCACAGCTCCTCGTCGAACTCGAGGAACATCTGCTTGCCCACGGCCTGGGCCGTGGTCGGGGTGCGGCCGCTCAGCATCGCTGCCCCCTCGGCGAAGCGCCCCTGCGGGCTCGACACCGTGACGGGGCGTCCGACGAAGTTGCGCTGGAACTGCCGCGCGATGCGGTGGACGGAATGGCCCTCGGGCATCAGGCTCGGGGGTCGGGAAGCAGCGATCCGTCGGTCTCGTAGGCGAGCACCTGCGCGATGCGCCGCGCGTGGCGCTCGTCGCCCGTGAAGGGCGTCTCGATGAATCGGTCGATGAACGTCACGACCTCCTCGAACGCGTGCTGACGAGCGCCGATCGCGATGACGTTGGCGTCATTGTGCTCGCGGGCGAGCTCGGCCGTGGGCAGGTTCCACACCAGAGCGGCTCGGACGCCCGTGACCTTGTTGGCCGCGATCTGCTCGCCGTTGCCGGAGCCGCCGAACACGATGCCCAGCGCGGGCACACCGGCGGCCTGGTCGCTCACGACCGCCTGGGCCGCGCGGATGCAGAACGAGGGGTAGTCGTCGACCGGGTCGTACTCGATGGGACCGTGATCGACGACCTCGTGCCCCTGACCGGCGAGGTGATGCTGGAGCTGGGTGGAGAACTCGAGGCCGGCGTGGTCGGTCGCGATGTGGATGCGCATGGGTTCGATCCTAGGGACGGGCGGGCGGGGACTCAGGGCAGGATGCCGGCGGCGGCGGGCTTGAACCCGGCCCGGATGTTCTCGCAGCAGCCAGGGCGGCACACGTCGTACCAGGGTCCGAGGTCGGTGCGGTGCGGGCGCTCTGCGGCGGGGGTGCCGTTCAGGCGCTCCTCGACCAGGTCGATGAGACCGGCGACGTAGGCGGGGTCGACACCGGGGGTCGGGGTGCGCACGGAGCGCAGTCCGGCCTCGGCCGCCGACTCGGTGGCCTCGTTGTCGAGGTCCCACAGGACCTCCATGTGGTCGCTGACGAAGCCGAGAGGAACGATGGCGATCGCCTGGATCCCCGCCGCGGGCAGCTCGGCGATGACGTCGTTGATGTCGGGCTCCAGCCAGGGCTGCGACGCGGGGCCGGAGCGCGACTGGTAGACGAGCTTCCAGGAGACCTGAGCCGCCTCGGGGATGCGCAGCGCGATGTCGGCCATCACGGCCTCCGCCACGGCGAGGTGCTGGGCGGCGTACGCGCCGCCGTCGCCCCAGTCGACATCGCGGGGCCCGGAGCGATCCGCGTCCTGCATGGGCACGCTGTGCGTCGAGAACAGCACCTCGATCGCGTCGGGCGCGAGCCCGTCGGCGAGGTAGTCGCGCAGGGCTGACTCGACGCCGTCGATGAACGGCTGCACGAAGCCGGGGTGGTCGAAGAACTGACGGACCTTGTCGATCGTCACGCGGTCGCCGAGGCCGGTCTCCTCGAGGACCCGCGCGAAGTCCTCGCGGTACTGGCGGCAACTCGAGAACGAGCTGTAGGCGCTGGTGGAGACCGCGAGCAGCGTGCGGTGGCCCGCCGCGTCGGCCTCGGTGACGGCCGCGTCCAGGAACGGCGCCCAGTTGCGGTTGCCCCAGTAGACGGGCAGATTCAGCCCGCGGCGCGCGATCTCGGCCTCGAGGGCCTCCTTCAGCGCGCGGTTCTGGGCGTTGATGGGGCTGACCCCGCCGAAGTGGCGGTAGTGCGTCGCCACCTCCTCCAGACGCTCGTCCGGGATGCCGCGTCCGCGCGTGACGTTGCGCAGGAACGGGATGACGTCGTCCTGCCCCTCGGGGCCGCCGAAGCTGGCCAGCAGGATCGCGTCGTAGGCGACCGGGGTCTCGATGAACGGAGCGCCCGTTGAGGCCTCGGCGGAGGCGAACAGGGGGCCCTGCACCTCGGTCGTCGAGTTGGCGGCGTCGGCAGGGTTCTCGTGCGGCTCGGTCACGTCCCCATTTTCACACCCCCGGAGAGGTGGACGGGACACGTCGCTCGATGTCGAGACGATGGATCCTGACGCCTGCCTGAGGGAATCCAGGTCCCTGCCCACGGGAGCACGTAGGCTTATCCAGTTGCCGGCGCAGTCACCACCCCTCTGGCGTCGGCGTTCCCCCGAACCAACACCCACGGGAGCTCATCAGTGCCTGGAGAGAACCTCACCCGCAGCGAAGCGCACGAGCGCCGCGGCGTCATCGACACCCGCTCCTACGAGATCGCTCTCGATCTCACCAAGGGCGACGAGGTGTTCGGATCGCGCAGCGTCGTCCGATTCGCCGGTCACGCGGGAGCCGCGACCTTCATCGACCTGATCGCGCGCGACGTGCGGCAGATCACCCTGAACGGCCGCGATCTCGACCCGGCCGCCGTCTTCCACGACTCGCGGATCCAGCTGGACGGCCTCGAGGAGGAGAACGAGCTCGTCGTCGACGCCGACTGCCTCTACACGAACACCGGTGAGGGCCTGCATCGCTTCGTCGACCCCGTCGACGGCGAGGTCTACCTCTACTCGCAGTTCGAGGTCCCCGACTCGCGTCGCGTCTTCGCGGTGTTCGAGCAGCCCGACCTCAAGGCCACCTTCCAGTTCACGGTGACGGCTCCCGCCAACTGGAAGGTCGTCTCGAACTCCCCCACCCCCGAGCCCATCACGCACGACGAGGCGAAGACCGCCACCTGGGGCTTCGCCCCCACCCCGCGCATCTCGTCGTACATCACGGCGCTCGTCGCGGGCCCCTACGAGGAGGTCCGCTCGGAGCTGACCAACTCCGAGGGCCGCGTCATCCCGCTCGGGGTGTTCGCCCGCAAGAGCCTGTGGCAGTACATGGACGCCGACTACATCTTCGAGAAGACCCGCCAGGGCTTCGCGTACTACGAGGAGAAGTTCGGCTACCCGTATCCGTTCGAGAAGTACGACCAGCTCTTCGTCCCCGAGTTCAACGCGGGAGCGATGGAGAACGCGGGTGCGGTGACCTTCACCGAGGCCTACGTGTTCCGCAGCAAGGTGACCGATGCGGTCAAGGAGCGCCGCGTCGTGACGATCCTGCACGAGCTCGCCCACATGTGGTTCGGCGACCTGGTGACCATGAAGTGGTGGAACGACCTCTGGCTGAACGAGTCGTTCGCCGAGTGGGCCTCCACGATCGCCACCGCCGAGGCCACCGAATGGACCGAGGCGTGGACGACCTTCAACGCGATGGAGAAGACCTGGGCCTACCGCCAGGATCAGCTTCCCTCGACCCACCCCGTCGTCGCCGAGATCAACGACCTCGAGGACGTCCAGGTCAACTTCGACGGCATCACCTACGCCAAGGGCGGGTCGGTCCTCAAGCAGCTGGCCGCCTGGGTCGGCGTGGACGCCTTCTTCGCCGGTGTCGGCGCCTACTTCACCAAGCACGCGTTCTCGAACACCACCCTCGACGACCTGCTCGTCGAGCTCGAGCGCACCAGCGGCCGCGACCTGTCGGGCTGGTCGAAGAAGTGGCTCGAGACCGCCGGCGTCAACACGCTGTCCCCGGTGATCGACGAGGGCGCCGATGGCCTCATCTCGCGCTTCGCGATCACGCAGACCGCGCCGGCCGACTACCCCACCATCCGCCCGCACCGCCTCGGCATCGGGTTCTACGAGCTGCAGGGCGGATCGCTCACCCGCACCCACAGCGTCGAGATCGACGTCGACGGCGACCTCACGGAGGTGCCGCAGCTCAAGGGCCAGCGCCGCCCCGCGCTGGTGCTGCTGAACGACGAGGATCTGGCCTACGCCAAGATCCGCCTCGACGAGCACTCGCTCGCCACCGCCATCGATCACCTCGCCGACATCGCCGATCCGCTCGCGCGTTCGCTCGTGTGGGGTGCGGCCTGGGACCAGACCCGCGATGCCGAGTCGGCCGCGAGCGACTACGTCGACCTGGTGCTGCGCAACATCGGTCGCGAGACCGAGTCGACCACCATCCGCACCACACTCGGTCAGCTCCAGCTCGCCGCGAACGCTTACGTCGCCCCGGAGCGCCGCGAGGCCACCCGCGCCCGCGTCGCCGACGGCCTCTGGGCGCTGGCGCAGGCGGCAGATGCCGGAAGCGACGCCCAGCTGCAGTTCGCCACCGCGTTCGCCTCGGCCTCCGCCACCCCGGCGCAGGCCGAGATCGTGCGCCAGCTGCGCGAGGGCGAGATCACCCTCGCCGGCCTCGAGATCGACACGGACCTGTCGTGGCAGCTGCTCGTCTCGCTCGCGGCCTCGGGCGCGGCGGACGACGCCGCTATCGACGAGGCGCTGGCGGCCGACAACACCGCCAAGGGCGGCGAGTTCGCCGCGCAGGCGCGGGCCGCGATCCCCACTGCGGAGGCGAAGGCGGCCGCCTGGGCCTCGCTCGTCGACAGCGACACGCTGCCGAACACGCTCGTGCGCACCTCGGCGCTCGGCTTCGTGCACCCCGCGTCCCGTCACCTGCTCGTCGACTACGTCTCGCGCTACTTCGAGATGCTGCTGCCGATCTGGGAGTCGCGCACGTACAAGATCGCCGAGTACCTCTGCGAGCTGCTGTACCCGGGCGCGCTGGCCAACCAGTCGCTGATGGAGGCCACCCGGAGCTGGCTCGGCGCCAACCCCGAGGCACCCGCCGCCCTGCGCCGCATCGTGCTCGAGAACCTCGCGGGCGTCGAGCGCGCCCTGGCCGCGCAGTCGCGCGACGGCGAGTGAGTTCGCGCACAGCCGACTGAACATCCCCGGCGAGCCCCGGCGCCACACATCGTGCGCCGGGGCTCGCCGCATACCCTGGAGGGGATGATGCACACTCAGCCCAACGACCCCGCGGAGACGCTCTCGCCTGCCATCCAGGTGCTGATCGACGTCGGCTTCAAGGCGCTCTGGATCGCCGTGACGATCGTCGCGTGCGCGCTGGCCGCCTGGCTGCTGCGCTTCGTCATCCGACGCGTTGTGGATCGGATCGTCAAGGGCGCAAAGACCAAGGCGAAGATCGACGACACCAGGGCGCTCGATCGCTCACCTCTCGCCTCGGTTCGTCTGGTGCAGCGCACCCGGACGCTGGGCTCGATCCTGACGAACATCGTCAACACCACGATCGTGATCGTCGGTGTCATCCTCATCGTCAACATCATCGACCAGGGCATCCTCGGATCCTTCGCGCTCATCAGCGCGGCGATCGGCGCGGGCCTGGGCTTCGGCGCGCAGAACATCGTCAAGGACGTCCTCAACGGCATCCTGATCGTCGCGGAGGACCAGATCGGCATCGGCGACGTCGTCGACCTCGGGCTGGCCACCGGCGTCGTCGAGTTCGTGAGCGTCCGGATCACGCACGTGCGCGATGTGAACGGCACGCTCTGGTACGTCCGCAACGGCGAGGTCACGCGCATCGGCAACATGTCGCAGGGCTGGTCTCGCGTGGTGATCGACGTCGGTCTCCCCGCCGACACCGACATCGACGCCGTCGAGGCCACGCTGCTCGACGTCGCCGAGACGCTCACGAAGGACAAGCGCTGGCGCACCCGGATCATCGGCCGTCCCGAGGTCTGGGGCCTCGAGTCGGTGGCGGGCGACACGCTGAGCATCCGCATGGTGCTGCGCGCCAAGCCGAGCTCCAAGGACGACGTCTCGCACGAGCTGCGGATGCGCCTGCGCGCCGCGGTGCACGACCTCGGCCTCGACCTCTCCTCCCTCGAGGCCGTGGCCCTCGCGGGCGCCGACGGCGCCCTGCGCGTGCGCGGCGCGAACCCGCCGCGCACCGAGCCTCATCCCCTGCCGGAGCGCCCGTCGTGGCGCCCGCTGGGTCGCAGGAAGAAGGATCCGGCCGCAGCCGCACAGGCGCCCGCACCGGCGCCGAAGGCCCCGAAGCCTCCGAAGCCGGAGAAGCCGGCCGCGGCCACCGCGTCGCCGGAAGACGAACCCGTCAACGACGGAGAGGACACCACGAAGTGACCATGGGGATCCGGCCCGAGGGCCATGGAGAGCTGCCGTCCATCACGTTCTTCGAGGCGGTGGGCGGCCACGAGACCTTCGTGAAGCTCGTCGACGTGTTCTACCGGGAGGTCGCCGAGGACACCGTCCTGAAGCCGATGTACCCCGAGGAGGACCTGGGGCCGGCGAAGGAGCGTCTGACGCTGTTCCTCGAGCAGTACTGGGGCGGCCCCACGACCTACAGCGAGAACCGCGGGCACCCCCGGCTGCGCCAGCGCCACCTGCCGTTCCACGTGAACCCGGACGCGCGCGATCGCTGGCTGGCCCACATGCGCACCGCGGTCGACGAGCTCGCGCTCTCGCCGCTGCACGAGGAGACGCTGTGGGACTACCTGCAGCGCGCCGCGCACGCGATGGTCAACACGTTCGAGCCGACACCGGAGGCATCGCCGGAGTCGCCGCGCGCGTGAGCGCCCGGTGACCTTCCGGGGCCTGGCCGCGTCGCCCGCCGGACGAGCGCCGTCAGGCGGCGCCCGTGCTGCGCACGGCGGTCATCCCCGTCGCCGCGGGCCCCCGCGACAGGATGTGTCCGCGCTGCAGGGTCACGCGGGTCCACCGACCCGATCCCGTCACCCGCGCCTCCTCCTCGCCGCCGATGAAGCCCAGCGAGAACGCCGCGAACGCGACCCCGAGCGGCAGTCCGAGCAGCTGCTCGTCGGGTGTCCCCCACACGTCGCCGCGGATCGCGCGCACCACGTCCTCCCCGGCGTCCGTCGGCACCCGCTCGGCCACCGCCGCGATGCCCCATTCGGCGCGGGAGGCCAGCGTCGCGGCGGGGATGGTGCCCACCTGCTGCCAGCCGCCGCGCGGCGGCGCCACACCGGCCCAGGCGGGCGCCAGCGCCGTCTCCGGCAGCGTGAGCGCGCTCGCGTCGTCGGATGCCTCCAGATCCGCGACCACCAGGTCGCACTCCAGCTCCGGATCGGCCGCGACGATGCGCATGCCGAGCACCGTGGGCGTGCGATCGAGCAGCCCGCGGGGCGCGAGGGCCGCCGTCGTCATCGCGAGCACCCCGTTGGCGGCCTGCAGGCGCACACCCTCGTCGCCGATCCGCGCCGCTCGCTTCGCGAACGTCAGGGCGTCCTGGGCGGAGGGGGTGTCGGCGAGCACGAGCTGGGTCACCCGATCGAGCCTAATCGCCGCTGAATAGACTGACTCCCGTGATCGAAGACGCGAACGCCAGCTCCCCCGACCCGGTCGACGTCCTCCTCGGAGTGCTGACGCTCGGCGAGACCGGCGCGCGCACGAGCGAGGATATCTTCACCGCGTCCTCGCACCCGATGCCGGGCGGCCGGATCTTCGGCGGGCAGGTGCTCGGCCAGTCGATCGTCGCGGCCTCGCGCACGCTGCCCGATGACCGCTTCCCGCACTCGCTCCACGGGTACTTCCTCCGGCCGGGCGACGTCCGCAAGCCGCTGACCTTCTCGGTCGACCGGATCCACGACGGTCGTTCGTTCTCGCGCCGCCGCATCCAGGCGTTCCAGGACGGCGAGCCGATCTTCTCGGGCATCGCCTCCTTCCAGGACGAGGATCCCGGTCTCGAGCACCAGCTGACGATGCCGGAGGTGCCGGGCCCCGACGAGCTCACGGGCCCGGACCAGCTGGTCACCGATCGACCGGAGGCCTCGCTGCTGATCCGCGCGAACCCGATCGAGGTGCGCCACGTTGAGTCCGATATCTACCTGACGGTCGACGAGAGGGCGCCGCGGCAGGCCGTGTGGACGCGGCTGCGCCGCCCGATCGGCGACGACCCGATGCTGCACCGCGCAGCGCTCGCGTACCTCACCGACTTCACGATCCAGGAGTCCGTGCTGCGGGCCCACGGCATCGCGTGGGCGACGCCGGGCATGCGCACGGCGAGCCTCGATCACGCGATCTGGTGGCATCGCCCCGCGCGCGCCGACGAGTGGATGCTCTACGTCCAGGAGTCGCCGAGCGCGCGCGGCGGCCGCGGCCTCGCTCAGGGGCAGCTGTTCGCGCGCGACGGCTTGCTGGTGGCCACGGTGGCGCAGGAGATCATGCTGCGCGTTCCGTGAATTCGGCCCTGGCGACCCGCGCGTCCGCCGGAGATGATTGGCTGGGGACCAGGATCCCCTTCCCGACCCCGAGGAGCACTCGTGACCGACTTCCGCTTCCGCACGCTCGCCGTCGGCGCCCTCGCCGCGGCTTCCGTCTTCGCCCTCGCGGGCTGCGGCTCGGCCGACCCGCTCGCCGCGCCGTCCGCCACCGAGGACTCCGGCGCATCGTCGGGGTCGGATGAGACGATCGTCGTCGGCTCGCAGGCCTACTACTCGAACGAGGTCATCGCGGAGATCTACGCGCAGGCGCTCGAGGAGGCCGGCTTCACGGTCGAGCGCAAGTTCAACATCGGCCAGCGCGACGCGTACCTGCCGTCGCTCGAGTCGGGCGAGATCGACCTGTTCCCGGAGTACACCGGAAACCTGCTGCAGTTCTACGTCCCGGACACCGAGGCCCGCACGTCGGACGACGTCTACGCCGAGCTCCAGGATGCCCTGCCGGACGGTCTCGAGGCGCTCGAGCAGTCGTCGGCTACCGATCAGGACTCGTACAACGTCACGGCAGACTTCGCGGCCGAGCACGACCTGAAGAGCCTCGCCGATCTCGCCGACGTCGACGGCCTGGTGCTCGGCGGCGCGCCCGAGCTGGAGGAGCGCCCCTACGGCCCCACGGGCCTCAAGGACGTCTACGGGGTCACCGCCGCCTTCCAGGCCACCGGCGACACCACGGTCGAGGATCTGGTCGCCGGCACGATCCAGATCGCCAACGTCTACAGCGCCGACCCGCGCATCGCCACCGAGGATCTCGTCACCCTCGACGACCCCGAGGGCCTGTTCCTGGCGTCGAACGTCGTGCCCATCGCGAGCAGCGACATCGCCGACGACATCGCCGAGACGATCGACGCGGTCAGCGAGAAGCTCACCCCGGAGATCCTGGTCGACCTCAACGTGCAGTCGAGCGTCGACAAGAAGTCGTCCGCCGACATCGCGAAGGCGTTCCTGTCGGAGTGACCGGGCCCTGACCCCCGCGAGGGGGTCAGGCCTGGTTCAGGCAGGCCTCGAGGGCCACCCAGCCGAGCATCGCGCACTTGATGCGCATGACGTACTTGGCCACGCCCTGGAAGGCCGCCGCATCCTCGAGCGACTCGGGCGGCTCGCCCGCGCCGCGTGCGCGCAGCATGGTGCGGAACTCCTCGACGCGCTCGAGGGCATCGGCCTTCTGCGCGCCCGCCAGCATGTCGGCCATCACCGAGGCGGAGGCCATCGAGATGCTGCAGCCCTGGCCGTCCCAGACGAGTCGCTCGATGGACCCGTCGGCGGCGACCGTCACGCCCATCGTGATCTCGTCGCCGCACGAGGGGTTGAGCTCGTGATGCTGGTGGGCGGCGGTGGCCGGGTCGCCCTTCCCCTGCGGGTTGCGCGAGTGATCCAGGATCAGCTCGCGGTAGAGGTCCTCCAGTTCGGTGCTCATCGGTCGGCTCCGAAGAATCCACGCACCTCGGCGAGGGCGGCGCCGAAGCGCGCGACGTCGTCGGCCGTGGTGTAGACGTAGGCGCTCGCGCGGGTCGACGCGGCGACCCCCAGCCTGCGGTGCAGCGGCTGAGCGCAGTGGTGCCCGGTGCGCACGGTGATCCCCCGATCGTCCAGGAACTGGCCGACGTCGTGCGCGTGCACCCCGTCGATGACGAAGCTCGCGAGCCCGGCGCGCTCGGCGCCGGCCTGCGGGCCGATCAGGCGCACACCGGGGGTGGCGAGCACGGCGTCGACGAGGAGGCCGGCCATCTCGGCCTCGTGCGCGCGCACCTCGTCCATTCCCAGCGCCGAGAGGTAGTCGGCGGCGGCGCCGAACCCGACGGCCTGGGTGACGGGCTGGGTGCCCGCCTCGAATCGCTGCGGCGAGGGCAGGAACTCGGCGTCGTCGATCGTCACCGTCGTGATGGTCGATCCGCCGGTGCGAGCCGGCGGCAGCTGGTCGAGCAGCCCGACGCGGCCGTAGAGCGCGCCGATGCCCGTCGGGCCCAGCATCTTGTGCGACGAGAACGCGGCGAAGTCGACCCCGAGCGAACCGAGGTCGAGCGCGAGGTGCGGCGCCGACTGGCAGGCGTCGAGCACCGTCAGTGCGCCGACCTGGCGAGCCAGCTGCACCACGTCGGCGACCGGCGCGATGTACCCCGTGACGTTGGACACATGGGCGAAGGCGATGAGCTTCGTTCGCGGGGTGACGACGGCGGCGAGGTCGTCGATCGTCCACAGGCCGTGCTCGTCGACCGGCACGGCGCGCAGTGCGGCACCCGTGCGGCGGGCGAGCCGCTGCCAGGGGATCAGGTTGGCGTGATGCTCGGCCTCGGTGACGACGATCTCGTCGCCGGGGCCGAAGGCGAGCTCGGGGGCGCCGAAGGTGGCGGCATCCGAGAGACCCAGGGCCACCACGTTCAGCGCGTCGGTCGCGTTCTCGGTGAACACGATCTCGCGTTCGCCGGCGCCCACGAAGCGCGCTATGCTCTCGCGCGCACCTTCGAAGGCCCACGTCGCCTCGCCGGTCGCCATGCTCGATCCGCGGTGCACCGCCGCGTACTCGGTGCGGGCGAATGCGTCCTCGGCTTCGATCACCGCGTCCGGGCGCTGCGAGGTCGCCCCGGAGTCCAGGTAGACGCGGTCCGGGTGATGCCGGAGGTACGGCGTGGCGGCGCGCAGCGCGGGCAGATCAAGCGAGGTCATAGGTACTCCAGTCTCCCCCATTCCGTGGGCGGAGCGGGCGGTGCCGGCTCCGGGTCGGCTGAACGCGCCCGGGTCCCCTGAGCGTCACGAGGAGGTCATGGCGTCGGCCGAGTCATCCGGCCGCATCCGTCGCGCGCCGCGTGATGCGCGGATCCGCGCGTCGTGGGACGGGCGCGTGTCCAACGAGGTCCCGGCCTCGCCGCACCTGCGGCGACGTGGGGCCGGCGGCCTTCGTCACGTCCTTCACCGCCGGCTGAAGGCGATGGGCTCCTCGACGTACGGCGCCCACACGGCGCGGACCTCGTCCGGCAGGCGGGTCGGGCGCCCGCTCGCGACATCGACCATCACCACGACCGCCGCCGCTCGCGCGTACAGCACCTGCGGCTCGGAGCCCGCCGGGCTGTACACCTCGTAGCAGACCTCGGCGCTCGATCCACCCAGGCGTCCGAGCCAGAGCTGCACGTCGAGCGGCTTGTGCTCGTACGGGACGGGAGCCAGGTACTCGATCTCCTGGCGCGCGATGAGCGTCGCGAGCGAACCGCCCTCCCCGAGCACATCGCCGTCGAACACCGCCGTCGGCGCCTGGTCGGACGGATCCTCCGACTTCCAGAACGCGCGCAGGCGCGCCTCCTCCAGCAGCTTGAGCATCGACGTGTTGTTCACGTGGCCGAGCGCGTCGAGGTCGCCCCAGCGACGGTGGATGGGGATGTGAACGCGAGTCATGGATCCATTCTGGTGGGTGCGGGATACGCGAACGCCCGCCCCGGGATCCCGGAGCGGGCGCTGCGCGAGCGGCTGAGATCAGTCGCGCGTGAGCTTGCGGTGCGTGGTGCGGTGCGGACGCGCGGCCTCGACACCGAGGCGGTCGACCTTGTTCGCCTCGTACGACTCGAAGTTGCCCTCGAACCAGTACCACTGGGCCGGGTTCTCGTCGGTGCCCTCGTACGCCAGGATGTGCGTGGCGATGCGGTCGAGGAACCAGCGATCGTGGGTGATGACCACGGCGCAGCCGGGGAAGTCGAGGAGGGCGTTCTCGAGCGACGAGAGGGTCTCGACGTCGAGGTCGTTGGTCGGCTCGTCGAGCAGCAGAAGGTTGCCGCCCTGCTTCAGGGTGAGGGCGAGGTTCAGGCGGTTGCGCTCACCACCGGACAGCACGCCGGCCTTCTTCTGCTGGTCCGGGCCCTTGAAGCCGAACTTCGAGACGTAGGCGCGCGACGGGATCTCGGTCTTGCCGACCGTGATGATGTCGAGCCCGTCCGAGACGACCTCCCAGAGCGTCTTGTCCGGGTCGATGTTGGCGCGGTTCTGGTCGACGTAGCTGATCTTGACCGTCTCGCCGATCTTCAGCTCGCCGCCGTCGAGGGGCTCGAGGCCGACGATCGTCTTGAACAGGGTCGTCTTTCCCACGCCGTTGGGGCCGATGATGCCGACGATGCCGTTCGGGGGCAGGTTGAACGACAGGTTGTCGATCAGGGTGCGACCGTCGAAGCCCTTGTTGAGCTTCTTGGCGTCGATGACGATGCTGCCCAGGCGCGGACCCGCGGGGATCTGGATCTCCTCGAAGTCGAGCTTCTTGGTGCGCTCGGCCTCCGCCGCCATCTCCTCGTAGCGGGCCAGACGCGCCTTCGACTTGGTCTGGCGGCCCTTGGCGCTCGAGCGGACCCACTCGAGCTCGTCCTTCAGGCGCTTGGCGAGCTTGGCGTCCTTCTTGCCCTGGACGTCGAGGCGCTCGGCCTTCTTCTCGAGGTACGTCGAGTAGTTGCCCTCGTAGGGGTAGAGACGACCGCGATCGACCTCGGCGATCCACTCGGCGACATGGTCGAGGAAGTACCGGTCGTGGGTGACGGCGATGACCGCGCCCTTGTAGGCCTGCAGGTGCTGCTCGAGCCAGAGCACGCTCTCGGCGTCGAGGTGGTTGGTGGGCTCATCGAGGAGCAGCAGGTCGGGCTTCTGGAGGAGCAGCTTCGCCAGCGCGACACGACGGCGCTCACCACCGGAGAGCGGTCCGATCTCGGCGTCGGCCGGCGGCGTGCGCAGCGCGTCCATGGCCTGCTCGAGCTGCGAGTCGAGGTCCCAGCCGTCGGCGGCGTCGATCTCCTCCTGCAGCGTGCCCATCTCGGCCAGCAGCGCGTCGAAGTCGGCGTCGGGCTCGGCCATCAGCGCCGAGATCTCGTTGAAGCGGTCGACCTTCGCCTTGATGGCGATGCCGTCCTGGATGTTCTCGATGACCGTCTTGGTGTCGTCGAGCTCGGGCTCCTGCATCAGGATGCCGACCGTGAAGCCCGGCGTCAGCTTGGCCTCGCCGTTGGACGGGGTGTCGAGACCCGCCATGATCTTCAGGATCGTCGACTTTCCGGCGCCGTTCGGGCCGACCATGCCGATCTTCGCGCCCGGCAGGAACGCCATCGTCACGTCGTCGAGGATGAGCTTGTCGCCGACGGCCTTGCGGGCCCGGACCATGGAGTAGATGTATTCAGCCATTTGGGGTCCAGTCTAGAGCGCCGGACGCGGATCTCACGGGTCGCTGCGCGGACCCCCGGCGGTTCACCAGTCGATCGGCCGAGTGGACCCGACGAGGCACACGGTGCCGCCCTGCAGCGCGGGGAGCTCGCGAGCCACGACGCCTTCCACCTCGGGGCCCGCCTGACCGACCAGGCACTCCCCCTGCCACAGGACGGAGAACTGGAGCGCCTCCGCGGCGTTGCCCACGGTCGTGCGATCCTCTGTCACCTGCATGGCGGACTTGTCGAAGCCGGCCTCCACGAGCGCGTCGACGTACGCGCGCCCCTCGGCCTTCTGCTCGGAGGCCGCGACCTGCTGGACGACGGCGGTGAAGAACGCGAGATTGTCGGACGCCGACCCCTCCGGCTGCAGGACCGGCTCGGCCGGAGCGGGCGCCGGTGTGCCCGTCGTGCCCGGAGTCGCCGCGCCGGGCGTCGCCGTCGCCGGCGTCGAGGCCGTGGTGTCGGCCGGTGCGGGCTGCTCGGCCGCGCAGCCGGACAGGGCCACCAGGGCGGCGAGCCCGACGGCAGCCGCCGCGACGCAACGCCGCGGAGCCACCGGATCGCGTCGCAGACTCACGCGTCGAGTCTAGGGCGCGACCGGGGGCCGACCCGGGCGAGCGTCAGTACGGCGTCTCGGCCGACGCGAGGTCTCCGAACGACGCCTCGGCCAGACCCGGCGGGGCCCACGCATCGCCGCTCTCTCCCGTTGTGGATTCGGAGAGCGGGTCCGGCGCCGGCTGCTCGTCGGGCCCCGCGTGCTTCGCGTGGGTGCGTTCGTACCGGCTGACCCCGAACATCAGATCGTGGCCGAGGGCGTCGGCGTCGATCTCGGCCTCCATGCCGCGCTTGCCGTCGTTCTCCCAGGCCCGCAGGCGCAGGCGGCCGGTCACAACAACACGCTCGCCCTTGTGCAGCGACCTGGCGGCGTTCTCGCCGAGCCCTCGGAAGGCCGAGACGCCGTACCAGTTGGTCGGGCCGTCGACCCACGCGCTGCTCTGCCGGTCGAAGCGACGGGTGCCGCTGGCTACGCGGAACCGCGTCACGCAGACGCCGCTCGGCAGGACCTTCTGCTCGGGCGCGGTGGCGATGTTTCCCACGATGGTGATGGTGTCGGTCATGGTCGTCCTCTCTCACTCGCCGGTGATCCGGCCGGCCGATGGTCGGCCTCGAGAAGAGCGTCGCGCCGGTCGGGGTCCCAGAACGGCGATCGCCCCCATCCGGGAGGGATGGGGGCGATGTCAGGGGGTGTGGACGAGCCGCGTCAGACGATGTACTCGGCGAAGCGCGCGCGCACCTTGTTCACCTTCGGAACCGCGACCGCGAGGCAGTAGCCCTGGTTCGGGTTCGTCGCGAAGAAGTCCTGGTGATAGTCCTCGGCGTCGAAGTAGGCGCCGAGCGGCTCGATGGTGGTCACCAGGGTTCCCTCGGTCTCGCCGAGCGGGGCGTCCCAGATGTCCGATGCGCGCTCGCGGGCGGCCTCGAACAGGGCCCGCTGCGCGTCGTCCGCCGGGAACATCGCCGAGCGGTACTGCGTCCCCGAGTCGGCGCCCTGGTGATTGAGCTGCCGCGGGTCGTGCATGGTGAAGAACGCGTCGAGGATCACATCGGCCGGGATCACCTCGGGGTCGAAGGTGACCTTCACCGCCTCGGCGTGGCCCGTCGCGCCCGTGCACACCTGCTCGTAGCTCGGGTGGTCGGTCGCGCCGCCGGTGTAGCCCGAGACGACGCTCTCGACGCCCCGCAGCGCGCGATACGCCGCGTCCAGACACCAGAAGCAGCCGCCGGCCAGAACGAAGGTCTCCATGTCGTGCTCCTCTCGCCGCCCGTGCGGCACATCGGCAACGCTACGCCGGTTCGCGGAGCGCTGATTGTCGGTGGCCCCTCCTAACGTCGTGCGCAGGAAGGAGCTCGTTATGAACAACACCGCCATCGCCCTCAGCGTTCCCGTCGCCACCCCTCGCATCCGCGGCCGCGAGAGACTCGACCGCGCCGGTGCGGCGCTGTGGCGCGTCGTCGCTCGAGACGAGCGCGTGATCGGGCATCTCCGCCGCGTCGAGCATCCGCTCGGCGAGCGGTTCCGTGCCGAGCGGCTTCACCTCGCCACCGGGCGATTCCGCGAGGTGGGCGAGTTCTGGTCGCCGGACGAGGCGGTCGCGAGCCTGCGCGTCTGACGCCGCCCGTCAGACGACCGCGTCCAGCGGTGCCGACTCCCCCGGCTCCCACCGAGCGTCGGCGACATCGGCCCACGCCTCCACCAGCAGCCCGGCGGCGCGCTCGAGCACCGGTGCCGGCGCCGTGAAGGGCACACGGATGTGGCGTTCGTGGCCGCCTCCCACGGAGAACCGCGGACCCGCCGACAGCAGCAGGCCCCGGCGGCGCGCGGCCAGCGTCAGCGCAGAGCTGCGCGGGGCGCCGAGGCCCATCCACATCGCGACACCGCCCGGGGTGGCCGGCACGTCCCATTCGGGGACGTCGCGGCGAAGCGCCCGCATCAGCACGTCCCGTCCCTCGCGCAGCAGAGCGGATCGCTGCGCCAGGATCTCGGGCATCGCGGGCATCAGCCGCTCCGCCACCGCCTGCTCGAACTCGGGGGTGCCGAGATCCGTTGTGGGGCGGGCCGCGGTCAGACGCCGGATCATGTCGACATCGGTGCGGATCCACCCGATCCGCAGTCCGCCCCACACCGTCTTGCCGAGCGAGCCGAGGGTGATCACCGACTCCTCGCCCGCCACGGCGGCGAAGGGCGCCGGGGAGATCACTCGGTCGGCCCCGAGCTCGGCGGTGGTCTCGTCCACGATGACGATGGCGCCCACCGAGCGCGCCAGCTCGGTGATCCGGATGCGCGCCTCGAGCGACATCGACGCGCCCGTGGGGTTCTGGAAGTCGGGCATCAGGTAGAGCACGCTCGGGCGCGAGCGCAGGATCGCGTGCTCGGCGCGCTCGAGGTCCCAGCCCTCGCCGATCGACACCGGGACGCCGACGAGCCGCGCGCCCTGACGCGCGAACGCCTCGGCGGCGTGCGGATAGGTCGGCGTCTCGAGCAGCGCCCGGTCTCCGCGCGAGACGATCAGCGACGCCAGCAGGGTGATGGCGCTCTGGGCGCCGTTGGTGATCATGATCTGCGACGGATCCGTCGGCAGACCGCGCTCGGCGTAGCGGGCCGCGACCGCCTCGCGCAGACCGCGCCGCCCCAGCACCTCGTAGCCGGGGCGCGCGATGATGGACGGCGCGTCCGCCGCCGCCTCGGCATAGACGGCCGCGAGCCCCGGCCAGGCGGCGGGGCTCGCCTGCTGCAGATCGATCGACGCATCGTCGCCCGCGACCCGACCCAGGTCGCGCCGCCCGAGCGGCTGAGTGATCGAGCCCGAGCCCCTCACGCTCTCGATGTGCCCGGAGGCGCGGAGACTGCGGTACGCGGCGGCGACCGTGGTGCGGCTGAGGCCCAGGCGGGCGGCCAGCTCGCGCTCGGCGGGAAGCGCCGTGCGCGGAGCGATCCGGTTGTCCAGGCACAGCAGCCGGATCGCATCGGCCAGCGCCTCGTACGCCGGCTCGCGGGTGCGCCACGCACCGAGCTGGGCGTCGAGGGCGCGGGCGGAGAGACGGGAGTCCATCATGCGGCCACTGTAGGGCAATTGGACTCTTTACCGAAGTCCAATCTCGCGGTGGACTGTCCTCATGCTTCTCGATACGATCCTTCTGCTCGCGATCGGCCTGCTCTCGGTGGGCGCGACCGTCGCCACGCTGCGCGAGGTGGCCCTCGACGGCTATCGCCGGCGGTCGAAGACCACGGACCTCTCTCGCCGCGGGGTCGGCGCATGATCCGCCGCGTCATCCAGCTCGCCCTCGGGCTGCCGCTGTTCGGCGCGGGCGTCGCACTCACCGTCGAAGCGGGCCTCGGCCTCGACCCGTGGACGGTCCTCGCCGAGGGGCTCTCGCTGCACACCGGGATCGGCATCGGCTGGATCGCCAACATCATGGGCGCGTTCGTACTGCTGCTGTGGATCCCGCTGCGGCAGAAGCCCGGCGTGGGCACGATCGCCAACATCCTGCTCGTGGGCACCGCGATGCAGATCACGCTCGACCTGCTGCCGCCCATCTCGGGGCTCGTCTGGCAGATCCTGCTGCTGGCCGGCGGCATCGCCCTCGTCGGGCTCGCCTCGGGCCTCTACATCGGCGCGCAGTTCGGCCCCGGTCCGCGTGACGGCCTCATGACCGGGTTGAACCGCCGGTTCGGCTGGCCGGTGTGGGCGGCGCGCGGCACCGTCGAGCTCTCCGTGCTCGCGCTCGGCTGGCTGCTCGGCGGCACGGTGGGCTGGGGCACCCTCGCGTTCGCGCTGCTGATCGGACCCGCGGTCGACGTCGGGCTGCGCCTGTTCGACACCCGCCGCCCCGCGGTGGTCATCGAGGCCGCGCCCGACGCCGTGCCCGCATGACGGCGCGCCGGAGGACGGCGCCGGCGACCGCGCGAGCCTGAGCGAGCGTCCGAGCGAGTCAGTGCTCGCGGAACTCCGGACGGTCGGATCCCGGGGCGAGGTGCGCGACCAGCGCACCCTTGGCCACCTGGAGGCCCTCGTAGGTCCCCAGCGGGGCGTCGGCGCCCGCCAGCGTCACGGCGTACACGCCGTCATCGACCTCTTTCACCGTGCCGACCGCGCCTGCCGGGCCGTAGGCCACATAGAGGCGTCGTGTGTGCGTCAACGACATCGTCGACTCCTTCCGCTCATCCGGAGGCTACGCCCGCGTCCCGTCGGCGGGAAGGGCTTGACGACGAGGCCAGTCGCGGATCGGCGCTCCGGCACGCGACGGCGCGGCGATCGATGCGCCGGTGTGATGGTGCTCTCCAATGGACTCAAACCGAACGTGCAGCTTCGGTTCCAGCGGCTGGAAGCGGTGTGGAATCAGGCGAGACTGGGCATCCGCGATAGCGGAGCGTCCCAGCGGGAGGATGACTTTGAGGTCGTCACAGAGCCGAGCAGACCGCCTAGAACGCCCCCCACGCCGGAGGAAGTGGACGCTATTAGAACGGCGAAGGCCAGCGGCGAGAGTGTCCGCTCCATCGCCGAGCGCTTCAACAAGCACCGGAGCACGGTCTGGCGGTACACGAAGGACATCCGATAGGCGGCTCACCTCCCGACTATCGAGCGAACCAGGTTCGTCGTTGCGACAATTGAGTTGTGAAGTTCAAACGCCGCAACCTCGAAGCCCTTGCCGACCTCATCGTGGGCAACGCGGGCCGCGACGACGCTGAGAACGAGGCCGAAGCGAAATACTTCCCCTACCGGTCCAGCATGTACATCACCGAGTTCTTCCAAGAGCTGGAGACGGAGTACCAGCACGACGGTTCAACTCGCCACCGCTGGGTGGCAGATGTGTTGGAACAGATGTTGGCCGAACCGCACGAAGGCCCCAACCGCCCGCCAGAGATATTCTGCCGCCTCATCGACCAGCTGATGAGCCCGGCCGATCGGCTCAACGAAGGGGCCGACCGCCCTCGGGCGCTCGCGCAACTCAACGAGGTACTTGGTCGTGAAGGCTTCGAGGCGTTCTATGGAGAGGACAACCACTGCTACCTCCGTCATGTCGGCACCCAGACCGTGACCATCCTTGCCGCCAATCCCCACCGCCCGTTCAGCAAGGCTGAGCTGGAGCGGCGGCAGCTTCTGACGGCGTACCTGGATCAGTGCAGCGAGGATGACCTCATTGAGGAGGTGCTCCTCCCGCTGTTCAGGCAACTCGGCTACCACCGCGTCACCGCCGCTGGGCACAAGGACAAGGCCCTGGAGTACGGCAAGGACGTTTGGATGCGCTACACCTTGCCGACGCAGCACATTCTCTACTTCGGCATCCAGGCAAAGAAGGGCAAGCTTGACGCTTCGGGGGTAACCAAGACGGGCAACGCCAACATGGCCGAGATCTACAACCAGGCGCTCATGATGCTGGCACATGAGATCTTTGATCCCGAGACCAACCGTCGCGTCTTGGTCGACCACGCCTTCATCGTCGCAGGCGGCGAGATCACCAAGGCAGCCCGCAACTGGCTCGGCAACGCTCTTGACGCTCACAAGCGCAGCCAGATCATGTTCATGGACCGCGATGACGTCTTGAACCTCTACGTCGTCGCAAACCTGCCGCTGCCCGAAGGAGCCTTGCCGCCGACGCCCCTCAATCCATGGTCGACACGCGATGAGGCACCGTTCTAGGACCTAGCTGAAGCGGAACCCGAAGAGCCCCCCATCGTCGGTTGCATCGGTAAGTCGTGTCGACATGATGTATGGCTCCGCATCAAATGCTCCATCGCTCTGAGTTTCAACGAGGTCAATGAAGTCCGAGTTGAGCGTCACGATGTATTGGAACCCGTGTCGTTCAGCTAACCGAGCACCGATATTTAGGCAGGAGGCGATCTGGCGGCCATCGATCGCATCGAATAGATGGCTGTCGTGGACCAGGATGTGGGGGGCGCGGCTGTTCTTGATCGCGGCAATCATGCAGGTCGTGTCGAACATGAACGTCTCGACGCTGCGCACACCGGTGCTCGCATCCCCTGAGACTCGCGGAGTGACCTTCAAGATGCCCTTGTCCGTAGGAGCGACGAGGAGAGTCGCTTCGCGGTCGGTGTATATCTCCGAGCCCAGTTCGTCGAATACGGCGATGGACTCGTCGAGCGAACTCGATCGTTCGTGCAGTTCTGTGCGAACGGATGTTACTAGCTCCGCAGTCTTAAGCTTCACCCTGTCGTTGATCTGACTAATCGAAGCTGCTGCCTCGACGCGGCGTTCTAGGTCGGCGACCTCGGACTCTAGCTTCGCCAAGTCCCGCTGAACGGCTAGGAATGTGTCGAGCGCCACGGTTTCGCTCAGCAGGCGAAGAATCTCGGAGCGTTCGGTGTCGCGAATTCGGCGTTCTGAGTCGACAACATTTAGGCGTGCGGTTGCAGCCTCCAACTCTTGCTGGAGAAAGCTACGTCGGTTCCGGACGACCGAGTGGTGGAACTCAGATACTTCATCAAATCGTCTTCCAACAAGCTCCGGCAACACGACGCCGAGCTCGTTGTAGACGCGCGTCAGCTTCGCCTTCAGAGCAGCATCCTCAGCCGGGTCAACTTCATCTTGAAGAGCTGTCTCTAGTTCGCGGGTTCGGCGCTGGAGCGCGAGTCCTTCGTCATTGAGGCGCTGGATTGAGGCGGTCAACTCGTCTGCGTCACGCTGGTGCTCAGCGTATTGCTCATCGACTTTGAACACGCTTAGCGACTCTTGTGCGCGATCTCGTTGTCGCCGGACGTTTGCGAGCTGGGCACGCAGTTTCGACTCATCGAGGGTGAGGTGTGTGAGGGCGCCTTCTTTGACTGCCTTGCGAATAACCTTGCCCTGCTTCGTCAGCTGATCAAGTTCACCTGATTTGGCGAGGATCTCGGGCGACAGGCCCAGAAGGTGGCCGATCCGAACCCCTGACTCCCAATCCGCTTCGACTTGATAGACCTTGGTCGGCGTGCCAAAGAACGTCCGAACCAGCTGTCCCCAGAGCTGTCCCGGCGTTGGCCGCGTAGCTTCGTCTGGAATGTGGAACAGGTGTTGCACCTGTAATGCGCGCCATTCCTCCACAGGAATCGGTTGCCGCTCCGTAACGAACGACCAGCCGCTGATCTGCACTCGTGTTGTCGGCGAGACTGGGCGAGTGACCGTGACTTGATCTTCAGTTGCGCCATCCAGCGAAGGCAACGACATCGTGGCATAGAAGGAGTGTTCAGCGAGTTCCGCTGTCTTGAACTCAGGGGGTAGGTCGCCCCCCATGATGTAGCGCAAGATCTTGACGAAGCTCGTCTTGCCGACGCTGTTCCGGCTCTCGCCTTGTGCGGACGACTCAGTACGATCCGCGACGAGGATGTTAAGCCCGCTCGTGAACTCAAGGGACTTGAACCGGCTGTCTGATGAGCCGAGGGCGCTAAGAAACATGGGCTCTCCTCAGATGACCGGAGGGCGTCCATTCCACGAGATTGATCGCAAAGAGGGAAGCTAAAACGAGCGAGAACCAGTCGAAGGTGATGTGGTCAGAGTTGCCTCCCGCGCGTTCGCGAGCCGTGTATTGCTCCCATAGGGCGGTGACTGACTTCGGGCTTTGAAGTTGCTCCAACACGTCAGCCCCCACCGTGATGATCGCGCGTTCCGCCGAGACGCCCTTAGTTGGCAGCAGCATGAGTGCTCCCGAGAACTGATGGCGGAGTCTCAAAGATGTGACAGGAGTCAAAGAAGTAGGACACGACGGCGTAGGCCGCATTCGCCCGCCTAGCATCCATTCTGAAATTGGCTCCGGCCACGGCGACATACATCCGTTCAAGGATCTCGATAGGTTCCGGTGTCACTTCGCGTGCAGCCAAGTAAATCGCCCGGAAACGTTCCCCGTGCGCGTCCGACAGGGCCGGATCAGAAGCCTCCGCGTACCACCTTTCGATACGGGGAGCCATGAGTCGACCACTATTGAACTCCAACCGTGAACCGAGAGGAAGGTTGTTGAAGTCCATCTTGTTCGCCGGAACTGGACGGATCGATCCAGCGTCGTCCGCACTGCTATCCGACTGCCCGAGTGAGTCCAGGAGCGGCAACAGGTCAGATAGCTCGAGGTTCTCAACGCCCGGGGCCCCTGGGTACAACTCGTCCAAGACTTGCTGCGCGAGGGTGCTGACGACCTCGGTCCACAGCTGCCCCGGTTGCCAAATCCTCATTGTGAGCGGCCGTTGCGTTTCCGCACCGTGCTGCTGTTGGAGCGAGGTAAACGACTTTAGAGTCTCAGGTCCGACCGGAGCATTAGTGACAAAGCGCCAGGTCCGGAACGTGGTCCACGAGTCTCGCCCCCTGGTGAAGTCGGAGACGAGCTTGGCCTGTAGTTCGCGCTCGGCGCTCCTCGCGGGTCTTTGCCCGTAACACGCATACAGAATCGTCCCTGCATCCGCGAGACCATCGCAGCCACCGTCACCCAGCGTGCCCGCTGGTGCCGGGTTCGTGAAGTCATCGTGGAATCGCCCAAGGATGCGGCTGACGTAGTCCTCGAATTGGGCTCCGGACACGAGACAACTCTGCTGGTGCCGGAGATGGTACCAGTCACGCCAGTTGGAGGTCATCAACATCGATGCGTTCCTCCTGTCGGCGTGTGAGCGGCCGGTGCCACCGTGCCCAGGCTATCGGTCAGGCTTGGCATCACCGGGCATCTGTCCACGCGCGCCGACCGAACCGAGGCGCGGTCTCGGAGGCCGGACCTCGGGTCGCCAAGGTCTAGGGTGGGCGTCTGTCGCCTGAAATGACGACCTGTTCGCCGTCGATGACGTGGACGGTGCCGGTCCGACTGTATTCATAGCTGGCGTCCGCCGTCGATCTGCTGCGGCTCCCTGCGGGACGAGCTGTCCGCGTGCCGCTTCCCGAGCGTCTCGACGCGGCGGAGGGCAGTGGT
This sequence comes from Microbacterium phosphatis, assembly GCF_049177115.1. Taxonomy (GTDB): domain Bacteria; phylum Actinomycetota; class Actinomycetes; order Actinomycetales; family Microbacteriaceae; genus Microbacterium; species Microbacterium phosphatis. The sequence continues at coordinate 1,438,592 of NZ_CP185370.1, read as the reverse complement.
GGCTGCGCGATACTCGGCGGTTTGCTCGGCAAACTTGATGGTCTTCGCATCGCCCAGCGGCCTTGGGTCCGCAATGTCGTAGCGGTGTCGGTACAGCGCGATGGTGGCCACCTGCGCTTGCCACTGTGCTCGTGCTTTGGGCTGCGCAGGAGGCTGCCCGAGGCGCTGTGCCCATGCCGCTCCCGCGTCGAGCGCGTCTTGGGCGAGCCTGTGTGCGGCGGCCTGGATGAGTGCTTGCCGGTCGGTGAGCGCGGTGTGCATGTCGTCCGTGGTCGGCTCGGCGGGGACGGGGATGAGTCCCGCGACCCGCGCTCGACGGTTCTTGCCGGGTCGGAGTTGGCTCGTGGCCTGATCAAGCATGGCCGCGAGCTGCGCGGCGGGGTCGTGCTGCTCATCACCCGGGGCCAGCCTTGGCGCGAGTTGAGTGAGGGCGACGTTGGCGACGTGCCCGGCTGCTTCATGGCGGGCGAGAGCTGCTTCAAGGCGTTCATAATAGGGGCTGGTGAACACGTCATCGGCCACGTTCTCGGGGAACGGCGCAACATCAAGTAGCGCCGCCCATCGGTCGATCTGTGCTTCGCGGGCGAGCACGTCGTACTCGGCCAGCAGCGTGGAAAGGGAGGCGTGCCGGTCGACCTCGAGTTGCAGCGTCTCGGTGGCGGAGAGGTCGGCGTCGCTGCGAGCGAGCACCTTGGCGAGCCGATCTGTCAGAGTCAGCGGCTCCGGCTGGTCGAGATGTGCCTCGACCTCGTGCGGATCGGGCACGATCACATAGGCGTGGTTGCGGTGCTTGCCCCTGGTCATGGCGACGTAGAACAACTCCCGCGACGAGGCTTCGGGGTCGACGAGCGCGTGCGCGGTGTCGACGCTGGCTCCTTGGGCGCGGTGAACGGTGGAGGCGTAGCCGAGTTCGAGTTCTTCACGGACGTACTTCGCGGGCAGCACGAGGGCTTTGCCGTGGGGTTGGTCGCCGCGCCCCAGGCGGCGGACGGCGAGGGAGCCGTCGTCGTAGCGGTGGGTGACCTGCCAGCGGTCACCGTTCTTCACCCATGCTCTGCCGGTGGTCAGGCGGCGGTCGTTGAGCCGGGTGACGACGAGATCCCCGACGCCTGCGGTGGTGCCGTCGTGCAGACGCAGCCCGTCTGCCTCGACGCGCTCGGCCTCGATCAGGTCGGCGCGGGCGCGCTCGTTGAGCTGGGCGACCATTTCGCCGGTGCCCGCGATCATGAGTGTGCGCAGGCCCTCGTCGCGGTCGGTGCGCCATGCCTCGTAGATGGCATCGAGCATTGTCTCGGCGTCACCGTCGAGCAGCCTGCCGCGTTGCTCGTACTCGTCGAGGGCGTCGGTGCGTCCGTGGCGTAGTCCGAGGCTGGCGGTCTTCTCCCAGTCGTTGGCGAATCGGCGCACATCGGTCAGTTCGGGCACCTGATCGCGGCGACGGACGAGCATCCCGAATGCGCCGCCGGTTTCGACGGCGCTCAGCTGCGCCCAATCGCCGATGAGCACGACCTTGGCTCCGACCTCGGCGGCGTGCGCGGTGATGCGATCAAGCGCGAGGGTTCCGGCCAGTGAGGACTCGTCTACGAGCACGAGCTGACCGGCGGTGAGGTTCCAGCGTCCGTGGCGGTGTTCGTAGAGGAACTTCGCGGTGTTCTCGGCTCGCACGCCGAGCGAGTCGCCGAGGACTTCGGCGGCAGCCGCCGAGGGTGCAAGGCCGATCACCGAGTCTTTCCCGTGCGCCGCTGTCCATGCCCGGTGCAGGGCGCGCAGAGCCGTGGTCTTGCCGGAACCGGCCGGGCCGACCAGCAGATCGAGCGTCAGTCCGGAGCGTGCGATGCGGGTGATCGCGACGGACTGGTCGGGTTCGAGGCGGACGCCCCTGATCTTGCGCGAGGTATGCCGGGCAACAAGCCGCGCGGTGAGCGACGGCCCGCCCTCGTGCTGGCTGTGTTTCAGTAGCCGCTGTTCGGCGTCGAGGATGTCTTGGCTGGAGTAGGCGATCTGATCGACGGGCTGGAACCTGTTGCCCTCGGCCTCGAGGTAGTGGCCGGGTACGGCGCGGTCGTAGTCGGGGGTGAGCCGGAGCGATTCGGCTTCGGCGTGCGCGATGATCTGATCGAGCGCCCGGATACGGTCGTCGGTCGTTGCGAACCGGACGCCCATGATCTGCCGCATCGTCTCGGCGTGCAGGTTGTATCGCCCCCAGGTTGCGCGCCGGTTCGCTACCTCCATCAGCACAACGGACGCGAGATCCTCGATCTGCTCCAGCCCGAGGTCGTCCGCGCGCAGCCGGGCTTCGGTCGCGCCCCGGTCGCGTAGGTGCTGTGCCCATGTGGTTGCGTCCTCGCCGAGTACGACCTCGGCGCGCGCACGCCATTCGGCGGTGAGGTCGGCCAGCGAGTGCAGTTCTTTCTCCGGTCGCGTCTCCAAGGTCGCCTGCTGCCGGAGCTTCGCAATCGTCGCGGCAGAGGGTTGCCGCCCGTGCTCGGCGATGTACTGCTCGATGAGCCGGTTCTTGACCTGCTCGATGCCCTCCGTGCCGTCGCTGCCGCCGGTGGTGCGGCGGGAGAACTCCGCGATCAGCGCCGCCGGTACGCCCTCGATCTCCCATCCGGTGTTGCGGTCTTTGCCCCGGTCGACGGGCGTCCATGTCACGCCGAGCAGCCGCGCGGTGTGGTCGGTGAGAAAGGCGTTGTACGACGCCGAGAGTGCGACGGTGGCGCGGTGCAGGCGGCGCGAGTCGAGGGTGCGCCAGCGCCCGTCCTCGCCCTGCACTTTGTTCGATATGACGACGTGGGTATGGAGTTGCGGGTCGGCCGCTCGGGAGTCGTAGTGGTCGAACGCGGTGGCGATCACGCCAACGATCGGCATCTGTCCGATACCGCCTGCGCCGACGCGGGTTGCGGCGACGCGCTCTTCGAGCAGGGCAATGGTGTCGCGCATCGCGGCGTGGTGTGCCTGCGCAATGAGTGTTTGCGTGCTCGCGTCGGCCACGCCCCAGATCGCGCTGACCGACTTCGGCGGCGAGAACGTCAGATCGAACCCTGCAACGGCAGTGCGCGGCTTCTTCGCAACCTCTTCCTCACGAATGCGCTGCACCGCATCTGCCCGCGCCTCGCCACGCAAGCCGGGGTCGAGTCGTGCAATCCGCGCCGCAATCCGCTCGCGTGGGGGTTGCAGCGAGGGGAACCTCTTGCCGAGCTTCTTCCCGGTGACCGGATGGATGCCCTCACCCAGCAACCGCGCCAGGTGTTCCTCGGTCACCGTGTCGCCCTCGGCCAGCGCCGGGGAACGCCCGTCGTCGAGGCTCATCAGGCCGGTGCCGACCCAGGTTCCGGGCGGGCAGCCAGACTCGGTGTAGTACCGGGTCAGCGGGCTGCTCATCTCCCGGTCGCCGTCACCGACGACGACCGATTTCAGCAGGTACTCGTACCCCTTGCCGGACGACATGACCCGGATCGTCATTACCACGATCGCCCCTCCCCGAGACCGTCTCGGGAGGGGCGATCTCGGGGGTCAGGTGCGCGAGTATCGCGCGGCTCTATCGGCGGGTCTGCGATGTTCTTTGCGGGATTTATTCGGCGCGGGCGGCGATGTAGTCGCCCCAGTCTCGGGCGGCGAGGGCGGCCCAGTGGGACGCGGCGGTCTGGGAGATGCCGAGGGTCTGGGCGAGGATCATGTGCGGGACTTCCGCGGCGAGGGAGAACAGGGCCGCGTGGCGGGCTTCTCGGCAGTGGATCCCGAGGGCGGTGAGGCGCGAGCGGATGTTCTCGGTGACGAGGTGTCCTCCGGGGATCGCTCCGGGGAAGAGCCAGTCTTGCCCGTCGGCGACAAAGACCGCGCTGCCCTTATCGAGGAGTTGCTCACGGAGGAGTTGGTCGAGGGGCTCGGGCATCTGAACGGGCGTCCGATCGAAAGTCACGAAGACGCGCTCTGGGTTGCTGGCATCGATCTGGCTGGCCCGCATCCGGCTGATCGCGGTGACGGGTTGCGCGAAGAGCAGCATGAACAGGCCCGAGATACGGACATAGCGGCGGATCGCGTCATCGTGGATCAGGGTGTGGACGTGCGTCCATCTGTCCGCGTCGCTCATCACGACGTGCGCTTTCGAGGGCGTGAGGCGTCCGATCTGGATGTTCGTGTTGATGCCGGTGCGGTTCAGCCATCGCCCGAAAGGATGCAGGGACCTGCCGGTGTGTCGGGGACGCGCATCGAGATAGCGATCGAGATCGATTTGCCGGAGCTCGGTGATCCGTGTCTCGTGCTGGTCGAGCCATCCGAGAAGCGCGACGGCCTGTTTGAGGCTGTGCCGGGAGGTCTGCACGATCGCTCGGGTTAAGGTTCCCCGCTCGGCGTGGTCGTGGAGCCGCCGCAGGATCACCCAACGCGCGAACTGGTTCGCGGTGTGCCGGTGAACATCGCTGAGCGTGGCGGTGAGATCTTCCAACCAAGGGGTAATGCGCTCGATCTGTGGCTCGTAGGGCTCGAGGATCCCGGCGGCGGCAAGCAGGTCGCGGAGGTAGTTGCGGGCAGGGTTCATCGGGAGGCTGCGGAACGTGTCGTGGCTGATCGGGACGCGGCCCGCAGCCATCTCCCGCAGCAACGCCGGGCCATGCCCTGGAGGCCGGACAAGCCAGTAGATCGTCGTCTGCGGGCGCTTGGTGGTCATCATCGCCGTCAGCAAGGGCTCCAGTTCCGGGCGAATCTGCCCCGTCGCAGGGTCGGTGAGCGTGAGAGTGAGGCGCTCTTTCAGGATGCAACGGGCGCAACGCGAGTTCCCATAGGGATGATCCTCACGACCGCACTCCGTGCAGGCGAAGATCGAGGACTCGTCAGCGCAGCCCGCGCAGACCATCACCCCGAAACGAGCTTGAGAAGGGTATGCGAGCGGGCGCAGCTCGAGACACTCGGGACAGATACCGGGATGGTAGGCGAAGTCGCGTCTGCAGTACGCGCAGATCGGCCCGGTCGGCAGCACGAACCCTGGCTCGTGTATGCCGCAGCGGACACAAACGCCCGCCGGGCCGTGAGTCATTCCTCAACACCGTCGGGGCGACGAATACGCGCACGGATCGGGCGGAGGTCACCGATCTTCGGCCCCGACGGGTCCGCGGTGCCCGTCCGTGCGGTGCGCTGCTCAGCAACGACCGAGGTGATCAGATCACTCGGGGTGCAGCCCAGCGCATCACAGAGCGCGACAAGGACCTCCGTGTTCAACCGTTGCGGGGTCTTCGTCACGAGCCGGTAGACATGCTCGCGGGTGAGATGGATGCCGCGTTCTTCCAACAGCGGCAGCAGCTCGCTGGTCTGGAACATGCCCCGGTCGGCCATGATCTGTCGCAAGTTCCATTGCACCTGGATGATTCTCATCAGTGTTCTCCTTCATCGGTGGCGTAGACGCGAGAAAGCGCGGCCTGCAGAGTCTTGTTCTTGAAATCGTTCGACACGCTCGTGTAGATCGCGGTCGTCGACCCCCAACTGTGTCCGACCTGCTCGGTCACAAACCGTTCCGGATACCCGAACTCAATCAGATGCGTGACATACGAGTGCCGCAAGCAATGCAGCGTCAAATGCTCCTCAAATCCGAGTTCCTCGCGAGCCATCATGAACAACTCGTCGACATGGCGGACGCTCACCCTAGTGCGCCGCTCGGTCAACCAGAGCGCGGGATGCCCGCCCGCTTCGAACAGCGGCAGCGCCTGCTCCACCCACTGACGCAGCACGTCGATCACCCAGTCAAACTCCGGGATCGATAACACCGTGCGCCGTTTCGGAAGCGATCCCCGGCTCGCTTTGCCATAGCGAACATGCACGGACCCGTAAGTGCCCCACGCGCGCATCTTCGGATTCGGCCGCAGGTCAGCGATATCCAGACGAACAAGCTCCGTGCGCCGCAGCCCATACGCGTACGTCGTCTTCAGCATGATCGCGTCCCGCAACGCTGCAAGCGATCCCTTCCGGCCCGCGCGCACGATCCGCTCGACACGATCATCGAGGAACTCGAACAACGCATCGACCTCGCGATACGTCAACGGACGCCGCTGTGGCTTGCCCTCGTACTCATTCAAGTGCCGGACAGTGTTCCACTCATTGCAGACCTGCGAGGGAACCTGCCCGAACCTGTCCTGGCATTGCTTCGGCCAGTCATACCGTGCATCCGTGACGTAATCGCAGAACAACCGCAACGTCAGGTGATACCCGCGGATCGTGGACAACGCGAGCCGCTTAGACCCCGACGTCAACGACACTGTGAAATCCTCAACATCGCCCGGCGTCCACTCCCACGGATACGACTCGCAGAACCCCTGGAACCGGCGCAGCAGCCGTTCCCGATCCGTGACCGTCCCCTCACCAAGCTGCCGCGACCGCTGCTGCCTTGCCCACCCCTCAACCATCGCCTCGAACACCGCCGCAGGCTCGTTCAGATGCACAACACCGGGCACCAACATCAGCCCCGCCGACCCCGGAAAATCGTTCATCACCCACCCGATCAACAGTGACCTAAAAACACACGATGTTACTTCTAAAACAACACTATCCGTTGAGGCCAAGCAGCGAAAGAGATAACCTGGAACCCGACGAGGAACGTCGCTCCCAGCACCGACGCGGGATGTGACTTCTAATGCAATAAATCCCGGACGCACTCTTAGTGCCAACCGTGTGGGGGAAGCGCAGGCTCTTTGCAATCCTGATCCGGCCAGCAAAGAGCCTGCGCTTCCGTTGTCCTACTGACTGTGTGCAGGCTGGGCCTCTGCCTCTTCGAGCTTGTGGCCCTCGACGTCGAGGTCAAGCAGCATGCGGTCGAGCCAACGTGGTAGCCACCAGGTCGCTCGGCCCAGGATCGAGAACGCGGCCGGGATGATGGCCATGCGCACGATGAACGCGTCGATCAGGATGCCTGCGGCGAGGGTGAACCCGATCTGCCCGACGGTGGGGTCGCCGGAGAAGATGAACCCGGCGAAGACAGACGTCATGATGATCGCGGCTGCAACCACGACGCGGGATGTGAGTGAGAACCCGTGCACGATCGCTTTCCTCGGTTCCTCGCCCCGGAGATAGCGGTCCCGCATCGTGGAGGCGAGGAAGACCTGGTAGTCCATGGCGAGGCCGTAGAGGATGCCGGTGGCCATGATCGGGATCATCGGCACGATTGGAGTGTTCGGCTCGACCCCGAACAGCCACCCGAGCCATCCCTCTTGGAACACGAGTGTCGTGAGTCCGAGGGTCGCGAGGATCGTGAGCAAGAACCCGGCGGTGGCGAGCAGCGGCACGAGGATCGAGCGGAACACGAGCAGGAGGATGATCATCGACAGCACGATGATGATGGCGATGTAGTACGGGAACACGCCTCCCAGGGTGTCTGCCATGTCGATCATGACTGCCGTCTGCCCGGTCACCCCGAGCTTCCCGTCGGCAGTGTCGACTGAAAGGGCGCGGAGCTCGCCGACGAGTTCAGCGGTCGCATCATCGCCGGGCCCGGTCTCAGGAATGACCATGAATGCGATGGTTTTCCCGTCGTCGCTGGTGCCGATGGCCTGCACGAACCGCACACCGTCGACGGCGGCGATGGTGTCGGAGATCTCGGTTGCAGCCGCGTCATCGATCGCGGTGGTGTCGTCGGCGACTGCGACGAGCGGGCCGTTGAAGCCATCGCCGAAGGATTCCGCGATCGTGTCGTAGCTCACGCGTGCCTCGGAACCGGTGGCCTGTGTTCCACCGTTCGGCATCCCGAGCGTCATGTTCATCGCGGGGAGGGCCGCCAGGACGGTGACGGCGACGAGACCGATGAGTACCCACCAGCGCCTGCGGTCGACGAACCCACCCCAGGCCCGCGCGACCGGGTGGTGGTTGTCACCGCGATCAGACTTCGCGCGGGCGCGGGGAGACAGGACGCGCTCTCCGATGAGGCCGAGCAGTGCCGGTACCAAGGTGATGCCCGCGAGGACCGCGAAAGCGACGGTCAAGGCTGCGACGAGCGCCATGCTCGTCAGCATCGAGATGCCGACGGCAGAGAGGCCGACCAGGGCGATGATGACCGTGAGACCGGCGAACACCACCGCTGATCCGGCGGTGCCGACGGCGCGACCCGCCGCCTCTCGCGCGGTGAGCTGTTCGGTGCGAATGAGTTGACGTTGCCGGTTCACGATGAACAGGGCGTAGTCCATGCCGACGGCGAGGCCCACCATGAGGGCAAGTACAGGGGTGTAGGCCATGATCGGCTCTGACCCGTTCGCGGCGAACGCCGTGCCAACCCCGGCGCCGACCGCAACGATGCCTGTGACCAATGGCACCATTCCGCCGAGCAGTGAACCGAGGGCGAGTACCAGCACGATCAGTGCGACGAGCAAGCCGATGATCTCGCCCGCTCCGAGTTCGATGGCGGGAGCAGACAGCGACTCGCCGGGCAGCACGCGCAGGTCGACGGCCTCGCCCGCATCCTGCGCGGCCTCGATCAGGGCGTCGATGTCCGCGACCGGCAGAGACTGCACCTGCTCGTCGAGCTGGAACTGGAACAGCGCCGTTTTCCCGTCTTCGGACATGAGCACCGAGGGCACCGGCATCCCATCGGCGACGAGCGGCGCGAAACCGTAGTCGTCCATGAGCTGCTGGAACTGCGCCGCCGCCTGCTGCTGCACCTGCTCGAGGAACGCGGCACGCTGATCCTCGGGAAGCTGGGCCGCCTGCTGCTGCACCGCGTCCATCTGCTCGAGATACGGCGCTTGCGCGTCTTCGAGGGTGCCGACGACGTGCGCCCTACCGTAGACGTGATCGAGCACCTCAAGTATCCCGTCTGTGTTACCTGCGAGATCCTCGCCGTTGTCGGTGGTGATCACGAGACTGCCCTGCCCGCCGGTCGCGTCAGGGATCTCAGAGGCGAGTTGGTCGAGCACCTCCTGCGACGGGGTACCGTCGATCGTCATCGTGGTGGTCAACTGTATTCCGTTGATTCCAATCATCGTTCCGATGATCGCGAGCGCGGCCAGCCAGATGCCGATGACGGGCCAGGGACGGCGGAATGAGGATAAGCCGAGGCGTTGCAGCAGGCGTGACATGAGAACCTTTCGGGGCACGGTGACGGACAAACGGTTTTTGTGGAGCGTCGGGGTCAGAATCCCGAGCGGAGTTTCGTGAAGATGAGGCCGGTGAACTCGTGCACCTGGGCTTCGAGGTCGGCGGGGTCCGGTGTGGGGTCGGTGCTCAGCGGGAGCGCGTCTCCCGAGATGAGCCCCCCGATCATGCCGTAGCAGGCGTTGAGCAGCAGCACCGTGTCGAGATCGGCCGGCGCCCCGCCACGGGCTTCCGAGACGGCATCAAGTATCAGTGTCATGAGCGCGCGAATAGCGGCGAGAATGTAGGGCTGCAGAGACGGATAGCGGTGCGCGAGCTGCACCACCTGGGCGAGCTTCTGTAAGGTCTGCTTGTCGAACTGCACCTGCACGGCATCCTCGAGGGAGTCGAGCAGAGAGCCCTCAGCCGTGTCGAACTGCACGTCCGCAAGGCTCTGTGAGGCGGCCATCACCACGATTTCGGCGATGGCTGCCTCCTTGCAGGAGAAGTGGTTCGCGAAGGTGCGACGCGAGTATCCCGTCGCGGTCGTCACGTCTTCGATCACGAAGCCGTCAAGACCTCGCTCGACAGCCAGCCGGAAGCACTCCTCCGCAAGCTCCCGTGAGACCCGTGCGCGCTTCTTCGCCTGCAACCCGACCATGCGGTCTCCCTAAGTTGATTCTCATTGGGCAATCTTTCCCAATGGGCACTAACTTAGCATGTCGGGGCTTGGGGGCCTCGCCACCAGAGGGGATGGCGACCCGCCGAGTCAGTCCCGCGTGATGCACTGAGGAGTGATACCGACCCGACGCAGCCTGCGCTCGCGATCCCAGCGGTTGTACTCGGCGACTGTGTAATGGTGTCTGTCCGCGCCGAGCGGGGCGAGGACGCGGAACCCGACGAGCATCATGATGACGATCGTGAAGAAGCCAAGCAGGAGGACGCCGAGCACCCAGTCCCACCAGTGAATGAGGCCCTGCTGATATACGGTGACGACGTACCAGATTGCGAGCGGCGTGTGCCCGAAGAGTACGGCGAACAGGCCGGGGTTGTAGAAGGTCCTGAGTTTGACGTTGTTGAAGATGCCGTGGGCGATGAACTGCGCGGGGAAGCCCATCAGGATCGGCGCGAGGGCGAGCCAGACCTGTTCGGGGAAGAACACCGGCAAGGCATACAGCACCCACGCCATGCCGTTGATCCAGATGCTGCTGAGTTGATTGGTCGGTAGTCGGTCGGCCCGAGCGCCGGGCTTCGGCATCATCACCTCATTGAGCACCCACGGCTCTCCGCCCGGAAAGCGGTATTCCTCGAACTGGTGCACGAGCACGGCAACGAGATTCAGCAGCAGTATCAGCTGAACGGTCGGCCAATCACCCAGCCAGGCCCACAACAGCAGGGGAATCGCGAGGATGCCGCCGACGTCGAACCAGTGGCGCAGCAGAAACTTCATCATGCACCCACCGACAGGCCTTGAACACCAACCCCCGATGTCGGACGGAGGATCAGATCAACGCCGGTCAGATAGCGTTCCCGGTCAAATTCAGGAACCAGAGTCTGCTGGAGGATGAATCCCTGCACGAGGCCGAGCATGACAGGGAGGAGGCGCTTCGCCGCGTCCTCGGCAGCATCGGGATCAAGATCGCCCTCCTGTTCCATCCACCGGGCGAGATGGGCGGCGAACATCGCCCCCAGCTCGGCGAAAGCACTGGCGGAGACCTGCTGGAACTCCGGGTCGCTGGCGGCTTCGCCCCACATCTGCACGACGAGCGCCAACCCAGAGGTGCGCTGCCCGAGCGCCTCGGTGATGATGCGCAGCATCCGGCTCGGCGGGATCGCTCTCTCGCCCGCCGCAACTTCAAGGTCCGCAGCCCGCCCGGCGGCTTCGCGACGCACGGCGGCAAGTGCAAGCTCTTGCTTGCCGTCGAAGTAGCCATAGATCGCTCCTGCGGAGAGCCCGGACTCGGCAATGATCTCCGCCATCGTCGTCGCCCGGACACCACGACGCAGGAAGCAGGCGACCGCAGCGTCGAGAATCTGATCGCGGCGCGCCTCGCGATGGGCTTCGCTCACTTTCGGCATGCGCTCTTCCTCTCCTCGGACCGGGTGCATGGCCTGTCGGGCTTGCGTGATGACCCGGAGCCTACTATAAAGAACGTATCTTCGTTTTGTTAGAGGAGGGTGACATGGGCAAGAGATTCGACTCCTACCGGAGCAACTGGGCACGCGTCGGCGCCGTGGGAGCGATGGCGCTCGGCGGCGTGAGCGTGCTCGCCCTCACCCGGAAGAAACCCGGCAGCGTGCGGGTACTCGCGGTGATGAACTCGATCACCATGCAGGCGCACCAATACGAGGAGTACGTCGACCCCGGTTACATGGCGGGAGAAACGAACAGTGCCCTGTTCCATAGTGACCGCCCGGAGAACTGGCCGCTGAATGCGCAGGGGCTGATGTGCGCGAACTGGGGCTTCTCCGCCCTCCATCTTCTGCCAGTCCTGGCCCCGAAAGTGAAATGGCTCACCTTGCCCCCGGCCGTGCTCGGCATCGCCCAGGCAGTCGCGCACGGCGTGATCATGCCGCTGCGCACCCGCAAGGCCTACAACCCGGGGGCGCTCACCTCGACCCTCTTGCATGTACCAATCGGGATCGCGAGCATCCGAGCGATCCGCGCCGAAGGCCCCATCACCCGTGGTGATTGGGCCAAGTCGGTCGGAGTATTGGCTCTGTTCTTCGCCGCAGGCGTCGTCCTACCGAACGCGCTCTACGCGGATCGGAACTCGCCCTACCTCCTCTCCGAGAAGCAACTCGGTCGACCCGAGGTGGTCGCCTCAGCGTCCAAGGGCCGCAAGCGTCGCCGCTGACCACGAGCTACCCAGACACACCGCACCAGAACGAGGAACCATGTCAGAAACCACCACAGCTCCGTCAAATGAGCTTCACGCGCCACACAGCTCTTGGGGGCGAGCCACCATCATGGGGGTCGTGCTCTCTGCCGTCGTCTGCCTGGTCGTACTCGCCTTCTCCTGGCCCACCGCCACGCTGAACCCGAAAGACGTGCCGATCGCGATCAGCGGCCCATCCGAAGCCCTTGCCCCCGTCGAGCAGGCCATCAATGAGCAGGCCGACGGCATGTTCGAGCTCGTCGAGGTCACAGACCGAGACGAGGCCGTGCAGCAGATCAAGACCCGGCAGGTATACGGCGCAATCATCCTCGACCAGGAGCCCGAAGTACTCACCGCCTCAGCCGCGGGTTCGGCGACCTCGGCGATCATGACCCAGCTCCACACGCAGTTGCAGACGATGGCTCAACAGCAGGCGGCTGCAGCAGCGCAGGCCGCGGGAGCAACGGACGTGCCCGAAATCACTGTGCCGCTCACGGACATCGTGCCGCTCGTGGAAACCGACACCCGTGGGGTCGGCCTTGCCTCCGCCGCCCTCCCTCTTGTCTTCGGCGGCATGATCGGCGGCATCGGGATCGCCTTCGCGGTCACCGGTGCGTGGCGTCGCGTCGTCTCCCTGGTCGTGTACGCAGTAGTGGGCGGAATTGCTATCGCGGGGATCATGCAAGGCTGGTTCGGATTCATCGGCGGCAACTTTTGGGCCAATGCTGGCGCGTTCGGCCTCACCCTCCTTGCGATGGGGGCGACCATCGTCGGCTTCGCCGCGCTCTTCGGCCGTCCAGGGATCGCGGTGGGGCCGGTGCTGTTCATGCTCATCGGCAACCCGATCTCCGGGGCCCAGTTTCCGAAAGAGTTCTTGGCTTCGCCCTGGGGAGCTATCGGACAATGGCTCCCGCCCGGGGCGGGGAACTCGCTGCTCCGAGACACCTCGTACTTCCCGGACGCGAACATGGCGTTCCCGATCCTCGTCCTCACTGGATGGGCAGCGCTCGGCCTCATTCTTATTGTCATCGGACACTTCCGAGATCAGGGGCGGGCACCGGTCGATGAGATTCCTGCCAGCGCAGCAACCGTGACCGCGACGGCCTGAACGGAGGCAGAACCAGACGGTCGACGGCAAGAGACCCGTGGAACCGTACGGACGAGACTATGCGGGCGACGACGCGGTTTCCGCGTTCCATCCGATCATGGCTCGAACGTCCTCCGTACGTCGGCCTGTCGGCCCTTGGGCGTATGACTGCCTCAAAGTGGTCGTTGTGCGTGATGGGAGTGCGATTCTGTTCTCCGAGTTCGGTCAGAAGCCGGTCAAGCCCGGCGATGTAGTCCTGCTCGGAGCCAACGTCTTGTGTGGCTCCGAGCCAGAGGGGCACATCATGCTCACGACGATCTATCTCGACACCGACTACGTGCTCGATCAGTTGCGGTGGCACTACACGGGGCTGGTGCAAGACCGCTTTGATGTCGACGGGCTTACCGGCACGTTGTACACCGAACCTGCTCAGATCCTCCGCCTCGGGGAAGACCGTGCGGGCATGTTGATGCCGTGGTTAGACGAGTTGGTGGCGCTGAGCGTCGATGGCAACTTCGCGACCCACTACCTGCGGATGCAAGCGCTGTGGTTCCAAATCGCATACGTCATCGCGCCGCACATCAAGGCTTCCCCGGTGCGCATCTCACCTTCCCAACGCGCGCACATCCGGCCCGTACTGCCGAGAGATCGCCGCTTCGCACCCTTGCGGGTCGAGGCACGGCGAGCCGCAGCCCTAATGCGGGAGAACCCGGCACGACGATGGACGTTGGGCAATCTTTCCGCTGAGGTGCATCTCTCTCCGTCGCGATTGAGCAGCATATTCGTGGAGGCGTATGGCAAGACGCCTCTGGCTTTTCTGACGATGTTGCGGGCCGAACACCTGGCAAGATGCCTACGAGAGACCGACCTGACGGTTACGGCGGCGATGCAGCGGGTCGGTTGGCACTCCCGGAGCCACGCAACTCGCTTGTTCCGCCAGTATGTCGGCGTCACCCCTGGCAACTACCGCCGGATGCGTGTCCAGACGGCCTGAGCGCTGTGCCCGATCTACCAACTCTGCGCCGTTTCTTCGAGAACATCGGCCTCTGGTCGTTCCGGGTGCAGGTCGGCTGGTAATCCGGTAGAGACTCGTCGGGTTCATCTCGAAGCCTGACGGTCAACGTCTCGCTTCCCTTGTCCGTCTCGTCTTCCTGATTCTCCCGACGTACCTCACTCACGGTCGCAGGGTCGCCCCTCCACGGGGGTGGTCTCGGGCGGAAGGAGGTCTGGCGATGGATGAGGTACGCGACGCTCGCGGGGCACTCGATGCGATGCCGCGCCGGGCCACTGCGGTCGCTGCGGTCTTCGCTCAACTCGACCACGATGTGCCGCTGCCGGTTGTCGCGCGCGAGCTGGCCCGGCACGGTGTGCCGGTGTTCCCGTGCGCGCCGGGCGGGAAGCGTCCGATTCCCGAGCGAGGCTTCCACGCGGCGACCGTCGATGCGCGGCAGGTCGAGGCATGGTGGCGGCAGCAGCCGCGCGCGAACCTCGCCATCCCGACAGGCGCAGCCTCGGGCGTGGTCGTGGTCGATGTCGATGTGCACGGTGTCAATGGTTACGCCGCGTTCGCGCGGGCGGCCCGCTCTGGTCTGCTCCCTGAGCCGCTGGCGGAAGTGACTACCCCGACCGGCGGCAGGCACCTGTACTTCCCGGCTGATCCCGAGCGCGAGCAGCGATCGTGGCAGGTAGGCCGGGCGGGTGTCGACTTCCGGGGCGATGGCGGCTACATCATCGTCCCGCCCTCGCTGCGCACCATCGACGGTCGCCGAGTGCCGTATCGAGTCGAGCGCACGACCCTCGGCCTTGTCGCGCCGTTGGAGGCGCAGCGGCTGCGTGACTTCCTCGACCCGCGCCCCGTGCGCCGGTACACCGGCCCGCTGATCCTCTCGACTCCGGCGGACGTGTCGAGGTTGGCGTCTCGGGTGGCGAGTCTGCGTGAGGGTGAGCGCAATCTCGGCTTGTTTAAGGCGGCGTGCCGTCTCGCCGAGCACGGGGTGCCGTCCGGTGATGCGCTGGAGGTGCTGAGCGCGGCGGCGAGCCAGGCCGGGCTGGGTGGGCGCGAGATCGAACGGACGGTCGGCTCGGCCTATCGCCATGTCGCCGTGTACGGCCCGAAAACCAGAGCACCAGCCCGGAGTACAGATGCGTTCACATCCTCGGCCGCGCAGTCGTCGCAATCGAAGACGGATCGGGGGCTGTGGCGATGAAGCGGGAACGTGAGCGATGGGGTTGGGCGGTGGTGACCGCTGCGACCGGCACCGTGCTGATCGGCGTCGGAGCGTTCTGGCTGTCGTTCATGGCGCTGGCTGATCTCGCCGCCCGTTCGGGGATCACGTCGGGGCAGGCGTGGATCTGGCCGCTGTTGGTGGACGGGCTGATCGTGGTGTCCACGATCGCGGTCGTCGCCCTCGATGGGCGCCGTGGTGCGTGGTATCCGTGGGCGCTGCTGATCTGCGGGGCGCTGGTTTCGGTGGCCGCGAATGCGCTGCACGCGATCGTCGCCGCTGATGCCAGCGTGCCCGCCATGCTCGCGGCGACGGTCGCGGCGGTGCCGCCGCTGGTGCTGCTCGCCAGCACGCATCTCACCGTCGTTCTCACCCGCTCGACCACGACGCCAGCGAACACGGCGCAGGCACCGCCGGAGTCGCCAACGGCGACCGAACCTGAGCCTGAGCCGGTGGCCGACTCCGAGCGCGATGCGGTGCTCGGGCGACGCGAGCGCGCCACTCGGCTCAGAGAGGCCGGCTGGTCGAACAAAGCCATCGCCGACGAGCTGCAAGTGCATCCCTCGACGGTGGGCCGGTGGTTTGCCCCGCCGGTCGAGGAACCCGAAACCACAACAGAAATGGAGACAACATCATGAACATCGACCCATACGAGCAGGCGCGAGCGCACGAGGACGCCCGCGTCGAACAGGTTCCCGAGCAGGACAGGCCGGAAGACCGCAGCGAGGTACGGCAGGTGCCCGAGGCGGTCGCGGCTGCCGACGTGAGCAAGCGCACGAGCACCATCGTCGAGACCGACGAGATCACCGACACGGCTGAGGCGGAGTCGGAGGCGGCGGCAGTCGAGCGGAAGCTCGCCGAGCACCGGGCGCGGGGCGTCGAGTGGGTGCGGCCCACTGACCTGATCGCCCGCAACAGTGCATCGCTGGCCGGGCGCGGTATCGACCTCGAGGTCGAGATGGCGCGCCAGGCCCGCGCCCCGATGGTGGACGGGCTGAGGAACCTCGGCGACCGGGCGAGACGACTGGCACCGCTGTCGGCGTTCGGGCACGGTGCCCGGCATCAGGCACCGACCAGAGCTGCGGTCGGGAAGTCGTGAAGCGGTGAGTTGCGATGACTCGATCACGAACGCCCGACCGCCCCCATCACGTCGGCCCGCCGCGAGCACCTGGCCGCCAGGAGGTGCCATCATGACGACCCGCACGACGCTCCGTGAACCGGAGGATTTTACCCGCAGCGAGGGCTTGCGTGCCCTGCTCAACCGGCTGCACGAGGGCGGCCCCGGCGCATGGCAGTCCGATCCGATCGCCGCCGACCTGATGGTCTACGCCGCCGAGAAATACGCGGCACTTGCCCGCAAGCACGGCCTCGACCCCTGGGAAGCGGCCAGCGCCGCGTTCGATGTGATGCGCACCAAGGCCGCCCGTACCGCGAACGACCCGTGGGGCGTGGTCACCCACGCCGTGCGCATCACCTGCATCGCCGAAGAACGCGGCCAGGGCCTGCTGTGCTCGACGCACCAAGCGCGGCGTCCGCACATCTCCGCGTTCCACGACGCCGAGCGGCTGTCGGATCGGGAGAACCCGCTGACGGACTATCACGCCGCGTTCCACGTCACCGACCCCGACCCGACCGGCACGGACGAACCTGCCAGCGCGACGGTGTGCTGCTCGGCAGGCTCAGCGGTGGAAGACGCCATCGCGCTGTTCACCGTGTTGGGCTGGGCCCCGCATATCGCTCGTGCCGGGGTCGAGCACGTCTGTCAAGCGCTCGCCCGCGCAGGCAGCCGCCAGAGCGCCTATGAAGCACTCCGCCGTGACAAGCACGCCCGCGCCCTGCTCGATGTGAACGGCACCGCCTGGACTGCGCTGCTGAAAGCGTTGCTCGGGAACCCCAGCCCGGCCTACGCCGCGACCGCAGGCGGGCGCGGCATCCTGCTCAGGTTGCTGATCGGCGAGAGCCTACGCGCGCTGCTGCGCGACGACGACCTCGTGCTGATGATCTCGCTCGCGGCCCCGAAACACGGGAGTCGGTCATGAGCGCGCGCACCGGGCACATCGAACTCGACCGCACGGTCGACTCGATCATCGTCGGCAACCGGCACCGCACCGACCTGGGCGACCTGACCGAGCTGGCGGAGTCCATCGCCCGCGACGGCCTTCTGCAGCCGCTCACAGTCACCATCGACGGGGTGCTGGTGTGCGGGGCGAGGCGGCTGGCCGCGATCAAGCTGCTGGGCTGGCGCACGGTGAGCGTGTGGGTGCGCTCGGGCATCTCGGGCAGGCTCGGGCACCTGCTGGCCGAGCAAGACGACAACATGCTCCACAAAGCCCTCACTCCGGTGGAAGCTGCGGCGCTCTACCGAGAACTGAAGACCCTCATGGCCGAGGATGCGTCGCGCAGGCAGGCCGCGACACGGTTCAGCGCGGAGAACCAGCCTGGAAAGGACGGTACGGGAAAGTTTCGCGCACCGTCCGAACCTGTCGGCCGCGCCAGCGAGCAAGCCGCCGCCATGATTCCCGGCGGCGGCTCGTACAAGACGCTCGACAAGATCGACTACTTGCGGCAGGTCGCCGACAACCCTGAGCTGCCCGCCACGTTGCGCTCTGATGCCGCCGAGGAACTCGACCGGATCGACGCTGGCGCACCCGTGCATCCCGCGTTCGAGCGCATCCGAGTCGCCGTCACCGATGCCGCAACCGAAGACGCCGATCTGGAGGCCCTCGCACAGGAGGCCGTCGCGCGTGCGCAGGTCGCGCAGCAGACGCCTGCGCCGTTCGCGTCGACGGGCGAGAGCACGCCCGCGCGGTGGCCGGTGCGCGCGTTCGTCGCCACCTGGACGGAACTGGTCGACTGGTGGACGCACTACGACGCCGAGGTGCTGGCGGGCGATCTCAGCGATGAGCAGATCGCCTCGTTCCTGGCGACCGCCGATGGCACCGGCACGTTCGCCGACGAGCTGCGCACCGCCCGAGACGCACTCAGCACCCCGCGTCGGCATCTGCGGGCACTCTGACCTCCTGATGCGCGGGCGGCGCACCTGGAGGCATGAAGACGACTCCTGATGATCCCGCCCGCACCCGCCGCCGACTGATCGCTCTCGTCTGCTCCGGGCTCGCGTTCCTCATCCTCGCCGCTGTTGGCGTCTACGGGCTGGTGACCGGCCCGAACGACGCCAGCACCCGACCCGATACGCCGCCTGCGCCGACTCGCATCGACCCGGACGCGCCGATGCCGCGCCTGCCGCACATCGCGCCGTCGACCGATCCCGAAGCGTTCGCCCGCGATGCCGCGCACGCCTTGTTCACCTGGGATACCGCCAGCGGGTTCCTGCCGCTGGACTACACCGCCGTGCTGCTGGATGTGGGCGACCCGACCGGGAATGAGCAGGCAGGGCTGGCATCCGACATCGCCGCCTATCTGCCGTCGCGTGCTGCGTGGGTCGAGCTGCGCCAGTACAGCACGAGCCAGCACTTGACCATCACCGACGCCTACGTGCCGGAGCAATGGGCGCAAGCGGTCGAGCAGGCCCGGCCCGGCCAACTCCCGGTCGGGGCGACCGCCATCACGATCGAGGGCACCCGGCACCGCACCGGCATCTGGAACGACGAACCCGCGACGTCGGAGCATCCGGTTGCGTTCACGATCTTCCTCGCCTGCCCGCCCGACGACCCGCCGCCCAGCAGCGGCGAGACGGGCCAGTCGGAGACGGGTTCGGTGCCGTCCTGCTACCTGCTGCGCCTGTCGATGCTCGACCAGCCGCTGCGCTGAGAACGGAGGCCATGACGATGAAGAAAGCAGTCATCGCGCTCGCCCTGCTGTTCATGCTCGGCCCGTTCGTCGGCCTATTGGCGATCGGCGTGCTGATGAACCCCGCCGCGAACGCCGAATGCACCGTCGACGGCAGCGGCATCACCGTGGGGAATGTCCCCGACTCGCTGACCGCGACCACCGCGAACGGCGAGACCATCACCCTGAACCGGCAGCAACTCACGCACGCGGCCACCATCATCGAGATCGGTTCCGGCATCGACGGGGTGGGGCGCGAGGGCATCCAGATCGCGCTCATGGCAGCCCTGACCGAATCCAGCCTGCGAATGCTGTCGAACACCGGAACTTACCCTGAGAGCGCCGACTACCCGAACGATGGCGACGGCGGCGATCACGACAGCTTGGGCTTGTTTCAGATGCGCCCGCAGTCCGGGTGGGGCACGGTCGCCGAACTCATGGACTCCACCTATCAGGCGCGCGCGTTCTACGGCGGGCCAGACGGCCCCAACTACCCCTCACCGCGCGGCCTGCTCGACATTCCCGGTTGGCAGCAGATGGGCAAAGGCGAAGCAGCCCAAGCCGTCGAAGTGAGCGCGTACCCCGACAGGTACAATAACTACGAGCCGGTCGCGCTGACCATCCTCACCACTCTCACCGGCTCCGGTGGCCCGGCCACGATCACTACGGCGCAGCCGGTCACGGTCGCACCAGCGGTGTCGGAGTCCTCGCGCGTGGTGTTCCCGTTGCCGGAGGGCACCTGGGTTGCCACCGACCCGTTCGGGCCGCGCATCCATCCGATCACCGGCGAACAGAGCTTCCACACTGGTGCGGACTTCGCCGCGCCGGACGGCACCCCGATCCTCGCCGCCGCATCCGGCACGGTCACGGTCGCGGAGTTCTCCGGCGGTTACGGCGGCCTCGTCGTCATCGAGCATCACATCGACGGGCGCACGATCGCCACCGCGTACGCCCATAGCTGGCAGAACGGCATCCACGTCTCCGTGGGCGAGCAAGTGCAGGCCGGGCAGCACATCGCCGACGTCGGCAGCAGTGGCATGAGCACGGGGCCGCATCTGCATTTCGAGGTTCGTGACGGCGGCACCAGCGGCGAGTACATCGACCCCGCCGCCTGGCTCAACCAGCACAACGCCGCCGATCTCCCCGAGGCCACCGGCGGCCCGTCGCAGGGCTGCGGCAGCGGGGAGGCCGCGTTCTTCCCCAACACCGGCATCGACCGGCCCGCCAAGAACCCCGACGGAACCTGGCCGCCGGAGTCCTGCACTGTGACCGACCCGACCCAGCCCGGACGACAGGGCGCGTGCGTCACCCCGCGCACCGAACGCCTGACGCAGCAGATCGAGGCCATGCAGGTCGGGCACAACGGCATCTCCTGCTGGGATCCACACGCCTGGAACCCGAGCAGCGATCACTCGAAAGGCAAAGCCTGCGATGTGACGTTCGGTTCCCTCGGCCAGTTCCCCACGGGTGCGGACAAGGAGAACGGCGACCGGCTCGCGGAGTGGCTCGTGAGCAACGCCGACACCTGGGGCGTCTCCTACGTCATCTGGCAGGGCCGCATCTGGACGGCCAGTCGTGCCGACGAGGGCTGGCAGCCCTACACCGGCAGCGGCATCTACGACCCCACCGACGCGACGGGCGGGCATTTCGATCACGTCCACGTCTCGGTCAAGTAGCGGGGGCGTGTCATGGACGTGTTTCCCGACTTCGACGGACTGATCGGCATCGGCGACCTACGGGAGGTCGTCGGGGCGCTGCTGATGTTCGCGCTCGTGATCGCGGTGCTGATGCTGATCGTCTCGGCCATCATCTGGGCCGTCTCGTCAAGCACCGGCAACTACGCTGCCGCCTCCAAGGGCCGCGTCGGGGTGCTGGTCTCCCTCGGCGGGGCAGTCCTCGCCGGGGCCGGTGTCGCCTGGATGAACTGGCTGATCGGCATCGGCCAACAACTCTGACCGTGCGGCCTCCGAGCGCCCGCCCCATCCGAGGGGCGGGCGCTCTCGCGTCTGGAGCCGGGGCGCACCTGACGGCAGAACCATTCGCCCTCTCGTAAAGGAGAACTGCCGTGATCGACATCGACCCCAACTCCAGTGGCTTGCCGGGAATCGAGCAGCTGCGCATCATCGTCGGCGCAGTCATGACCGTGGGCCTGATCCTCAGCGTTCTGGCGCTGATCGTCAGCGCGATCATCTGGGCCTACGGCTCCAACTCCAGCAACCCCCATCTGGCCGGTCGCGGCAAGATCGGCGTCTTGATCTCGTGCGGTGCCGCCGTCGTGTGTGGCGCGAGCGTGACGCTCATCAACTTTTTCTGGGGCGTCGGCCAAGCCGTCTAACCCGCCCATCCACCACTCCGATTCATTAGGAGGCTCGTGATGGGCGTGTGCGATATCCCCGTCATTTCCACGGTCTGCGACGTCGCAGGCGAAGCCGCTGCGACGCTGATCTCGGCACCGTTCGACTGGCTCGCCAGCGCGATGGGTGCAGCCGCCGGGTGGTTGTTCGAGGCCGTCTGGACGGTCTTCGACACCACCACGATGGTCGATGTCACCGGCGGCGAGTACGTCGGCGTGTACAACCTGATCTTCGGCATCGCCGTGTTCGTCATGCTGCTGTTCTTCTGCCTGCAACTGATCACGGGCATGATCCGCCGAGAACCTGCCGCGCTCTCCCGCGCGGCCCTCGGGCTGGCGAAGAGCGTGCTCGGCTCGTTCGTCGTCATCACCCTCACCGCGCTGCTGCTGGAGATCGTCGACCAGCTCTCGGTCGGCATCATCCAAGCCGGTGGAGAAACCACAGCCACGATGGGCGACAAGATCGCCCTCCTGGTGGCCGGTCTGACCGCACTGAACGTCGGCGCCCCCGGCGTCGGCGCGATTCTGACGATCTTCCTCGCGGCCCTGGCCATTGCCGCCGCCGCGATCGTGTGGCTGTCGCTGCTCATCCGCAAGGCGCTGCTGCTGATCGCGGTGGTGCTGGCCCCGTTCGCGTTCTCCGGTGCGTCCTGGGATGCCACACGCGGCTGGATCTCGAAATGGGCGATGTTCGTCGTCGCACTCATCCTCTCCAAGCTCGTGCTCGTCATCATCCTGCTGGTCGCGGTCACGCAGGTGTCGGCCCCGATCGACGCCGACCTGTCGAATATCGCCGACCCGCTCGCCGGGGTCGTGCTGATGGCGCTGGCCGGGTTCGCGCCGTACATGACGTACCGGTTCCTGTCGTTCATCGGCTTCGACCTCTACAACTCGATGGGCACCGAGCAGGAGGCCAAGAGCGCCCTCAACCGGCCCGTGCCGACACCGGGCAAGCCGCAGGGCGGCGACCCGAAGAAAGTCCTCGACGAGGGCAGCGGCAGCGGTGGCGGAAAGAAGGGCGGCGGCAGCGCCGGGGCGAAACCAAAGCCCCCACCGGGTGGCGGAGGCGGCGGTTCAGCCGGAGCCGGGGCCGGTGGCGGCGCTGGCGCTGGTGCGGGTGCGGGTGGCGGCGCTGGCGCTGGTGCGGGTGCGGGTGGTGGCGCTGCTGCGGCAGGGCCGATCGCGGCCGGGGTCGTGGCGGGTGCCGCCGTGGTGAAAGCGGCGGCGACTGCCGGGCCGAAAGCAGGCCAGGCGCTTGCCGACCAAGCCGACCACGCCGCGAGCGGAGCCGATCAGCCGGGCGCAGACGCCCCCAGCCCGCATGCTCCGCCGCCGTCGCATCCGTTGCCGAAGAACCCGAACAACACCCCGCCACCGCCGAAGCCGACCAAGGAGTGACCCGTCATGTCCAGCACTGAAACGGCCCAGGAGCGCAGCGGCGGCGAGCTGGTGCCGGTGAAGTTCTCCCGCCTCACGAGGCGCGGCATCCTGCTCGGCCTGTCGCTGTCGCAGCTGATCACCCTCGGCGTCGGCGGGGCGAGCCTCGTGGCCGCGTTCTACGGCGGCGGCGGTGTCCTGTTCCTCATCACCGCACCGATCTGGGTGCTCGCTGCCGCGATCACCTGGATTCCGGTCGCCGGCCGTCCGCTGGTCGAATGGCTGCCGGTGGCCTGCTGGTGGCTGTGGCGCAAGACCGGCGGGCAACTGGCCTACCGGCGCAGAATCGTCACCCCACGCCCGGCAGGAACCCTCGCGCTGCCGGGCGACATGGCGAGGCTGCGCGAGTACGTCGACCCCGAGACCGGTGCCGGGATGGTGCACGACCCGACGGCGGGAACCCTCACCGTGGTCACAGAGATCACGCATCCGGCGTTCGTGCTGCTCGACCCCGGCGAGCAGGAACGCCGGGTCAATGCGTGGGGGCGGGTGCTGGCGACCGTGTGCCGCTCCGGTCGCATCGCCACCCTGCAAGTGCTGGAGAGGACGCTGCCGGACTCGGGGCAGGGGCTGGCGGAGTGGTGGGCCGCGCACGGCACCGCCGATGGCTCGTGGGCGTCCACGACCTATCAGGAGCTGATCGACCGGGCCGGGCCTGCCGGGGAACGCCACGCGACCACCCTGAGCCTGAGCCTGGACATGCGCGCCGCCGCACGGCAGATCCGCACCGCAGGCGGCGGCATCAAGGGCGCGGCGAACGTGCTGCGGCAGGAGATGGGCACCCTGTCGGCGGCGCTGCGCTCGGCAGACCTGACGAGCAAGGGGTGGCTCAGCACCGGGCAGATCGCGGTCATCCTGCGAAGCGCCTACGACCCGGCGATTGCGGCGACGCTGGAACGGCACGGTGAACTCGGGCACGACCTCGCCACCGCCGGGCCGGTCGCGGTCACCGAATCGTGGGGGCATCTGCGCAGCGACTCGGCCTTTCACACCGTGGTCTGGATCAGCGAGTGGCCACGCAGCATGGTGCATCCGGGGTTCCTCTCCCCGGTGCTGCTGTCCAGCGGCATCCACCGTGCGTTCTCGCTGATCTGCACCCCGCTGCGCACCGATCAGGCGGCCCGCGACATTCGCCGGAAGAAGACCGAATACATCTCCGACGCCGCCCAGCGTGCCCGCATCGGGCAGATCGAGGACGCCTCGCAGACCGCCGAGTACCACGACGTCCTTCAGCAAGAGGCCGATCTCACCGCCGGGCACGGGGTGCTGCGCTACACCGGCCTGATCTCCGTGACCGCCGACTCGCTGCCCGAGCTGGAAGCGGCAGTCGCCGCGATCGAGCAAGCCGCCATCCAAGCCTCGTGCGAGACCCGCACCCTGGTCGGCCAGCAGGCGCAGGCGTTCACCGCTGCCGCGTTGCCGCTGTGCCGCAAGGTCTGAGCCGCCGGGCGCACCTCGAACCCAACCCGCACCCGATTCATCTGGAGGCCCGACATGCCCACGTTCTACGATCCGTCCGCCGACGCCGAGGAAGCACGTCAGGCGCTGCGCGATCTCGCGCACGCCATCATCCGCATCGACAACCCCGACGAGCTCTACGGCATCGTCGGGGAACTGCTGGGCGCGGCCCGCTCGCTCGAACAAGTGCTCATCCAGATCGGCGGGGCCAGCCTCACCCATCAAGACCGCGCCGCCCACGACGACGGTGACAGTAACCTCGGCGCGGCCGACGCCTGGGCCGCTGCCGACGCGCTCCGACAGGCGGCAGGGCATGTCAGCGCCGCGGAGACCGCGCTCGATCAGGCATCCGGGCACCTGGGCCGCATCGCCTGGCAGACCCCGAAGCGGCAATGGGTGACGGTGGTGTTCTTGGAGGGCAACGAGGCCGGACAGCTGCTCGACCTCATCCATCGGGGCGACATCGACGACGCGCTGACCCAGCTGCGCGGCTTCGACTACGGCGACGAGACCACCAGCGCCGCGCTCGCCAACGGGCACGTCTACGACGAACCTCCGACCGATGAGTTCTCGCAACGACTCGATGATGACGACTACGCCCTGATCTACAGTCACGCCCTCGAACACGTCGGGCTGTACCGCGCCTACACGCCGCCCGCCGACCCCAGGCCAGCAGGCGACGCCCCGCAGCTGACGGGGCCTGCGCCGGATGCCGAGGCCGTACGGCGGGCGCTGGATGAGCGCCGCGACCGGGTGCGCGGCGACGGGTCGTGGTTCACCCCCGACCGCATCGCCGAGGTCAGGCGTAACCGGGGGCTGGAACGATGAGCCGACGCGAGGATGAGAAGCTGCACGCCTCGGTGCTGGTCGCCCCGGCCAGCGAGCGGCGACGCTACCGCAAGCAGCGACGCCAAGCCGCGACCCAGCTGCACCGTGAGCAGCGGCAGCAGTGGATGGACGAGTCCAAGGCCCGCGCCGAGGCCGAGAGAGCCGAGCGCGCCGCACGCCAGTATCTGCCCGCCGCCGGGGAACCCGGCCTGGCCATGCTCCGCACGCCGGGCCGCTTCCATCTGCCCCGGCATCAAGACACCTCCGCCACCCTGTCGGGCGCGTACCCGTTCGTCGCCGAGGGCGGCCTCGGCAGCAGCGGCGTGTTCGTCGGCCAAGACCTCTACAGCGGCGGCAGTTTCGTGTACGACCCGTGGGTGCTCTACGCCAACGGCGTCATCACCGCACCGAACGTCGTCCTCGCGGGCATCGTCGGCTCCGGCAAATCGAGCCTGGCGAAGAGCCTCTACACGCGCAGCCTGCCGTTCGGTCGGCGCGTCTACGTTCCGGGCGACCCGAAAGGCGAGCACACCGCCGTCGCCGAGGCAGTCGGAGGGCGGGCCATCGCGCTCGGGCACGGCATGGCCAACCGGCTCAACCCGTTGGACGAGGGCTACCGGCCCAGCCACTTCACCGATGCCGAATGGGAGAGCACCGTGGCCGCGCGCCGCCGCGACCTCATCGGGGCGCTCGCCGAGGTCGTCCTCACTCGCACGCTCACCCCGCTGGAACACACCGTGATCGACACCGCGCTGACCGCGACCGTGCGGGAGAACGATGTGCCGATCCTGCCGATGGTGGTCGAGCGCATCCTCAACCCCTCCGACGACGCTGACGGGCGGCTCGCCGAGGACGGCAGGATCGTCGGGCACGCGCTGCGCCGCCTCGTCGCCGGAGACCTCGCCGGACTGTTCGACGGCCCCAGCACCGTCACGTTCGACCCGACGCTGCCGATGATCAGCCTCGACCTGAGCCGGGTGACGGAGAACTCCACGCTCATCAGCGCGCTCATGACGTGCTGCTCGGCGTGGATGGAGTCGGCGCTGCTCGACCCGGCAGGCGGGCAACGGTGGGTGATCTATGACGAGGCGTGGCGTCTCATGTCGCACCCGTCCTTGCTGAAACGGATGGACGCGCACTGGCGGCTCGCTCGTCACTACGGCATCGCCAACGCCCTGATCTTCCACAAGCTCACCGATCTGGAAAACGTGGGCGACTCCGGCTCCGCGATGCGCTCCCTCGCCAACAGCCTGCTGGCCAATGCCGAGACGCGCATCATCTACCGGCAGGAATCCGACCAGCTGGGCGTCACCGCCAAGACCCTCGGCCTGACGGCCACCGAGCGCAAGCTGCTGCCCTCGCTCGGCGTCGGGCAGGGGCTGTGGCGCATCAAGGAGCGCAGTTTCGTCGTGCAGCAACAGTTGCACCCCGCCGAACTGGAACTGTTCGACACCAGCGCCAGAGCATCCGGCCGGTAAGGACTCTGGCTCGCCAGCGCGGGCGAATCCGCCGACGCACCTGTTCGGCATGAACGATCACACATCACCTGCACCCGCGTGGAGGACGCCCCCGCCCTACGAGATCGAAGGGCGCATGTTCGAGCCTGGCGAGACCGTCGGTGTCGCCGTTCTGCTCCGTAGCGACGAGGCCGACCGGTACGGCGAGGTTCGAGCAACCATTACTGCCGCCGACCTCCCGGCTCGTTGGGAAGCCCTGGTGCTTGTCGGATACGACACCGGAACGCTCAACTACATCGACCCCCGCTGAGTCTGAGCCTTGCCGGGAGGTAGGAGCGCACCTGGCGGCATGAGAAAAGCACCCGCCCAGACCCCTGCTTCCGCGCCGGTGTCGATGCCGCTGATCCGCCTCGATGTGCACGAGGACGGCACGATGAGCGCCACCGTCAACGGTGAACCCCTCGCCCCGCCCCAGCCGGACGGGTCATGGCGGCGGAGTTCGTTCGCGCGGATCGTCGATCAGGTCACCGTCGAGCGGATGATCCCGGCTCGGGTCGAGGTCACCGAGTCCGATGGCTCCACGTTCACCGACATCATCACCGCCACCGCCCGCAAGAACACGCCCGCCCCGGCCCCGCCGGAACCCGCACCGGCAGAGACGCCTCGGCTGCTGGAAGTCACCGGAGAGGGCTTCGTTCCGGGTGAGGACGTTGCCGTGTGCCGCATCATCGGGCACACCGACGCCGCCCCGACCGGCACCGCCCGCGCCCTCATCGACCTCGCCCACGATCATCCAGGCCCCACGGATGACGTCGTGCTCGTCGGCTGGGTCTCGGGCACGTTCGTCGTGCGGAGCCTGTCATGAGCGGCCCGGCACCGGGCAGGCAGACCGGCTCGTTCGGTGACGAGCTGACCAACGCCGCCATGATCTGCCTGATCGGGGTGTTCGCGCTCGCACTGCTCCTGCGCGCGGCGGGCTCGGTCGCCGCGTTCCTCACCGGCACCGCCCAGCCCGCCACTGGCCCCGCCGCCGGAGTCGGCGTGCTGCTCAATCCCGGCGACCCGGCGACCGCGCTCGACGCCGAGGGTCTGAACATCGTCGCCTACTGGATCGTCGCCGTCGTCCTGCTCGCGCTGTTGGCGGCGGCGATCACCTGGGCCTGGACGCTCCTGCGCCGCCAGTCGCGCAAGACCGCGCAAGACCCGCATCGGCTACCCGGCACGGCAACGAAACACGACGTCGCTCAGGCCGCGTCCACCAAGGCGCTGCTGGCACGCGCGGGAAACCTGCGCCCGTCGCTCGCGCTGCCGAAGCCTGCCGATGTGGGCTACCGGATCGGCACCTCGCACGGACTTGACGTGTGGGCGAGCGTGGAAGATTCCCTGCTGGTCATTGGCCCACCGCGAAGCGGGAAGTCCTTGCAGGTCGTGGTGCCCTCGATTCTGGATGCCCCAGGCTCTGTGGCGGCGACCTCGACCCGACCGGACAACCTCACCGCGAGCCTCCGCGCCCGCCAGCGCATCGGCCCGACAGCGGTGTTCGACCCGCAGCATCTGGCCGAGGGTATCCCGGCGGGGCTGCGCTGGTCGCCCATCCGAGGCTGCGAAGACCCGTTGACGGCGATGATTCGCGCAACCGGCCTCGCCTCCGCGACCGGCCTGAGTTCCGGCGGCGTGGAGGGCGGCGGGTTCTGGGAGGGCAAGACCCGCTCCGCCCTGCAAGCTCTGCTGCACGCGGCCGCGATCGACCACCGGCCCCCGGCTGAGTTGTTCCGGTGGACGCTCGACCCGACCGCCGCCGCCGACGCGGTGGCGATCCTCACCAACAGCCCACTGGCGGCTGGCGGGTGGGCCGAGTCGCTGGAAGCGATGATCGACGCCGACCCGCGCACCCGCGATTCCATCTGGCAAGGCGTCTCCCTCTCGCTCGGTGCCTTGGCTGACCCGCGCGTGCTGGATGCGGTATCACCGGGCGAGGGTGAGGACTTCGACCCGGAGAAGTTCATCCTCTCGCGCGGCACCCTCTACCTGCTCGCCACTGGCGCAGGCGCGGGCGCGAGTGCCGCGCTCGTGGCTGCGTTCGTGGAAGACCTCGTAGAAGCCGCGCGCCGTGTGGCGGCACGCTCACCCGGCGCACGCCTCGACCCGCCTCTGCTGCTGGCCTTGGACGAGATCGCCAACCTCAGCCCGCTCCCATCGCTGCCGACGCTCATGTCCGAGGGCGGTGGCACGGGCATCACCGCCATGCCGGTGCTCCAGAGCCTCGCGCAAGCGCGTGACCGGTGGAGCGAGAATCAGGCGAATGCGATCTGGGATGCCGCGATCACCAAGATCATCCTCGGCGGGGCATCCAACAGCCGCGATCTGCAAGACCTGTCCGCGCTGATCGGGGAACGCGACGAGTTCACCGACAGTGTGACCTTGGGCGACCACGGCACCCGATCGAATCAACGCTCGATCAGGCGCATCGCGATCATGCCACCCGAGCGCATCCGCACCCTCCCGTTCGGCACCGCCGTCACGCTGCTGCGCTCCGCCCCGCCGATCATCACCGACCTGCGTGCGTGGACGAACAGGGACGACGGGGAGCGGCTGAAAGCGGATCGCGTGGAGATCGAGGGCCTGCTGGAACGAGGCGCGAATGGCTCCTGAGCCGCACCTATCTCACCGACCGCCGATCCGTGGCCGCGAGCTGCGGGCACGGGCGGCAGCAACGACACAGGTGTGGAGGTGAGGGCTGATGGCCAGACGCAGCAGCCGGAAAGCGCCGCCCGGACAGCTCGAGTTCGATCTGTGGGGGCTGGCCGAGCAGACCGCCGACGAGCAGATCAGCGACGCGGCCGAGACTGCACCGACCGAAGCGGTGACGGAGGGAGCAGAACGTGAACAAGTACGGAGTGCAGACGATGCGGCACTGGCAGACGCACGCGCCGGAACGCTACAAGCTGATCGAGAACCCGACCCGGTTCTTCACCGAGCTGGGCCTGGAGGCGCGGGGCCAGATCAGCGAACTGGCACGCCAGATCGAGGCGAACCGCCCGTTGATGCTGGCCACGACGTCCTCTTCGAGGGAGACTTATCTCAAGGACGTGGCACGCCGGATGACGGCGCTACGGATAGCGGAGGAGGTCGTGATGCAGCAACTCGCCTGGGTCGCCGACCCGAGCCTGCCGCTGGACGAGGCCCGTCAGGAGTGGAACCAGACCACCGCGAACGACGAGAACCTGATCATGTGGGCGGAGCGGATGCAGGACGCCCCCGATCTGATGCCCTCGACGGTCGACCTGGAGCAGAAAGCCAAAGACTGGGCCGTGCCACTCTGGTTCTTGGAGGGTCTGGTCGAAGCGGAGATCCCGAGGCGGTATCTGGAAGAGCACCAGAGCCTGCTGTCGGAGGCGGCGACGATCCGCTTCCTGCGCGAAGTCCGCTAACCCTCGACGCCGCCGCGTCTGAGCCCGCCACGCCGGTGGCGCGGTTCGTGCCCGCCACGCACGACGATCTCGCCCCGTCCGGCGCGAAAGCCCGGTTTCGTGCGAACGTCGCCGCCATCGAGACTGCGAGGCTTCTTGCCGCGCAGGAGCGCCCGGCGACCGCTGACGAGCAGCAGACGCTCGCGCGCTGGTCGAGCTGGGGTGCGGTGCCGGACGTGTTCGACGAAGCCAAGACGGACTGGAGCGCGGAGCGGGCGCAGCTGCGGAGCCTGCTGACCGGCGATGAGTGGGATGCCGCTGCCCGCACCACGATCAACGCGCACTACACCGACCCGCTGATCGTCAAGCAGATGTGGCGGGCCATGACCGTGCTCGGCTTCGATGGTGGCCGCGTGCTGGAACCCGGCTCCGGGCTGGGCACGTTCCTCGGCCTGGCCCCCGCGCAAGCCGACATGACCGGGGTGGAACTCGACCCGGTGACCGCGGCGATCAGCCGCGCCCTGTACCCGCACGCCGAAGTGCGGGGCGAGTCGTTCGCCGACACCCGGCTGCCGGAGGGATCGTTCGATGCGGCGATCGGGAACGTGCCGTTCTCCGACGTGACCTTGCACGACCCGGTGCACAACCCGACCCGGCAGTCGATGCACAACCACTTCATCCTCAAATCCCTCCGCCTCACCCGGCCGGGCGGGATGGTCGCGGTGCTGACCTCGCAGTACACGATGGACGCGCAGAACCCCGGCGCGCGCCGCGAGATGGCGATGCTCGCCGACCTCGTGGGCGCAGTCCGGCTCCCTGCCGGGGCGCACCGGCGCACGGCGGGAACCGACGTGGTGACCGATCTGCTGATCCTGCGCCGCCGCGAAGACGGCCAGCCGCCCGCAGATGATGGCCTGTGGGAGATGGTGACCCCGATCAGCCTGGACGGGCAGGCGGCGAAGATCAACGCCTACTTCGATCATCACCCCGAGCATGTGCTCGGGAATCTGAGCATCCGGCAGAGCATGTACGGCAAGCCGACGGTCACCGTCGATGGTGACCTCGACCGGCTCGAAACCGATCTGGCCGATGTGCTCGATCAGATCACGTTCAGCGCCCGCCGCACCGGGCTGACGTTCACCCCGCCCTCGGCGGAGCATCAGGCGCGGCAGGCCGCCCGCGTGCCGTCGCCACCGCAGTTGTGGGATGGCAGCATCGTCACCACCGACACCGGATTCGGCACCGTCGTGCAAGGCTCCATCGAACCGTTGGACGTGCCCAAGAGTGCGGGGCCGGAGTTGCGCGCCCTGCTGGGGTTGCGCGACGGCGCGCACCGGCTGCTCGAACTGGAGGCCGCGACCGTCGATGACACCGACGAGATCCCCGCCGCCCGCGAGGGTCTGCACCGCGACTACCGCAAGTATGTCGGCAGGTACGGGCCGCTGAACCGGTACACGCTGCGCCGCACCGGACGCACCAACGAGGCCGGGGAAGACACCTATTCCCGCACGGTGCCGACCCCGATCCGGCTGCTGCGTTCCGACCCGTTCGGGGCGCTCGTGCTCGCCTTGGAGCAGTTCGACGACACCGACCAGACCGCAACCCCGGCAGCGATCATGACCCGCAGGGTCGTCTCCCCGCGCACCGAACCCCAGGGCGTCGACACCCCCGCCGATGCGATAGCGGTCAGCCTCGACCGCACCGGCAGGATTGATCTGCCGCTGATCGCGGACATGCTCGGCATGGACGAGACCGAGGCCCGCGCTTCCCTGACCGGGCTGGTGTTCACCGATCCCGTCACCGACGACCTCATCCACGCACCCGCGTATCTCTCCGGCGACGTGCGCGTGAAACTCCAGCAGGCTACTGAGCGTGCCGCCGACGACCCCGCGTTTCAGGCGAACGTGGACGCGCTCACCGAGGTCGTGCCCCCATCGCTCGGCGTGGAAGAGATCACCGCGCGGATGGGCGCGGTGTGGATCAGCGCCGACGTGCACGCGCAGTTCCTGAACGAGTTGCTGCGCACCCGCGACGTGAACGTGGAGAACCCGCTGCCGGGCATGTGGGAGGTTCGCGGCGGGCGAGCCGGGCTGCTCGCCACGAGCGAGTGGGGCACCGAACGCCGCCCCGCACCCGACATCGCCCAAGCGATCATGGAGCAGCGCACCCTGCTGGTCTACGACGAGATCGAGGACGTGGGAGGCAAGACCCGCCGCGTCCTGAACCCGCTGGAGACCACCGCCGCGCAGGAGAAAGCCGACGCACTACAGGAACGCTTCGCCGAGTGGGTGTTCGAAGACCCCGAACGCGCCCGCACGCTCGTGGCCGAGTACAACCGCCGCTTTAACTCCATCGTGCTGCGCGACTACACCGATGCGGGCGAGTACCTGAGCCTGCCGGGGCTGGCGGAGAACTTCACCCCGCGCCCGCACCAGCGTTCAGCGGTCGCGCGGATGATCGCCGAACCCTCCGCCGGGCTGTTCCACGAGGTCGGCGCAGGCAAGACCGCCGAGATGATCATGGGCGTGATGGAGATGCGCCGCATGGGGCTCATCGACAAGCCGGTGCTCGTGATCCCGAACCACATGCTCGAACAGTTCTCACGCGAGTGGCTGCAAATCTACCCGCAGGCCAGGATTCTCGCCGCCTCGTCCAAAGACCTCACCGCCGACAAGCGCCGTCTGTTCGTCGCGCGAGCCTCAGCAAACGAGTGGGATGGCGTTCTGGTGACGCAGGGCGCGTTCGAGAAGATCCCCCTGCGCGCCGAGACCCAGCAGGCGTACATCCAAGCCCAGGTCGACCAGATGCGGGAAGTGCTCGCCAACGCGACGGGCGAGAACGCGATGAGCGTCAAGCGCATCCAGCGCAAGCTGCTCCAGCTGGAGAACAAGGTCAAGTCACGCATCGACACCAGCCGCGATGCCGGAGTGTGCTTCGAGGACACCGGCGTCGACTATGTGGTCGTCGACGAGATGCATATGTACAAGAACCTCGCCACCGACTCCAACATCTCTGACGCCGCGATCGACGGCTCCAACCGGGCCAGCGACCTGCACATGAAACTCGAATACCTGCGCTCCCAAGGCCGCGAACGGGTCGTCACCGGAGCCACGGCGACACCGATCTCGAACTCGGTGACCGAGGCGTTCGTGATGCAGAAGTACCTGCGCCCGGACTTGCTCGACGCCGCCGGTATCGGCGCATTCGATGCGTGGGCAGCCACGTTCGGGCAGACGGTCACGCAGATGGAGATGGCCCCGACCGGCAACAACACCTTCCGCATGAAGACACGGTTCGCCAAGTTCCAGAACGTGCCTGAGATGCTGAAACTCTGGTCGATCTTCGCCGATGTGAAGACCGCCGAGGATCTGCAACTCCCGGTGCCCGAGATACGCGAACGCGAGGACGGCCGGCGGGCACCCGCGACTGTCGCAATCCAGCCCACGGTCGAGCTGGAGCAGTTCATCGAGACCCTCGGCACGCGCGCCGAGAAAGTCGCGGCCCGGTCGGTGTCACCGAGCGAAGACAACATGCTCACCATCTCCACCGATGGGCGCAAAGCCGCGCTCGACATTCGCATGATCGTGCCGCGCGACCCCTCCGGCCCCACCAAGGTCGATCTTGCCGCCGACAGCATCCACCGGGTCTGGGAGCAGACGAAAGACAACACCTACCTCGACCCGATCACCGGGCAGGAGTCGCTCGTGCGCGGCGCGTTGCAGCTGGTGTTCTCCGACATCGGCACCCCGAACCCGGAACGGTGGAACGCCTACGACGAACTGCGCGAGCAACTCATCGCGCGCGGGATGCCGCCCGAGTCCATCCGGTACATGCACGAAGCGAAAACCGACGTGGACAAGGCCCGCCTGTTCGCCGCCCCCCGCGCCGGGCACGTCGCCGTGCTGATGGGCTCGACCGGGAAAATGGGTGTCGGCACCAACGTGCAGGCACGGGCCGTCGCGCTGTATCATCTGGACTGCCCGTGGCGGCCGTCCGATATTGCGCAGCGTGAGGGCCGCATCCTGCGGCAGGGCAACCAGAACCCCGAGGTCGGCATCGTCCGGTTCGTCACCGAGCGGTCGTTCGACTCCTATATGTGGCAGGGCGTGGAACGCAAAGCCACGTTCATCGCGCAACTCATGCGCGGCAGCCTCGACTCCCGCGAGATCGAAGAGATCGACTCATCCGCGCTCTCGGCGGCAGAAGCCAAGGCCATCTCCAGCGGGAATCCGTTGCTGTTGGAGCACTCCACCGTGCACACCGAAGTCCAACGGCTCCGCCGCCTGGAACGCGCCTACCACCGCAACGAGTCGATGCTCGCCCACGCCCGCGACCGTGCCGGAGACGACGCCCGCAGCGCCGCTGCCGACATCGACGCGCTCGAAGCGGTACTCCCGCGAGTGACCGATACCTCGGGCGACAAGTTCCGCATCGAGCTGCGCGACCGCACCTATACCTCCCGTGCCGATGCCGCACACGCACTGGCAACCTGGGCGCACGACTCCGACCTGAAATGGGCACCCCGCTACGCCTCCCGCGACTACGGCGTGATCGGGCGCATCAGCGGCTTCGACGTCACCGTCTCGACCAGCCCGGCGCTCGGAGCCGAGCCGATGGTGCACATCAAGTTCGACGGCGTGCCGCGCAGCGGCTTCGTCATGACCCGCCAGGCGTTCCTCGATGGCGGCACCGGACTCATCCAACGCATCGAGAACCGCGCCTCCGGCATCCCCTCGCTCCTTGAGCAAGTGCACAGCGACCTCGCCAGAGCCGAGCAGGGACGCGCCGAGGCCGAGCAGCGCATCGGCCAACCATTCCGGCACGCCGAAGCCCTCGCCGAGGCCGAGAGCGACCTCGTCCGCATCGAGACCCAGCTGGCCGCGATGCAAGAAGACATCAACCAAGACGCTCAACCCGACCCACCGCCGGATCACCGACCCACGAGCGATCTGACGGTCGAGACCGTGCGAGCGCACCGAGCCGCGCTCGGTGTCCGCGCAGATCCACACCGGAACCCGACTCCGACAATGGCGTTCACTTCCACCGACAGCGCCGCACGCGACATGCGACCACCGAGGCTGTAGACGAGCACCTGTCCGCCACACCGACCGTACGAAATGCGGGCGTGGATGAAGACAGGAGGATGCGCGATGGGCATCAAGAATGGCGTCATTATGGTTGGCCACATCGCTGGCGACCCGAAACTGACGTACAGCGAGAAGACCGGCACACCGAGGTTCTACGCGCGCGTCGGCGTCGATCACTGGCGACGCGAAGACGACGGCACATTCACCAACACGGGCAGGACGTTCCACGACCTCGCTCAGAGGTACAAGGGTGCCGAGGCCTCGATGGAACTGCTCAAGAAGGGCGATGACTTCATCGCCACCGGACAGTTCAAGAAGTTCACCGACCCGGTCACCGGCGAGGAGCGAGAGGAGTTCCGGGCCGACACGCTGACTCCGAATCCCGTGACCACCCGTCTCATCATCGACCGCGAGCCGCGCAACAGTGCCGCACGCGAAGCGATCGGAACGGAACGCGGTCAGGCGTTCGAGCGGCCCGAGCGACCCGCACAGACCCGCGAGCCAGCGGCGCTGGGCCGCTGAGCGGGGCAAGCCATGAACAACGACCAGACCCTCGCAGCGGGAGACGAGCCCGAGGACAGGCCCGAACCTGATCTCGACCCGGACTCCACGCCCCAGCGCCGCGATATCGCGCCGGTGCTGGAAGAACCGCCCGGCCCGATCAACTGGAACCTGCTGACCGCCGACGACGCCGAGGAAGCATGGCTGGAGCTGAACCAGTGGGTGAACTGGCTCCGCACGACCTACGGGCTACCGCCGTCGGTGGTTCCTCCCATGTGGCATCGCCACGCTGAGCTGCACTGGGAACTCTCCGCGCTCCACACGCACTGGCTGTCCGCGTACGACCCGCAGCAGAACGGCAGCGCACCGATTGGCTGGCACCGAGACTTCGCCGATGTCCGGCAGCGGCTGCGTGATTGGGTCGCCGCGTGCGGCACTCGCCTCGACCGAGACCGGCCCACCCGCCAGACCGTCTGGCCTGGCGAGGACGAGGCCGAACCAATCGAAGACACTCCGATCACCAACCGTGACGAGGACTTCGTGGCGTTCGTCATGGCCGACGTCGAACGCCGCCGCCAGATCGAGGAGAACTTCTACGCGACCCTCGACCCAAAGACCGGCGAGATCACCTGAGCCCTCCGGCAAACTCTCGGTGGGGCCGAACCAGCACGGGTCGGCCCCGCTCGCATGCGTCGGGGTCACTCTTCGGCTGATCTTCCGGTGGACGGGCGAAGCGGGTAGAATCGACCCACAGGCGATTTAAACCAGCTAGGCCGCCGCCCTCCGTGGAGGCGGCATGACGAGCCAGGGAACAGCCCCGGCAAGTCCATCCCATCAAGGCGTCGCCGCTTGGGAGGACTTGATCATGCTTCGACTGATCTGGAACACCAGCATCCGCGTCCGCGCGTTCATGCGCATCTGGATGCCCACCAACATCCTGCTCGACGCGCTCCGCACAAGGCGCGGCCTCAAGTGGGGCGCACCCGCCATGCTGCTCTCGGTCGCCTACTTCGCCATCGCCTACTGGTGCACCACCCTCATCGCAGGCGGTGCGCCCGGCTGGTTGCACCTGATCGTGCTGCTGTGCATCTACAACGCGCTCAAGTTCCTCGTCTACGGCCCGATTAGCAGCGCCCGGCTCATCAAGGCCCGCCGCAAGGAGCGTCGTAGCTCACCTGCCGTCCATGAGGCACTACCGGGTGACGAGCACGGGCCGACGCATCGCGGCCGAAGCTCGGGTGCGCTCCAAGCCTGACACCAAGCAACTGATCGCGCTGGTTCTGCACATCGCGGATGAACTTCACGCTCACGAGCTTGATGAGCAGCAGCGTCGTATCGGTGACCACCACACCACTGAAGACGCGACGTCCGCCCGCACATCAGCGGACGCGCAAGGAGGGAACCATGACTCTGACGATGCCCATGCCGGAGACGGACACCGCACCGATGCTGACGGCAGTGACCTATCAGCGGGTCTCGACCAAGGAGCAGGCGTCCAAGGGCGGTCATGACGAGGGGTTCTCGATCCCCGCCCAACGTCAGGCGAACAATCGCAAGGCCGCAGACCTCGGCGCGCGGATCGTTGCTGAGTTCGTCGACGCCGGAGAGTCCGCACGTTCCGCCGACCGGCCTGACCTGCAACGGATGCTGGAGTACATCGCCACGCATCAGGTCACCTACTGCATCGTGCACAAGGTCGACCGCCTCGCCCGCAACCGGCTGGACGATGTGGAGATCCACCGCCGCCTGGTCGAAGCAGGCGTCACACTGGTCTCCGCGACAGAGAACATCGACGAAACACCCTCGGGGATGCTGCTGCACGGCATCATGTCGTCCATCGCGGAGTTCTACTCCAAGAACCTCGCGACCGAGGTCGTGAAGGGCCTCACGCAGAAGGTCACGACCGGCGGCACTCCGATGCGGGCACCGATCGGCTACCTCAATGTCCGCAGACGCGACGAGCACGGCCGCGAGTACCGCACCGTCGAGATTGACCCCGAACGCGGCCCCATGATCCGCTGGGTCTTCGAGCGATACGCCACCGGCGACCACACCGTAGTCGAGCTACTCGAAGACGTCACCGCTCGTGGCCTGCGAACCCTGCCAACACCGAGCAGGCCACCGAAGCCCGTAGCCCGATCGGGCTTCTTCACGATGCTCCGCAACCCTTACTACATCGGCATCGTCCGCTACAAAGGCGCAGAACACCCCGGCACGCACGAACCGCTGATCGACGTCGAAGTATGGGAACGAGTCCAGCGCCTCCTCGACTCGCGGAAGCTCGCCTCCGAGCGGCGGCGCACCCACGACCACTACCTCAAAGGCTCGCTGTTCTGCGGCACCTGCGGGTCGCGGATGCAGCTCGACTTCCCCGCCAACAGTCAGGGCATCCGGTACGCGTACTTCGTCTGCTCTGGACGCGCATCCAAGCGGAAGAACTGTACCCGGCGGGCCGTGCCCGTCGGGGTCATCGAGAAGCTGGTCGCCGACTGCTACAAAGACATCTCCATCACGGAAGCGCAGTACACCGCTCTGGCAGCGCAAGTCGAGGCCGCGTTCGACGAACGTCTCGCCTCCCGCTCCCAAGAACTGGCCGAGCTGACCGAGAACCGCCAGCGACTCCAGGACGAGAGCGACAAGCTGCTCGCGGCCCACTTCGCCGACGCCATCGACCTGAACACCCTCAAACGACACCAAGACCGCATCCGCACAGGTCTCGCCGACATCGACCGTCGTCTCGCCCAGGAGCACGAGGGCAGCGAGGGCGCACGGCGACACCTCACCGCCGCGCTTCGCCTGCTGGTCGATTGCGCCGCCATGTACGCGCGCACCGACGACCACGGCAAGCGTCTGGCGAACCAAGCACTCACCGGCGGCATCGAACTCGGAGAGGACGGCGAGGCGACCATCCGCCTCGCCGAACCCCTCGCATCGGTCACGTCACCTGAGACATCTCTCGACGTCTCAGGTTCTAGTACGTCCGATTGGGTGCCCCCTGAAGGATTCGAACCCTCGACCGACAAGGTAGAAGCTTGCTGCTCTTCCGCTGAGCTAAGGAGGCGCTGCGATCTACGTTACCGCGCGCCGTCCCGGCCGTCGTCAGCCGGTGTCCGGCCCACTCGTTAGGCTGGACCGCATGGTAGGCGCCTCCGAGAACGACCGGCTCGTCTGGATCGACTGCGAGATGACGGGCCTCGACCTCGCGGTCGATGAGCTGGTCGAGATCGCGATCGTCGTGACCGACTTCGAGCTGAAGATCCTCGACCCGGGTTTCCAGGTCGTCATCAAGCCCTCGCAGGCCGCGTTGGATCACATGGGCGACTTCGTCACCGAGATGCACCGCAAGTCGGGTCTGCTCGACGAGCTCGACGGCGGCGTCTCGCTCGAGGAGGCGCAGCGGCTCTCGCTCGAGTACATCAAGCGCTTCGCGCCGCAGGAGCGCAAGGCACCGCTCGCCGGAAACACGATCGGCACCGACCGCATGTTCCTCGCGAAGTACATGCCCGAGGTCGACACGTACCTGCACTACCGCAACGTCGATGTCTCGAGCATCAAGGAGCTCTCGCGCCGGTGGTTCCCGCGCGCGTACATCCACGCGCCGGCCAAGGACGGCGGCCACCGCGCCCTCGCCGACATCCTCGAATCCATCCGCGAACTCGAGTACTACCGTCGCGCCGTGTTCGTCGGAGAGCCGGGCCCGACGTCCGATCAGGCGAGGACACACGCGACGTCCGTCGTTTCGCTCTTCTCCACCGCCGTGTGATTAAATATTCAAGTTGTCCCGAGGGATCGGGAAGACATGGTGGCTGTAGCTCAGTTGGTAGAGCACCGCGTTGTGGTCGCGGGGGTCGCGGGTTCAAGCCCCGTCAGCCACCCCAAGAATCAATCGGATGATCACATGATCGACTTCGATGCCGAAGCCTTCGAACGCCTCGTGATCGACGAGCTGGATCTCCTCCCGGACGACATGGTCGAGGGTCTCGACAACGTCGTCTTCGTGATCGAGGATCGGCCCGAAGACGGGTCGCTCGACCTGCTCGGCCTCTATGACGGCCTGGCTCTCACCGAGCGCGACCGCTACGGGATGGGCGAGCTGCCGGACCGGATCATCGTGTACCGCGAACCGCATCTGGCCCAGTGCGAGACGGAGGACGAGCTGCGCGACGAGATCCACACGACCCTGGTGCACGAGATCGCGCACTTCTACGGCATCGATGACGAGCGCCTGCACGAACTGGGGTGGGCATGAGCCTCGCAACGCCCGACCTCGACCACGACCTGCGTCTCGATGAGAGCGCCACGGCGGACATCCCCTGGCAGACCGTCGTGTGGAACGACCCGGTCAACCTGATGAGCTACGTCGTCCGCGTCTTCCGCCAGTACTTCGGCTACAGCCTCGACCGCGCCACGCAGCTGATGCTCGCCGTGCACCACGACGGGCACGCGATCGTGGCCGAGGGGGCGCGCGAGCAGATGGAGCTGCACGCGCAGGCCATGCACGACTACGGCCTCTGGGCCACCGTGCGGAAGGCGCCGGCGGCATGAGCGGCGTCGTCCTCGACCTCACCCGCATCGAGGTCGCACAGCTGATCGACCTGGTCGGGCAGTTCGCCGAGCTCGTCGACGGCGCACCGTCGATGGAGGATCCGGCGATCGAGCGCCTGACCCCGGACGTGTATCCCGACGACGCCGAGGCCTCCCGCGAGTTCCGGGCGGTGACGCGCTCGGATCTGCTGCGCCGGCGCGCGAGCGACGCGCGTGCCGTGCTCGAGGGCCTCCCCCGCGACGCGCAGGATCCGTCGGACGACGCCTTCGCGCCGGTGGAGATCACGCTCGACCCCGAGCACGTCGAGGCATGGCTGCGCACGCTGGCCGCTCTCCGGCTCGTTGTGGCGAGCCGGCTCGGCATCGTCACCGAGGAGGACGGGTACGACCCCGAGGATCCTCGCTACGGCGTGTACGAATGGCTCGGGTACCGGCTCGAGAGCCTGATCCAGGCGGCGGACGCGTTCTAGGGCAGCTCGAACACCAGGTCGGCCACCGCACGCGGATCGTGCTCGGCGATGTGGGCCGCCTCCTGCGCGGCCCATCGGTCCCAGTGCGGCGCGTAGGTGTCGCCGTCGCGCTCGATCGCGCGTTGGCGTCGCGACCCCGCCGGGGCATCGATCCACACGGTGAGGTCGGCCAGCCCCTGCGCCGCCGGGCTCAGGGCTCCTGCGCCCTCGACGATCAGCGCGCGCCCCGCATCGACGACGTGCTCCTCGGCGAACGCGAGGGACGCCCAGTCGAAGCGCCGCCAGCGACCGTCGATCCCCGCGGCGTGCGGGATCAGCAGCCACTCGCGGGTCAGATGAGTCGCCTCGGCGAGGCCGTCCCACCCGGGATAGAACGAATCCAGCGCCACGAGCTGGGGGGCCTCCCCCGGCCGCGGCCACTCGGTCTCGAGCCGACGCGCCAGCGACGTCTTGCCCCCGCCGCTGCGGCCGTCGATCACAACGACCGGCGCGGGCGCATCGAGCCGGGCGACCGCGTCGGCGATCACCGCGAAGGCCGCGTCGTGCGCCGCCGCGAACGAGCCCTCGGTGTTACTTCTTGAGGGCACGGATGATGCGCGACAGAGCGTGACCCGCCACCCACACGAACGGGATCGCCACGGCGACCAGCGAGACGAGGTTGGGCTCGAACGTCAGGGTGTCGCCGCGTCGGACGTACGCGCCGAGCGGCGCCGAGAAGCCACCGCCGCCACCTCCGCCGTTGCCGCCGTCGTCCGCTCCGCCGCCGAAGCCGCTCCACGTGGCCGCGACGGGAACGATGCGCACCCCGTCGACGTCCTGCTGCTCGCCATAGGCGTTCTTCACGCCGAGGCCGGCCGAGATCTTGCCGAGTTCCAGTGCGATGTTGGACATGTGCCCACGCTACCCGCCGGGGCGCATCTGCGGCGAGGGGCGGATCAGTCGCAGTCGGCAGGCGGCCGCGGATGCGACGGCAGGTGGCCGCGACTCTCGCGGCCGAGGAACGTCGCCCGCGTGACGGCCCCGCGGCCGAACCGCGCGAACGTGGCGTCGAGGGTCCCCTCGAGCTTCTTCCAGTGGGCGTCGTCATCCCACAGCGCCACGCCACCCGAACCCACGGGGCGGAGACGTTCGGCGCGCACCCCGATCAGCCGCACCGGGAGGCGCAGATCGACCGCCGCGAGCAGCTCTCGCGATGCGTCGGCGAGCCGCTGCCCGACCGAGGAGGGCTCGGGCAGGGTCATCGAGCGGGTGATCGTGGAGAAATCCGAGAATCGCACCTTGATCGCGACCCCCGCGGCCTCGACGCCGGCGCCGCGCAGACGAACCCCGACCCGAT
This sequence comes from Microbacterium phosphatis, assembly GCF_049177115.1. Classification (GTDB taxonomy): domain Bacteria; phylum Actinomycetota; class Actinomycetes; order Actinomycetales; family Microbacteriaceae; genus Microbacterium; species Microbacterium phosphatis. The sequence continues at coordinate 1,396,682 of NZ_CP185370.1, read as the reverse complement.
CCGACAGACGCAGCAGCTCGGCCCGGAGCAGATCGACGTCGGCGACATCGGTCTCGAAGGTCTCCTCGTGGCCGATGCTCTTCTCGATCCGCGTGGTCTCCACCTCGCGCGGGTCGACGCCCCGGGCGAGCTGCGCGAGCCGGGCTGCCCCCGCCGGCCCGACGATCCGCTCCAAGACCTCCGGCGGCGTCTCGCGCAGGTCGCGGATCGTGCGGATCGCGCGCGACTCGAGCAGCTCGGCGGCCTTGGGCCCCACTCCCCAGATGGCGCGCACCGGCTTCGGATCGAGGAAGGCCTGCGTATCGGCGCCGGGCACCACAAGCAGGCCGTTGGGCTTGGACATGGTCGATGCCATCTTCGCCACGTGCTTGGTCGCGGCCACGCCGACGCTCGCCGTGATCCCGATCTCGGCGGCGATCTTCTCGCGGATAAGCTGCGCGATCCGGCTCGGACTGCCCCACAGCCGACGCGCGCCCCGCACGTCGAGGAACGCCTCGTCGACCGAGAGGGGCTCGACGAGCGGCGTGAAGCTGCGGAAGACCTCCATCACCTGCGCCGACACGGCCTGGTACCGCTCGAAATGCGGGAGCACAACGAGCGCGTGCGGGCACAGCCGCAGAGCCTGCCCCATCGGCATCGCGGATCGCACGCCGTAGCGACGCGCCTCGTAGGAGGCACTGGAGACGACGGATCGCCCGTCGGGGGCGCCGATGACCACGGCCTTGCCCTTCAGCGACGGATCGTCGAGCTCCTCGACCGAGACGTAGAACGCGTCCATGTCGATGTGCAGGATGCCGGTCTCCGAGTCATCGGCATCGGCGGGCGACACGATGCGCCCCGACCCGTCTGCCCGTCCCATGGTTCCATTCTCTCCGCGATCACCGACATCCGCCCGCGCCCCTCACTGGTCGAAGGCGGGACCGTCCAGCACCCCCGACGCCAGCACGCGGAGCGTCACGACGCGGGTGGCGGCCTCCTCGAGGCGGTCCGGGGCGACCTCCTCGGCGATGGCCGCGGCCATCGCGGGCGCCGTGCCGGCGTTCGAGCCGGCCACCATCAGCGCCATGTCGGCTCCGACCGAGATCGCAGTCACGGCATTGCGCACCGGATCGGCGTATCGCTCCTCCCCCGACGACAGCAGCATGCCGAGGTCGTCCGTGATGGCGACGCCGTCGAACCCGAGGTCGTCGCGGAGGATCCGGTACCACTCCGGCGAGAGCGAGGCCGGGGCGTCGTCCACCGCCGTGAAGCGCAGGTGCCCCGTCATCACCAGCTCGGCCCCGGCGTCGATCCCTGCCTGGAACGGCGGGGCGTGCTCGACGCGCCATCGATCGAGCGGCAGATCGGTCTCCGGGATGGCGTGATGCGAGTCCCCCGGTGCCGCCCCGTGCCCCGGGAAGTGCTTGAGCGTCGAGAGGACGTGACCCTTCTCACCCTTGACCGCGGCGGCGACGCGATCGGCTGCCGCGGCGGCGTCCGCCCCGAGGGCGCGAGGACGGATGAATCCGCTGGTGGCGCTGCCGACGTCGGCGATCACGCCGAAGTTGACGCTGATGCCGGCCCGCTCGAGCAGCGAACCCCTCGCCGCGAACGCCGCACGGGCGGCGTCGACGGGCTGCGCCTGGAGAGCAGCGCCGGCGGGAGCCGTGTCCCAGGCGAGACGCGAGACGGTTCCGCCCTCCTGATCGGTGGCCAGCAGCGGCGGCAGCGTGCCGTCGTCGCCGTCCATCGCGTCCGTCAGAGCACGCAGGGCGTCCTCGCTCGGCGGAACGTTCGAGCCCATCAGGATGAACCCTCCGAGCCCGCTGTCCGCGAGGTAGGCCTCGAGCGGGAGCGGGTCCGTCCCTCCCACCGTGCCCATCACCACGGTGGCGGCCCGCTCCTGCGCCGACATGTCGTCGACGATCGCGCGCGCCAGCACGGTCGCGATCTCGTCGCGAGACGCGGGAGCGGCAGCTGTGGCCTCCGCCGGGCGCGGCGCGGCCGACGACGGGATGGCGACGAGAAGGCCGAGGCCGGCCAGCGCGGCGGCGAGCCACGCTGACCGGCCTCGGCCTGACAGAGACATCACGCCTGGCCGGCGCGCTCCAGCACGAGCTCGCGGACGCGAGCGGCGTCCGCCTGGCCCTTCATCGCCTTCATCACGGCGCCGATGACGGCACCGGCGGCCTGCACCTTGCCGTCGCGGATCTTCGCGAGGACATCGGGCTGGGCGGCCAGTGCCTCATCGATCGCGGCGATGAGGGCGCCGTCGTCGGACACGACCGCGAGCCCGCGGGCGTCGACGACCTCCTGCGGGGTGCCCTCTCCGGCGATGACGCCCTCGAGCACCTGACGCGCGAGCTTGTCGGTCAGCGTGCCGGCGTCGATCAGCTTCTGCAGGGCGGCGACGTTCTCGGGCGTGACGAGCGCGGACGGCTCGCGCCCCTCGGCGTTGGCCGTGCGGGTGATCTCGCCCGTCCACCACTTGCGCGCGGCGGCGGGCGTCGCCCCCGCGGCGATGGTGGCCTCGACCTCGGCCAGCAGCCCGCCGTTGGCGACGTCCTGGAACTCGAGGTCCGTGAAGCCCCAGTCGGCCTTCAGGCGGCGGCGACGCGCGGCCGGCGGCTCGGGAAGCGCCGCGCGCAGCTCCTCGATGAGCTCGATGCTCGGCTCCACCGGCAGCAGGTCGGGCTCCGGGAAGTAGCGGTAGTCGTCGGCGTCCGACTTCGGGCGCCCGGGCGAGGTCTCGCCGGTGTCCTCGTGCCAGTGGCGCGTCTCCTGCGTGATCGAGCCGCCGTCGGCGAGGATCGCCGCCTGACGCTGGATCTCGTAGCGCACCGCGCGCTCGACCGAGCGCATCGAGTTGACGTTCTTCGTCTCGGTGCGGGTGCCGAGCTTCTCGGCACCGCGCGGTCGGAGCGACACGTTGGCGTCGCAGCGCAGGTTGCCGCGCTCCATCCGCGCCTCGGAGATGCCCAGGGCGATCGCGATGTCGCGGATCGTGGCGAGGTAGGCCTTGGCGACCTCGGGCGCGCGGCCCTCGGTGCCGAAGATCGGCTTCGTCACGATCTCGACGAGCGGAACGCCCGCGCGGTTGTAGTCGACAAGCGAGTACTCGGCGCCCTGGATGCGACCGGTGGCGCCGCCGACGTGCGTGAGCTTGCCGGCGTCCTCCTCCATGTGCGCGCGCTCGATCGGGATCGTGATGATCTCGCCGTCCGAGAGCTCGACCTCCACCGACCCCTCGAAGGCGATCGGCTCGTCGTACTGGCTGATCTGGTAGTTCTTGCCGAGGTCCGGGTAGAAGTAGTTCTTCCGGGCGAAGCGGCTCGACGGCGCGATCGAGCAGCCGAGCGCGAGGCCCAGGCTGATCGACGAGCGGATCGCCTCCGCGTTCACCGTCGGCATCGAGCCGGGCAGGCCCATGTCGACGGGGGCGATGAGCGTGTTCGGCTCGGCGTCGTGGTTGTCCGGGTGGGCGGGGTTGGCCGCCGACGAGAACATCTTCGTCCTGGTGTTGAGCTCGACGTGGACCTCGAGACCGATGACGGGCTCGAACAGCTCGAGCGCCTTGTCGAAGTCCATCAGCTTGGCGGCAGCCATCAGCGCGCCCCTCCCTTGAGCTCGGGAGCCCGGTCCAGCAGCAGACCGCCCCATTCGTCGACGAGCAGCGCCTCGAGCGCGGCTCCCACCCGGTACAGCCGGGCGTCCTCGCGGGCGGGCGCGAGGAACTGGATGCCGACCGGCAGCCCGTCCTCCGCCGCGAGCCCCGTCGGCAGCGAGATGCCGGGGACGCCGGCGAGGTTCGCCGGGATGGTCGTCAGGTCGTTGAGGTACATCGACAGCGGGTCGTCGATCTTCTCGCCGATCTTGAACGCCGTGGTCGGCGCGGTCGGCGTCGCGATGACGTCGACCTGGGCGAACGCGGCGTCGAAGTCGCGCTGGATGAGCGTGCGGACCTTCTGCGCGCTGCCGTAGTAGGCGTCGTAGTAGCCCGCCGAGAGGGCGTAGGTGCCGAGGATGATGCGGCGCTTGACCTCGGGCCCGAAGCCCGCGTCGCGCGTGGCCGACATCACGTCCTCGACCGTGCCACCCGGCACGTCCAGGCGCATGCCGAAGCGCACCGAGTCGAACTTGGCGAGGTTGCTCGACGCCTCCGCGGGGAGGATCAGGTAGTACGCGGCGACCGCGTACTCGAAATGCGGCGCGCTGATCTCGACGATCTCGGCACCCTGCGCCTCCATCTTCGCGAGGGACTCGTGGAACGACGCCGCGACGCCCGGCTGAAAGTCGGCGTCCGGCAGCTCGGTCACAACACCGACCTTCAGACCCTTGAGCACGTCGCCGCGCGCGCCCTCGCGGGCGGCCTGGGCGAACGACGGCCAGGCCTCGGGGATCGACGTGGCGTCGTGGATGTCGTGGCCGCCGATGACGTCGTGGAGCAGGCCCGAGTCGAGGACCGTGCGGGTCACGGGGCCGACCTGGTCGAGGCTGGAGGCGAGCGCGATCGCGCCGTAGCGGCTGACGCCGCCGTACGTCGGCTTCACGCCGACCGTGCCGGTGACGTGGGCGGGCTGGCGGATGGATCCGCCGGTGTCGGAGCCGAGTGCCAGCGGCGCCTCGAACGCGGCCACCGCGGCGGCCGAGCCGCCACCGGATCCGCCGGGGATGCGGTCGAGATCCCACGGGTTGCGGGTGGGGCCGTAGGCGGAGTGCTCGGTCGACGATCCCATGGCGAACTCGTCCATGTTCGTCTTGCCGAGCGGCACGAGGCCCGCGGCGCGCGAACGGGCCACGACGGTGGCGTCGTAGGGCGACATGTAGCCCTCGAGGATCTTCGATCCCGAGGTCGACGGCATGTCGGTCGTGACGAGCACGTCCTTGATGGCGAGGGGCACGCCGGCGACGGGGCCGAGATCCTCGCCCGCCGCGCGGCGACGGTCGATGTCGGCGGCGACGTCCAGCGCACGGTCCGAGACGTGCAGGAACGCGTTCACGTCGCCGTCGACGGCGGCGATCCGGTCGAGGTGGGCCCGTGTGGCCTCGACGCTCGAGATCTCGCGCGAGGCGAGCTTGTCGGCGAGGTCCGCCGCGCTGAGGCGGGTGATGTCGGTCACTGCTCTTCTCCCAGGATCGCGGTCACGCGGAAGCGCGATCCGTCGGCGTCGGGCGCGTTCTGCAGGGCCTGCGCCGTCGTCAGCGTCTCCGTCACCTCATCCGGGCGGAAGACGTTCTGCATGGGGATCGGGTGGCTCGTCGCCGGGACATCGGGGGTGGCGACCTGCGCGACCTTGGCGATGGTGTCGACGATCGCGTCGAGCTCGCTGGTCATGCGGGTCACCTCCTCGTCGCTCAGCTGGATCCGGGCGAGCACACCGAGATGGCGCACGAGATCAGGGGTGATTTCAGACACCCCTCGAGTCTACGTGGTGGCGCCCGGGGCACTCGGCCTAGCCTGGAGCCGTGACCACGTATGAGCCGCCGCGCCCCTGGATCGCCAGCTACGCCGCGGGCGTGCCCGAAGACCTCGACGAGATCACCGGATCGCTGCCGGATCTCGTCGCCGCGTCGGGACGCGAGTTCGCTCACGCGCCGGCTCTGCAGTTCTTCGGCCGGACCACGAGCTATGCCGAGCTAAACGCGGCCATCGAGCGCGTCGCCGCGGGGCTCCACGCGCGGGGCGTGCGCAAGGGCGACCCGGTGGCGATCATCCTGCCGAACTGCCCGCAGCACATCATCGCGTTCTACGCGATCCTGCGCCTGGGCGCCGTGGCCGTCGAGCACAACCCGCTCTACACGCCACGCGAGCTGCGCAAGCAGTTCGAGGATCACGGTGCCAAGCACGCGATCGTGTGGACCAAGGTCGTCAGGCAGGTGCAGGACTTCCCCGCAGACCTCGCCGTGAAGACCCTCGTCTCGGTCGATGTCACCCGCGCCATGCCGCTGCAGATGCGGGCGCTGCTGCGTCTGCCGATCGCGAAGGCGCGCGAGTCGCGCAGCCAGCTGACAGAGAAGGTGCGCGGCACAACGCCCTGGGAGGAGCTGCTCGCCAGCGAGCCCCTGCCCGCGTCGCACCCCGGCCCGAAGACGGAGGACCTGGCGATCATCCAGTACACCTCCGGCACGACGGGCACCCCCAAGGGAGCCGCCCTCACGCACCGCAACCTGCTCGCCAACGCGGCGCAGGCGCGCGCCTGGGTGCCGACGATCCGCCGCGGCCTCGGCACGAACGTGTACGCCGTGCTGCCGATGTTCCACGCGTACGGCCTGACGCTGTGCCTCACCTTCGCGATGTCCATGGGGGCACGGCTTGTGCTGTTCCCCAAGTTCGACCCGGACATGGTGCTCGATGTGATCAAGAAGCACCCCGCCACGTTCCTCCCGCTTGTGCCGCCGATCGCCGATCGCCTGCTCCGGCGCGCGAAGGAGCGGGGCGTCTCGCTCGCGGGCACCGAGATCGCGATCTCGGGGGCCATGGCGCTGTCGCCCGAGCTCGTCGAGCCGTTCGAGGCCGAATCCGGCGGCTTCCTCGTCGAGGGGTACGGGCTCAGCGAGTGCTCTCCCGTGCTGATGGCCAACCCCGTCGCCAACCATCGGGTCGCCGGCAGCGTCGGCCTGCCGATCCCCGGCACCGAGTGCCGGGTGGTCGATCCCGACGACCCGACCCGCGACGTCGAGCCCGGCGGGCGCGGCGAGCTGCTGGTGCGCGGACCCCAGGTCTTCGGCGGCTACTACGGCAAGCCGGAGGAGTCCGAGGCGGTGTTCGTCGACGGCTGGTTCCGCACGGGCGACATCGTCACGATTGACGAGGCCGGCTTCGTGCGCATCGTCGACCGGATCAAGGAGCTCATCATCACGGGCGGCTTCAACGTCGCCCCGACCGAGGTCGAGAACGTGCTGCGCCAGCACCCCGACGTGGTCGACGCGGCGGTCGTCGGCCTGCCGAGTGAGCACAGCGGCGAGGAGGTCGTCGCCGCGGTGGTCGTGGAGCCCGGCCGCGAGCTCGACGTCGAGGCGCTGCGCGCCTACGCGCGAGGGATCCTCACCCCGTACAAGGTGCCGCGCCGGGTGTTCGTCGTCGACGAGCTGCCGACCTCCATGATCGGCAAGGTGCTGCGCCGGCAGGTGAAGGAGCGGATCGAGGCCCTCACCTCGAACGCCCCCTGACACACCCGCGCGCAGCGGTGCCCAGGCATTTGCACATGCGCGAGCGGTAGCGTTGACAGGTGACTGACGAGCAGGATGCCCCGATCGAGACCGACGCCCCCTCCACCCCCGGATTCGAGGAGCTCGGAATCACCGGATCCGTGCTCGCCGCGATCCGCGCCCTCGGCTACGAGACGCCGTCGCCGATCCAGCAGGCGACGATCCCGACCCTGCTGAGCGGCCGCGACGTCGTCGGCATGGCGCAGACCGGAACGGGCAAGACCGCCGCCTTCGCGCTGCCGATCCTCGAGCGCCTGGACGTGGCGCGCGCAGTGCCCCAGGCGCTGGTGCTGGCGCCGACCCGCGAGCTGGCCCTGCAGGTGGCCGAGGCCTTCGAGTCCTACGCGGCGCAGATGCCCGGCGTGCACCTCCTCCCGGTCTACGGCGGCCAGGGCTACGGCGTGCAGCTGTCGGCCCTCCGTCGCGGCGTGCACATCGTCGTCGGCACCCCCGGTCGCGTGATGGACCACCTCGCCAAGGGCACGCTCGACCTGTCGCAGCTCGAGTACCTCGTGCTCGACGAGGCCGACGAGATGCTCAAGATGGGCTTCGCCGAGGACGTCGAGCAGATCCTGTCGCAGACGCCCGAGGACAAGCAGGTCGCCCTGTTCTCGGCGACCATGCCGCCGCAGATCCGCCGCATCGCGCAGCAGTACCTGCGCGACCCGCAGGAGATCTCGGTCAAGTCGAAGACCTCGACCAGCCCGAACATCACGCAGCGCTACCTCGTGGTCTCGTACCAGCAGAAGGTCGATGCGCTCACGCGCATCCTCGAGGTCGAGAACTTCGACGCGATGATCGTCTTCGTCCGCACCAAGAACGAGACCGAGACGCTCGCCGAGAAGCTGCGCGCCCGCGGCTACTCGGCCGCCGCGATCAACGGCGACATCCCCCAGAACCTCCGCGAGCGCACCGTCAACCAGCTCAAGGAGTCGAAGCTCGACATCCTGGTCGCCACCGACGTCGCCGCCCGCGGCATCGACGTTCCCCGCGTCAGCCACGTCGTCAACTTCGACATCCCGACCGACACCGAGTCGTACGTGCACCGCATCGGCCGCACGGGTCGTGCGGGCCGCACGGGCGACGCGATCAGCTTCATCACCCCGCGCGAGCGCTACCTGCTCGCGCACATCGAGCGCGCGACGCGCCAGCAGCCCGCGCAGATGCAGCTGCCGACGGCCGAGGACGTCAACACGACGCGCCTCGCCCGCTTCGACGACGCGATCACGGCGGCGCTGGAGGACACGGCGCTGCTCGACACCTTCCGCGACGTCATCGCCCACTACGTGCGCAACCACGACGTGCCCGAGGCCGACGTCGCCGCCGCGCTCGCGATCGTCTCGCAGGGCGACAAGCCGCTGCTGATCGACACCGAGCAGGACGCCCTGGCCGCCGCGGTCGCGGCGGACAACCGCCCCCAGCGCGACCGCAGCGCCCCCCGCGAGCGTCGCGAAGGCGGCTCGGACGAGCGCGCCCCCCGCCGCAGCCGCGGCGACTTCCAGGCGTACCGCATCGAGGTGGGACGCCGTCACCGCGTCGAGCCCCGCCAGATCGTCGGCGCGCTCGCGAACGAGGGCGGCCTGCGCCGCGACGACTTCGGTGCGATCAACATCCGCCCGGACTTCTCGATCGTGGAGCTGCCGGCCAACCTCGACGCCAGCGTGCTCGAGAAGCTGCGCGACACCCGGATCTCCGGTCAGCTCATCCAGATCCGCGCCGACCGCGGCGCCCCCGCGCGTCGCTCGTACGGCGACCGCGACGGCGGCGACCGTCGCTCGTACGGTGGCGACCGCGACGGCGGCCGTTCGTACGGGGGCGAGCGTCGCTCCTACGGCGACCGCCCGGCGCGCGACGACCGCGGCGGCGACCGCCCCGATCGCAAGCCGCGCCACCGCAACGACTGACGTCTCGGACGCACAGTGAAACGCCCGCCGGATCCGATCCGGCGGGCGCTTCACTGTCTGCGCCTAGGAGGCGGAGGAGGCGCGGGCCGCAGAGCCCGGCACCACGATCGCCTCGGTGCGGGAGAACTCGTCCGCGATCTCGTCATCGCGGCGATAGGTCGCCGAACTCACGGCCCAGGCGACGAGCAGGTTGAGCGCGAAGCCGGGCACGATCTCGTACAGCCCGGTGCCGAGCAGCGGCCACACGAACACCGTCACGGCACCCACGATCATGCCCGCCAGGGCGCCAGTCGCGCTGAGGCGGCGCCAGAAGAGCATCAGCAGGATGATCGGCCCGAACGCGGCCCCGAAGCCCGCCCACGCGAAGCCCACCAGCTCGAGGATCGAGCTCTCGGGGTCGAGCGCCAGCAGGATCGCCACGACCGCCACGACGAGGACGCACAGCCGACCGAAGAGCACCAGCCGCTTCTGGCTGGGCTCGCGCTTGAGCACCACCTTGGCGATGTCCTCGACCAGCGCCGAGGAGGTCACCACGAGCTGGCTCGAGATGGTCGACATGATCGCGGCGAGCACGGCCGAGAGCACCAGGCCCGCGACGAACGGATGCATCAGCGCCTGCGCCATCTCGAGCAGCACCGTCTCGGGGTTGTCGAGCTCATCGCCGCGGAAGTACGCGATGCCCACGAAGCCCGCGATCACCACTCCCAGCAGCGACAGGATCATCCATCCCATGCCGATCCACCGGGCCGTGCGCGCCTCGGCCGCCGAGCGCAGCGCCATGAAGCGCACGATGATGTGCGGCTGCCCGAAGTAGCCGAGGCCCCAGGCCAGCGACGAGACGATCGCGATCACGGTGACGCCGGTGAGGTCCTCGCCGCCGAGCAGGGAGAGATGCTCGGCGGAGACCGCGTCGCCCACGGCGCCGAAGCCGCCGAGCGCGACGATGGCGAGCACGGGGACGATCAGCGCCGCCGCGAGGATCATCAGGCCCTGCACCATGTCGGTGAGCGACGCGCCGAGGAAACCCCCGAACAGCGTGTAGGCGAGCGTGACCCCGCCGACGATCAGCATGCCGGCGAGGTACGAGCCGCCGAAGGTCGCCTCGAAGAACACGCCGCCGGCGACCATGCCGCTCGAGATGTACAGCGTGAAGAACACCAGGATGATCACGGCCGAGACGATGCGGAGCAGGCGTGATCGGTCGCGCAGGCGGTTCTCGAAGAAGCTCGGGATCGTGATCGAGTTGCGGGAGACCTCGGTGTACGCGCGCAGGCGCGGGGCGACGAACTTCCAGTTCAGATAGGCGCCGATCGTCAGGCCGATGGCGATCCAGGCCTCGACGAGGCCCGCGGCGTAGATCGCGCCCGGCAGCCCCATAACGAGCCAGCCGGACATGTCCGAGGCGCCCGCGCTCAGTGCCGCCACCGCCGGCGGCAGGTTCCTGCCGCCCAGCATGTAGTCCTCGTGGTCCTTGGTCTTCGTCGCGGCGTAGACGCCGATCGCGAGCATCGCGGCGAAGTAGATCACCAGCGCGATGATGAGCCAGGTCTGTGCGGTCATGCGAGCGCCTCCGGTCTCCTGCGCGTCGTCGGTGACGCGCTCGAGTGTTCTTCCTACGAAGGATGGCCGATACGCGGCCCGGGCCGCGACCGCCAGGCCGTGTCGTCTCGGTTTCGCGACACGACGTGGCGGTCGTCGGCGATCACCAGCGGCCGTGCACCTGGGCCCGGATGCGCTCGTCGTAGAGGTCGCGAACGGCGTCGAGGAACTCCTGCGGCAGCGGGGCGACCGAGCCGGCGGCGGCGTTCGCGCGCGCCTGCTCGGGCGTGCGCGCGCCCGGGATCACGGTCGAGACGCCCGGCAGCTGGACGATCCAGGCGAGGGCCGCGGTGGCGGGCTCGAGTCCGATGCCGCGCGCGAGCTCGGCGAACCGCTGCGCCGCGTCGACCCCGGTCTCGTAGTCGACGCCCGAGAAGGTCTCGCCCACGTCGAACGCCGAGCCGTCCCGGTTGAAGTTGCGGTGGTCGTTCTCGGCGAAGGTGGTCTCGCGGGTGTAGCGCCCGCTCAGCAGACCGCTGGCCAGGGGCACACGTGCGATGATCCCGACCCCGGCGTCGGCGGCGGCCTGCAGGACCTCGTCGAGCGGCTTGCGACGGAAGGCGTTCAGGATGATCTGCACGCTCGCCACCCCCGGCCGGGCGATGGCGCGCAGGGCCTCATCGGCGGTCTCGACGCTCACCGCGTAGTTCTTGATCGCCCCTTCCGCGACGAGCGTGTCGAGGTCGTCGAACACCCGGTCGCTGTCGTACACCTCGCCGGCCGGGCAGTGCAGCTGCACGAGGTCGAGAGTGTCGACGGCGAGGTTCTTGCGCGAGCGATCGGTCCAGGCGCGGAAGTTCTCGAGCGTCGCGTGCTCGAGCTCGGGCCCGACGCGACGGATCATCTTGGTGGCCACGAACACGTCGGCGTCGGGATTGGCCCGGCGCCACTGGGCGATCGTCTGCTCGCTGAGCCCGTCGCCGTAGACGTCGGCGGTGTCGAAGAAGGTCACGCCGGCTTCGTAGGCCGCGTCGAGCACCTCCAGCGACTTCGCGGGGTCGACATCGCCCCAGCTTCCGCCGAGCTGCCAGGTGCCGAGGCCGATGACCGAGACGTCGCGTCCGGTGCGTCCGAGAGTGCGCTGTTCCATGCGTCGAGCCTATTCGGCGACCGGCGGCAGGGCGGCCGGGCCCTCGGTGACCAGCAGGTGGAACTGCGCGGCGTCGATGATGCGGACACCGAGCGCCTCGGCCTTCGCCAGCTTCGACCCCGCCCCCGGGCCCGCCGCGACGAAGTCGGTCTTCTTGCTGACGCTCGAGGCGGCCTTGCCGCCGGCCTGCAGGATCGCCTCCTGTGCGCCCTCGCGGCTGTAGCCCTCGAGCGCCCCCGTCGCGACCACGGTGAGCCCCTCGAGCACACCCCCCGCGGTGACAGCGGCACCCGGCCCGGGGTGCCCGGGCGTGGAGAACCGCACGCCGGCGGCCGTCCAGCGGTCGATGATCTCCAGGTGCCAGTCGACGGCGAACCAGTCGAGCAGCGAGTCGGCGATGATGCCGCCGACGCCCTCGACCGCGGCGAGCTCGTCCCGGCCCGCGGCGCGGATCGCGTCGAGCGACCCGAAGTAGGCCGCCAGCGCACGCGCCGCGACGGGACCGACATGCCGCACGTTCAGGGAGACGAGCAGGCGCCAGAGCTCCTTCGTCTTCGCCTTCTCGAGCTCTTCGAGCAGCTTGATGGCCTGGGCGGAGGGCTGGGAGCCGTTGAGCCCCTGCTTCTTCTCGGCCGCCGAGGCGTTGCGACGGAACGGCGCGCGGCGCACGAACTCGCCCGTCTTCTCGTCGACCCGGCGCTCGCCGGTCTCGGCGTCGCGCGCCACCACCTCGATCGGCACGATCTGCTCGAGGGTGAGGTCGAAGAGCCCGGCCTCGGTGTGCAGGGGCGGCTCGGCCGGGAGATCCGGCTGCGTGAGCGCGGCGGCCGTGACCTCGCCGAGGGCCTCGACATCGAGCGCGCCGCGGGATCCGATGTGCTCGACGCGGCCGCGCACCTGGGCGGGGCAGTCCTTCGCGTTCGGGCAGCGGAGGTCGATGTCGCCCTCCTTCATCGGGCGAAGCGGGGTGCCGCACTCGGGGCAGTCCGCGGGCATCACGAAGGCGCGCTCGGTGCCGTCTCGCTTGTCGACCACCGGGCCGAGCACCTCGGGGATGACATCTCCGGCCTTGCGCAGCACGATCGTGTCGCCGATCAGCACGCCCTTCGCCTTGACCACGTCCTGGTTGTGCAGCGTCGCCTGACGCACGACCGATCCGGCCACGAGCGCGGGCTCCATGATCGCGTACGGCGTGGCGCGGCCCGTGCGGCCCACCGAGACCACGATGTCGAGCAGGCGCGTGTGCACCTCTTCCGGCGGGTACTTGTACGCGATGGCCCACCGCGGTGCGCGGCTCGTGACACCGAGCTCGTCGTGGAGCGCGAGCTCGTCGACCTTCACCACGATGCCGTCGAGCTCGTGCTCGATCGAGTGGCGGTGGGCGCCGAAGTGCTCGACGAACTCGATCACCTCGTCGATCGAGCCGCAGACCCTCGGATGAGGGCTGATCGGCAGGCCCCACTCGGCGAACAGCGCGTAGACCTCGCTCTGGGCGCCGACGGGCGGGTTCGGCCACGCGCCGAGGCCGTGCACGTAGAGGCGCAGCGAGTTCACGCGCGCGAGGCCGGCCTCGAGCTCGAGGCCGGACTTCTTGTCGAGCTGCTGGCGCAGGCCGCCGCTGGCCGCGTTGCGGGGGTTGGCGAACGCCGGGAAGCGGCGCGCCGCCGAGCGCTGCGCCTTCTCCTCGTCGACGCCGCGGGCGCGCGAGTCGGCGAGGACGCGCTCGCGCAGCTCGGCCTGCAGGGCGTTGAGCTTCTCGAACGCGGCGACGGGGATGAACACCTCGCCGCGCACCTCGACGATCTCGGGGTGCCCCGTGCCGGAGAGCCGCTCGGGGATGTCGGCCAGGCGCAGTGCGTTCTCGGTCACGATCTCGCCCACGCGCCCGTCTCCGCGGGTGGCGGCGGAGGTGAGCACGCCCTTCTCGTACCGGAGGTTGATGGCAAGCCCGTCGATCTTCACCTCGGTGAGCCAGTCGACGCGGCGCCCCGCGGCGTCCTGCGTCTTGGCGGCCCACTCGCGCAGCTCGTCGATCGAGAAGACGTTGTCGAGCGAGAGCATGCGCTCGGCGTGCTCGATCGTCGCCAGGCCCGTCCCCTCGGCGGCGCCCACCATCCGCGTGGGCGAATCCTGGCCGGCCAGCTCGGGGTGCGAGCGCTCGATCGCCTCGAGCCGGTGCATCCAGCCGTCGTACGTCGCATCGTCGACGAGCGAGGTGTCGCGACCGTAGTACGCGTCCTTCGCCTCGAGGACCCGCTCGGTCAGCTGCTGCGCCTCGGCGCGCGCCTCGTCGAGGGTCAGGTCAGGGAGGTCACGAGCGTCGTCAGCCACGCCCCCAGTCTAGGAAGGGCCGCCGACAATCCGAGCGTGTCAGACCGGGGCGGGAACGGCCGAGACGGTGCGATCGATGGTGCACTGCCCCAGCACACGCGTCCCGTCGTAGACCACGGCCGTCTGGCCGGGTGCCACCCCGTGCAGCGGCTCGTCGGGCGTCACCACGAACTCGCCGTCGCGCACGATCGCCCACGCGGGCACCGGGTCGGCGTGGGCGCGCACCTGGACATCGCAGCGGAAGGCCGTGGCAGGGTCGGCGGGTGCGGCGCCGGCCCACGAGAACCGCGCCCCGGCGAGCTCGCCGACCGCCAGCGCCTCCTTGGGACCGACGACGACCGTGTTCGTCACCGGGCGCACCTCGAGCACGAAGCGCGGCTTCCCATCCGGCGCGGGCACGCCCAGGCGCAGGCCCTTGCGCTGCCCGACGGTGAACGCGTGCGCGCCGTCGTGTGCGCCGACGACCGCACCCGAGCGATCCACGATCTCGCCCTGCGCCGCCCCGACCTTGTCGGCGAGCCACCCGCGGGTGTCGCCGTCGGGGATGAAGCAGATGTCGTAGCTGTCGGGCTTGGACGCGACCGTCAGGCCGCGCGCCTCGGCCTCCGCGCGGACCAGCGCCTTGGACGGCGTCTCGCCGAGCGGGAAGTAGGTGTGCGCGAGCTGCTCGGCGGTGAGGACACCCAGCACGTACGACTGATCCTTCGCCTCCTCGCTCGACCGGTGCAGCTCGAGGCCGCCCTCGCCGTCGCGCAGGATCGCGTAGTGGCCCGTGCAGACGGCATCGAACCCGAGCTCGATCGCGCGCTCCAGGAGCGCCGCGAACTTGATCTTCTCGTTGCAGCGCATGCAAGGATTGGGCGTGCGGCCCGCCTGATACTCGGCCACGAAGTCGTCGATCACATCGTCGCGGAAGCGCTCCGAGAAGTCCCAGACGTAGAACGGGATGCCCAGCCGGTCGGCCACGCGCCGGGCGTCCATGGCGTCCTCGATGGTGCAGCAGCCGCGGCTGCCCGTGCGCAGCGTGCCACCCGCGCGCGACAGCGCGAGGTGCACGCCGACGACGTCGTGCCCCGCGTCCACCGCGCGGGCCGCGGCGACCGCGGAGTCCACTCCGCCGCTCATCGCCGCCAGGATCCGCATCCGTCCATTTTAGGTCGACGCGCCCGACGTGAGGCCGCGCGGCCCTGGGAGCACGCCGCGACCTGCCGCGACGCCCCACGCCCCGCGCGCGGCGGGTCCCGCCCCGCCCGCACCGGGTCAGCGGCGCGCGGCTGTCCGGTAGGCGGCGGGAAGAGACGCGGCCAGCGCGTCGACATCGGCCGGGGTGGTCGTGCGGCCGAGCGTGATGCGCAGCACCTGTCGCGCCGCCCGCTCGTCGTACCCCATCGCCATGACGACATGCGAGGGCTCGGGCACACCGGCCTGGCACGCCGAGCCGGTGGATACCGCGATGCCGTCGCGGTCCAGGAGGTACAGCAGCGACTCCCCCGGTGCCCCGGGGAGATGCACGTGGACGTTGCCGGGAAGGCGATCCCGAGGGTCCCCGAGCAGGATCAGCTCGGGGATCTCCGCGCGAAGTCGCGCGATCAGGGCGTCGCGCAGCGCCGCGAGGCGCGTGGCCTCGGCCTCCCGCTCCGCCTCTGCCAGCTCGGCCGCCACGGACAGGGCGGCGGCGCCGGCGACGTCCTGGGTGCCGGCGCGCAGCGCCCGCTGCTGACCCCCGCCGTGCTGCAGCGCGGTGAGCCCGGCCTCCCGGGAGACGACCAGCGCCCCCGTGCCGACCGGCGCCCCCAGCTTGTGCCCGGACACGCTCAGCGCGACGAGCCCCGTGGATCCAGACGCGTCGCCCCGCCAGCCGCGGAAGCTCACCGGCACGTGCCCGAGGGCGGCCACCGCGTCGAGGTGCAGCGGCACCCCGTGCGCGGAGGCCGCCGCGGCCAGTGCCGCCGCGTCGTTCACGGTGCCCGCCTCGTTGTTGGCGACGAGAGCGGTCGCCACCGCGGCGCCGTCGAGCGCGGCCGCGAACCGCTGGGGCAGGATCCGCGCCGCCCCGTCCAGCGCGACGGGCGCGATCCGTGCGCCCTCGTGCGCCTGCAGCCAGGCCACGGTGTCGAGGGTGGCGTGGTGCTCGCCGTCGGGAAGCACAACCGTGTCCGCGCCATCGCGCCGCGCCCACCACAGCCCCTTCAGGGCGAGGTTGATCGACTCGGTGCCGCCGGAGGTGAAGACCACCTCGATCGGCTGGCAGTCGAGCACAGCCGCCAGGCGCTCGCGCGCGTCCTCGAGGACCCGTCGCACGTCCTGACCTGCGCCGTGGATCGACGACGCGTTGCCCAGGTGAGCGGCGGCCTCCAGCCACGCGTCGCGTGCCTCCGGGCGCAGCGGTGCCGTCGCCGCGTGATCGAGGTAGACGGTCACGCTCGACTCAGAAGAGCAGCGACGTCAGGCGTCCCCGCGCGCGCACGACTCGCGGATCCGCCGACCCGATGAGCCCGAAGAGCTCGAGAAGGCGCTCCCGCACCGGCCCGCGCTCGTCCGTCCCCAGCGCGGCGAACAGCTCGAGCAGGCGGTCGAAGGCGTCGTCGACGTGACCGCCGGCGATGTCCAGATCGGCCACGGTCAGCTGAGCGGCGACATCGCGCGGCCCCGCCGCGGCGGCCGCGCGCGCGGCCTGCAGGTCGACGCCCTGCACCCGGTCGAGCAGCTTGACCTGACCGAGACCCGCCTGGGCCTCCTCGTCGCGGGGGTTCTGCTTGAGGGCCTGCTCGTAGGCGGCGATCGCGCGGGTGTAGTCGCCGACCTCGATGGCCGCGAACGCCTCGGCGTGCAGCGGCGGCAGGGGCTTCTCCTCGGGCTCGGCCGGGGCATCGCCCTCGGCATCGGGCGCGGGAACCGTGCCGGTGACACCGTTCTGCCCGGCGAGCTGCAGCAGCTGGGCCAGCACCTGACCGAGCTGGTCCGCCGGCAGCACTCCGGCGAACATCGGCACGGGCTGCCCCGCGACCAGGGCGATCGTCATCGGGATCGACTGCGGACGGAACGCCTGCACCAGCTGCGGGTTGGCGTCGGCGTCGACGCGCACGAGCACCAGGCGACCGGCCTGCGCACGCACCGCGCTCTCGAGCCCGGCGTCCGGGCCTCCGGCGCGCGGAGACCACAGCTCGACGACGACCGGGACGCTGCGCGACAGCTCGAGCACGTTGCCGAACGAGGCGTCGGTGACGTCGGCCACCACGGAAGGCGCTCCGGAGTCGGCCGGAGCATCGGCACCGCCCGCGGGCGCCGCCCCCGGCGTGGGCCGGTTGCGGAGGGAGGACAGATCAACGGCACCGCGCAGGGCGGCGGCGGTCAGGCCGGAGGGGTCGCTCATCGGACGCCTTTCGTGAGAGAGGTGGGGGTCGACGGAAAGAGGATCACTCGGCGAGGGCCGCGCTGCGCAGGCCCGACGAGTATCCGAGGACGCGGATCGGCTCGGTGGAGCCCTGCGCCGGGACGGCGAAGAAGAGCTGGTTGGTCGCCGTCTCGACGACGCCGGTGGTGCTCTCCTCCTCGCCCACCAGAGCCACCACGCCCTTGTTCTCGCCGAACTTGATGACGACGTCCGCCTCCTTGGGCTTCGTCACGATCCGCGTGTCCACCGTGACGGCCACCAGTGCGCCGCTGTCGAGCGTGGCGAGCGAGATCGGGGGCTCGGCACCGGCCGCCTGCTCGAAGGTCATGGTGCCCGTCTCGGCGGCCGCCTCGTTGAATCCGGCGAGGGTCTCGGCGCGAGCGGTCTCGAGGGCGGTGCGGAACGCGTCGTTGTCCATGTCGAACAGCGCGGCGTACTGGCTCTTGTCGCCGAGGGCGATCACGTCGGCGTAGGCGGCGGCGAGCTCGTCGGGAGCGATCTGCAGGAAGGACGAGTCCGGCGGCACCAGCGACGACCCGAGCCAGGACGGGGCGAGCTTGGGGACCTCGACGGAGGCCTCGAGCGTGGCCACCGTCGTGACCTTGTAGTTGGACCAGGGGTCGGCCTGCGTGATGTTCATGATGCTGGGCGGCGCCTGCGTCTCGCCCTCGGCGGCCTCCGCGCCCTCGACGATCATCATCGCCGAGCGCGGCCACTCCTCGAACGCCTGCGGGAGGAGGATCTCGACGCTCGCGCCCGGGATGGCGACGGGGGCCGGGAAATCGGCGGCCGATCCGCGCACGGTGTAGTTCACCTTGCGCATCTCGAGCGCGATGCCACTCAGGCGCGTGGCGGCCAGATCGGCGTCGAGCGACGCATCGGCCTCCGCGATCGTGGTCGCGATCGACTCGGCGATGCGCGCCGCCTGGGCGTCGGTCAGCGCCGGCGCCTTCTGGTTCTCGGCCGCGACGACGGTGGGCGTGGGCGACGGCGTCGGGCTGGCCTCGAACTGCGGCCAGGCATCCGGCGAGCAGCCCGTGAGCAGCGCCAGGCTGAGGCCCATCGCGGGCAGGGCGAACAGGGCGCGCCGGCCGCCGCGGGCGGTGCCGGAGTCCTCCGGGCCCGCCCCGGGCGGGGTCTCCCCCGGCTCAGTGGTCGACGCATCCGCTTCGACGGGCGCATCGGCATCCGCCGTCGCGTCGGCGTCGGACGCCTGGGCGTCGTCGCCGGCGGTGAGCTCCTTCTGGGGCTCCGGCGCCGTCACCGCGGCGCGGCGACGGCCGGCGCCGAGGGCGCGCGGGCCCGCGGGCGGCAGGGCGCGGCCCTTGCGGCGCGGTCCGCGCGAGCGGCGCACGTGACGCACGCCGAGGAAATACAGGATCACGCCGAGCAGCAGCAGCATGCCGCCGAGCACGATGAGGGGCCCCGCCCACGGGGTGGCGTTCGAGATCGGCCAGACGATCGAGATGTCGGCCGGCGCGGGGGCC
This sequence comes from Microbacterium phosphatis, assembly GCF_049177115.1. Classification (GTDB taxonomy): domain Bacteria; phylum Actinomycetota; class Actinomycetes; order Actinomycetales; family Microbacteriaceae; genus Microbacterium; species Microbacterium phosphatis. The sequence goes on along the minus strand of NZ_CP185370.1, from coordinate 1,377,689 downwards.
ACGCCATCGGAGGCGAGCAGCACGCTCACGCCCTCGGGCAGCTGCAGCTTCTTGCTGAGCTCTCCGGTGGTCGAGGTGAACTCGTCGAGCCAGAGGTCGGCGCCCGCGGGGCTGCGCCCCGGGAACGCGCCCTCATACGTGGGCTCCGCCGCGGCGACGGACTCGGCGACGGCGTCGCCGGACTTGTCCAGCGTCACGTGCGTGTAGGGCGCATCGGCCAGCCATGCCTGCATGTCCGCCGTGCGGCCGTAGGCGAGGTAGATCGTCTCCGTCCCGGACACGTTCAGGGTCTGCAGACCCGCGTTCGCGCGGAACACCTCCGCGTCGATCAGCGTGTATGGCTGCGGCTCGGAGACGTCGACCGACATGGTCGCCTCATCCGGCCCCAGGAACACGGTGCGCTGCGCGATGCCCGCGCCGATCAGCGCGGCCGCGAGCACGAAGGCGATGACTGCCCAGACGAAACGCACGAATTCGACTCCTCACACGACCCGCTCATCGGTACGGACGGGTCCTGGTTCAGACGTCCCAGCCTATCCAACGGGGCCTGTGTGCCACCCACAAGGGCGCCGGAGCACATCGACGGCGGATGCTCCCCCTATCCTGACGTGAGACCCGCTGCTCTAGGAGGCCGTGTGAAGATCCACAACCCGTTCCGTCTCGCGCTGGTCGCGACCCTCGGCGTCGGGCTGGGAATCCTTCTCCTCCAGAGCGTCCAGACGCTGTCGACGATCCTGCTGTACGTGGGCACCGCGCTGTTCATCGCGCTGGGCCTCGATCCGGCGGTCGCCTGGCTCGAGCGGCGCCGCCTGCCGCGCTGGGCCGCGGTGCTCATCACCCTGGTGGCCGTGCTGGGGCTGTTCACCGGCATCGTGCTGATCATCCTGCCCGTGCTCGTCGATCAGATCAGCGGCCTCGTCAAAGAGGTCGGCCAGATCATCGAGAAGGGCACCTGGCAGGAGGATCTGAAGGCGCTGGTGGGCGGGCTCTTCCCGGCGCTCGACATCGACGTGATGTTCGAGAGCGTGAACGAGTGGCTCGTCAGCAACATCGACACGATCAGCGAAAGCGTTGTGGGCGTCACGTTCGGCGTGGTCAACGGGTTCTTCGGCGCATTCATCGTGCTGATCCTGACGATCTACTTCACGGCATCGACGCCGTCGCTCAAGCGCGCGATCTATCAGCTGGTCCCCGCCTCGAAGCGCGCCACGTTCGTCTTGCTCGGCGACCAGATCACCGACTCGGTCGGGTACTACGTGATGGGGCAGGTCAGCCTCGCACTGCTCAACGGTGTGCTGAGCATCATCTTCCTCACGATCATCGACGCGCCGTTCCCGGCGGTCCTCGCGGTCGTCGCGTTCGTGGGGTCGATGATCCCGCTCGTCGGAACGATCTCGGGCTCGACCGTGATCGCGCTCACCTGCCTCATCCCCGGCCTGGGCTCCCCCGGCACGGCGCTGGCGGCGGCGATCTACTACCTCATCTACATGCAGATCGAGGCGTACGTGCTCTCGCCGCGCATCATGAGTCGCGCGGTGTCGATCCCGGGCGGTGTGGTCGTGGTGGCGGCACTGGCCGGTGGCGCGCTGCTGGGCCTGCTCGGCGCGCTCATCGCGATCCCGGTCGCCGCGAGCATCCTGATCATCTACCGTCAGGTCGTCATCCCGCGGATGAACGAGCGCTGACGCCCCCGTCCGCGCCCTCTGCGGGCGCGCTGTCGCCGGCGCGAGAGCGCGCGAGGAGACCTACGCCTGCGCGGGCTCCGGCCACTCGGTCGGCAGCGGCAGCGCGGCCGGGTTGATCGCCCCCACGATCTCGCTCAGGACACGCGCGGTCTGCTTCTCGCCGACCCAGAGGTGCTTGCCCTCGGCGACGTCGACGAGACGCATCTGCGGGATGAGCGAGAAGCGCTCCGCCGCCTCGGCGGGCCGCAGGTAGTCGTCGAACTCGGGGATGAGCGCGATCATCGGGCGGGGGTCGCCCGCCCAGGCGCGCAGCTCGTCGTCGCTCGTGCGGTGCAGGGGCGGCGAGAGCAGGATCGTCCCGCTGGTGCGGTGCCCGCGACCGTACTTCAGGGCCAGCTCGGTGCCGAACGACCATCCGAGCAGCCACGGGTTCGGCAGGCCGCGCTCGGCGACGAACGCCATGGCCGCGGCGACATCGGCCTCCTCGGTCACCCCCTCGCCGAACGCGCCCTCGCTTGTGCCGCGCGGGGACGACGTGCCGCGGGTGTTGAAGCGCAGCACCGCGAGGTCGGCGAGTGCCGGCAGGCGGGCGGCCGCCTTGCGGATGATGTGCGAGTCCATGAAGCCGCCGTGGGTGGGCAGCGGATGCAGCGTCACCAGGGTCGCGACGGGCTCCCGGTCGAGCGGAAGCGAGAGCTCCCCCACGAGGGTCAGACCGTCTGCGGTGTGCAGCTCGATGTCCTCGCGCTGAGCGGGAAGCAGCGCGGCGCCGCGGATCTCCATCGGATGTCCTCTCGCGGCCCTCAGGCCGTTCTCCAGCAGTGGGTGTGCCAATGGCGTCGTGCGGCCAGGTCGGCCGCCGCGCCCAGCACCCCGTCCTCGCGCCACACCACGAGATGTGGAACGCCGATGTCGATGGTGCCGCCGCAGCCGGGACACGTGTACGTCTTCTCGGCGCGGGCGCCCGAGACGGGCTGCACGGAGAACTCGCGACCGCGGCGCGTCTCCGTGCGACGCCAGCCGGCGATCAGTCGATCAAGCGAGTCGTCGCCGGGCCCCTCCGGGCGGCGACGGTGCGAACGTGGCATAGCGCGGCGCTTACCACCAGTGGTTGGCGGTCCAGAAGGCGTAGGCCCCGGCCCAGCTGCCGTAGCGGCCGGTCGCGTAGCCCGTCGCCCACTGCAGGTTCGCCACGGGGTTGTAGCCACCGCCGGGCACCTTGCTGCACGGCAGCGCCTGGACGAGACCGCACGCGCCCGAGGACGCGTTGGTGGCGTTCGGGTTCCAGCCGCTCTCACGCGAGACGATGTAGTCGACGTAGCCCCAGTCGCTCTGAGCGATGCCGGCCGCTGCCATCCAGTCGGACGGCGCGCCACCGCCGGTGTAGAGAGGCGAGCCGAGCGCGATCGCGCCGCTGGAGGCGGCGGGCTGGGCCTTGGCCGCCTGCGCCTCCTCCGCCTTCTTGGCCTCTTCCTCGGCCTTCTTGGCGGCCTCGTCGATCGCGGCCTGGATCTCCTCGCGCGTGGCGCCGGCGGGCACCTCGACGTCCTTCGTCGCGGCGTACGCCGCCCACTCCTCGGCCGAGGCCTTGGGGTGCGGGCTGCCGTCGGACTGCGGCTCGAGCTTGACGCCGTAGCCGGCGCCGTAGACCAGGCTGCCTGCCGGGGTGAGGTTCGCAGCGGCCACGTAGACCTGCGCGTTCTCCTGGACCGTGTCGAACCGCGATCCCGGGGTGCCTTCCGCCATGGCGGAGGCCGTGGGCACGAGGTACGCGGCGAGGAAGCCGAAGGCCGCCACGCCCGCGAAGACGTTCAGCACACCGCGTCGACGGTTCAGACGGGTCGACGCAGGTGCGGCGGCAGCGCGGGTGTCGATCGCACGCACATCGCGTCGCGTGATCTGGGCTGCCGTTCGGGTTCGGGTCTCGTTGGGCGAAGTCACAGTGCCCCGAGTGTAACCCGGGCCTCCTGGGGATGTCACGCCAGAGCGTGATCTTTCCGTTATCTGAGGCCGAGGGCTCCCGCTCAGCGGACCGCGAGCATCACGCCGATCACGGCGTCGAGCAGCGCGTCGACCTGCTCCTCGCGATATCCGCCGCGCACCGAGCGGAACGCGGCGCCGCGCACCTGGTCGACCGTGATCGGCTCGCCCGCCTCGAAGAAGCGCGTGAGGCGATCCGTGACGAGGTCCACCTCGTCGGTCGAGTAGCCGTACGACAGGATCCCGACGCGATCGAAGCGCTCGCGACGCGCGCGGCTCATCCGATCCAGGATCACCTGCGCCTCCTCGCGGGCGTGCTCGACCCAGGCGTCGGGCCCGGCGTCGGCGATCGCGCGCTCGCGCTCACGCGCGGCGAACGCGTCCTCGATGCGCCCGAGGGCCGCGTCCACGGCCGCGACCTGGTAGCCGCCGCGCTTGAGCGGGAATGCCACCTCGCGGACGGAGCGCGCGTCGAGTGCGGCACCGCCGGCCTCGAAGGTGCCGCGCGCCTGGCTGAGGAAGGCGTCGACGGCCGCGCGGTCGTAGCCCTTCTCCCGCCCGCGGGCGAGCGGGAAGGCCTGAGGGCGAGTCGAGTCGGAGATGGTCATGCAGCCCCCAGCGGAGAGAGGAAGTGGTGGAGGGCGAGCGCCGCCGTCGCCGAGGGCAGGATGCTGTCGAGCCGGTCGAGGACGCCTCCGTGGCCCGGAAGCCACGAGCTCATGTCCTTGACCCCGAGGTCGCGCTTGACCATCGACTCGCTGAGGTCGCCCACCGTGGCGCTGCCGACGATGACGGCGCCGAAGATGAGGCCGCTCCACCACGGGAGGCCGAGCATGAACTGCGCCAGCAGCGCGCCCGCGATGAGCGAGGCGAGGACCGCGCCGGCGAAGCCCTCCCAGGTCTTCTTGGGGCTGATGCGCGGCGCCATCGGGTGGCGTCCGAAGCTCAGACCCGCGGCATACGCGCCCGTGTCGGCGGTCACCACGACGGCGATGAACGCGAGCACCCACCACTCGCCGCCCGGCTCGCGCAGCAGCACCAGCGCGAGGCTCGTGAGGAAGGGCACGTAGAGCATCACGAATGCGCTCACGACGACGTCGGCGACCACGTCGGCGTAGAGGCGGCCGTCCTGCGCCACCATCTGGGCCAGCAGGCGCCACACCACAACAAGCGCCAGGGAGGCGAAGATCATCGACCAGTGCAGCCACAGGTCGCCCCAGTAGGCCGAGCCGAGCAGCAGCACCACCGCGGCGAGCTGCGGCACGAGATCGATCCGGCGACCTCCGGCCTGCAGGGCCCGCGACAGTTCGAACACGGCGAGCACCGCGGCGGCGAACGCGAAGAGCGCGAACACCCACTTCACGAAGATCAGCGACGACACCACGACCGCGCCGATGACCAGCCCGATCCCGATCGCCGCGAACAGATCGCGCCCCGTCCGCTGCTTGATCCGCTGGTTCGCTTCCTCGAACTGGTCGAGGGCGTGGGCCGCGTGCGCCTCGAACTCGCTGCGCGCCGCACGGATGCGCGCCTCGAAGGCGGCATGGTGCTCGGCTTGCGGCGGCACGCCGGCGGCGCCCACCACGGGCTGCGCCGTGTCGGGCGCCGGCGGATCTGCGTCAGGGGCGTCTGTCATGGGATCAGACCTCGAGAAGCTCGGCTTCCTTGTGCTTGAGGGCGTCGTCGATCTGGTCGACGTGCGCCTTCGTGATCGCGTCCAGCTCCTTCTCGCCGCGAGCGACGTCGTCCTCGCCGATCTCGTCCTTCAGGGCGTCGAGGTCGTCCTTGATCTGCCGGCGGATGCCGCGCACGCGGACCTTCGCGTCCTCGGCCTTCGACTTCACGATCTTCACGTACTCCTTGCGGCGCTCCGTGGTGAGCTCCGGCATGGTGATGCGCACCAGGGATCCGTCGTTGGTCGGGTTAGCGCCGAGGTTCGGGATCGCGCGGATCGCCTCCTCGATCGCCTTCAGCGCCGACTTGTCGTACGGCGTGACGATGAGCGTGCGCGCCTCGGGGTTGGCGAGGGCGGCGAGCTGCTGCAGCGGCGTGGGCGTTCCGTAGTAGTCGACGAGGACCTTCTGGAACATCTGGGGGTTCGCGCGACCCGTGCGGACCGACGCGAAGTCCTCCTTCGCCGCCTCGACGGCGCGGTCCATACGGGAGGTGGCCTCGGCCAGGACGTCCGCGATCACTGTGACTCCATTCATCGGGGTGTTACTCGAAGTTTAGTGCGCGCCTCGCGCGCTCCTCGGAAGCCGGGGCTCCCGTCTCGTCACGCGCTGACGAGCGTGCCGATCTCGGCGCCGAGAAGCGCCCGGGTGACGTTGCCCGGCTCCATGCCGAACACGCGCATGTTGATGCGGTTGTCCATGCAGAGGCTGAAGGCGGTCGAGTCGACGACCTTCAGGCCCTGGACGAGGGCGTCGCTGTAGCTGACGGTGTCGAGCTTGGTCGCCGTCGGGTCGGTGCGCGGGTCGGCGGTGTAGACGCCGTCGACGCCGTTCTTGGCGACGAGGACCTCGTCGGCCCCGATCTCCAGCGCGCGCTGCGCCGCGACAGTGTCGGTCGAGAAGTACGGCAGGCCGGCGCCGGCGCCGAAGATGACGACGCGGCCCTTCTCGAGGTGGCGCGTCGCGCGACGCGGGATGTACGGCTCGGCGACCTGGGTCATCTCGATGGCCGACTGCACGCGCGTGGCGGCGCCGGCCTGCTCGAGGAAGTCCTGCAGGGCGAGGGCGTTCATGACGGTGCCCAGCATGCCCATGTAGTCGGCGCGGCCGCGATGCATGCCGCGCTGGCTGAGCTCGGCGCCGCGGAAGAAGTTGCCGCCGCCGACGACGACCGCGACCTCGACCGTGTCGGTCGCCTCGGCGATCTCCCGCGCGATCTGGCTGACGATGTCGGGGTTCACACCCAGCTGTCCGCCTCCGAACGCCTCGCCGGAGAGCTTCAGCAGGACGCGCCGGCGTCCGGTCTTCTCAGTGATCACGTGTGTTCCTCTCGTCGCGTACTAACGCTACCGGTGCCGATGGATTCGCCGCGGTGCGGTGGCCGGGAGATTTCCCGAGGGAGACGGGCCCGCGCGCGGCAAAGGGGCCCGGATCCGCGGATCCGGGCCCCTTTGGGAGACGCTTAGGCGCCGACCTTGAAGCGGGCGAAGCCCGTCACGGTGATGCCGGCGGCCGAGGCCACCTGCGCGACCGACTGCTTGTCGTCCTTGGCGTACGCCTGGTCGAGCAGGGCGACCTGCTTGAAGTAGGCGTTCAGGCGACCCTCGACGATCTTCGGAAGGGCGGCCTCGGGCTTGCCCTCCTGGCGCGTGAGCTCGGTGACGAGCTCGCGCTCCTTCTCGACCTCGGCCGCGGGGACCTCGTCGCGCGTCAGGTACGACGGGTTCGCGAACGAGATGTGCTGCGCGATCGAGCGAGCGGTCTCGGCGTCGCCACCCGTGTAGGCGACGACCACGCCGACCTGCGGGGGCAGGTCCTTGCTGGTCTTGTGCAGGTACACCTGGAAGGCGTCGCCCTCCAGCGTGCGCACACGACGCAGCTCGACCTTCTCGCCGATGATGGCGGCCTCGTCGTCGATCAGCTCGGCGACGGTCTGGTCGCCCGCGGGGGCGGCCAGGCCGGCCTCGGCCGAGTCGGCGGCGACGGCGGCGACCGCGTCGGCCACCTTGTCGGCCAGCGCGAGGAAGCGCTCGTTCTTGGCGACGAAGTCGGTCTCGCACGCGAGCTCGACCAGCGTGACCTTGCCGTCGACCTCGCGCGAGGTCACGAGGCCCTCGCTCGTGGAGCGGTCGGCACGCTTCGCGTTGCCCTTCGCACCCGCGAGACGGAGGATCTCGGTGGCCTTCTCGACGTCGCCGTCAGCCTCCTCGAGCGCCTTCTTGGTGTCGACCATGCCCGTGCCGAGCTGCTCGCGCAGCGCCTTGATGTCGGCGATGGTGAAGTTGGCCATTGGTACTGGCTCCTCAGGTTCGGTGGATCCGATCGGATCCAGGCGACTTACTTCTCGGTGGACTCGGTGGCCTCTGCGGCCTCGGCGGGAGCCTCGACCTCAGCGGCGGCGTCGGCCTCGACGGGCGCCTCAGCGGCGACCTCGGCCTCGGCGGGGGCCTCGGCGGCCGGGACCTCGAGGAGCTCCTGCTCCCACTCGGCCAGCGGCTCGGCGTCGCCCTCGGGGTTGTGCTTCTGCTGCAGGCCCTCGGCGGCGGCGTCGGCGATGATGCGCGTCAGCAGGCCGACCGAGCGGATGGCGTCGTCGTTGCCCGGGATCGGGTACTGGAGGTCGTCGGGGTCGACGTTGGTGTCCAGGATGCCGATGACGGGGATGCCGAGCTTCTTGGCCTCGTCGATGGCGAGGTGCTCGCGCTTGGCGTCGACGACCCACAGGGCCGACGGGGTGCGCGTGAGGTTGCGGATGCCGCCGAGCGACTTGTGGAGCTTGTCCAGCTCGCGCTTCTTGAGCAGCAGCTCCTTCTTGGTGAAGCCGGTGCCGGCCGGGTCGTTGAAGTCGAGCTCCTCGAGCTCCTTCATGCGCGCGAGACGCTTCGACACGGTCTGGAAGTTGGTCAGCAGACCACCGAGCCAGCGCTCGTTGACGTAGGGCTGGCCGACGCGGGTCGCCTGCTCGGCGAGCACCTCCTGGGCCTGCTTCTTCGTGCCGACGAACAGCACGGTGCCGCCGCGGGCGACGGTCTCCTTGACGAAGTCGTAGGCCTTGTCGATGTAGCCCAGCGACTGCTGCAGGTCGATGATGTGGATGCCGGAGCGCTCCGTGAGGATGAAGCGCTTCACCTTCGGGTTCCAGCGTCGCGTCTGGTGACCGAAGTGGACGCCGCTGTCGAGCAGCTGGCGGATGGTGACCACAGCCATGGTCTCTCCTTTTTTCGGACAGGGCGGCTCAGCCGTCTCCTGCCATTGCGGTTGTTTCTTCGCGGATCGATGATCCGCAAGCCTGGTGCCCGGCGCACGTCCGCCCTCTGGGAGGGACCGATGGAAGTGGATGCCGCGACCGGAGGTCGCTGTGGGCACGCGGAGTCATCCCGATACACGGGATGCGTCTCTCAGTGTATCAGGGCGGGGCGCGTCCGAAGCGCCGTCGCGAGGGTCGCGGGCGCCGCCCTCTCTCGCCCCCAACGCGCATCCGGGCCGACTCGTCTCCCCGTCCGCCGCTCGCCGCGCCCAGTGCACACGCTCACCACGATGCTGGGGCGATGCGCCGCGTTCTCGTCCGCTCCCTCGGTGTCCTGCTGCTCGCCGGCGCGCTGCTCGCGGGCGGGGCGTCGACGGCCGCCGCGCCCGATCCGGAGCAGCGCATCGACACGGCCGAGCCCTGGGTGTGGCCGGTCCCTCACGGCATCCGCGTGGTCGCACCGTGGATCGCGCCGCCGCACGCCTACGGACCGGGCCACCGCGGGCTGGATGTCGCGGCGGAGGTCGGATCGGAGGCGCTCGCGCCCGCATCCGGCGTCGTCGCCTTCCGGGGCGACGTCGTGGATCGGCCGCTGCTGACCATCGATCACGGCGGCGGGCTCGTGAGCACGCTCGAGCCGGTCGAGTCCGATCTCTCCCCCGGCGATGCGGTCGCGCGCGGTCAGGTGGTGGGGCGCGTCGCCGTCGGCGGCCACGCGGCCGCCGGCTCGCTGCACCTCGGGGTGCGTCTGGACGGCGACTACGTCAACCCGATGCTGCTTCTGGGCGGGGTGCCGCGGGCGGTGCTGCTGCCCTGCTGCTGAGCGCCTACGCCCGGGGGTGCGCCAGCCGGTACGCCGCGGCGAGGCGCTCGGACGAGACGTGTGTGTAGATCTGCGTCGTGCCGAGGCTGGCGTGCCCCAGCAGCTCCTGCACCGCGCGCAGGTCGGCGCCGCCGTCGAGCAGGTGCGTGGCGGCCGAATGCCGGAGCGTGTGCGGCCCGACGGCGCTGGATCCGAGCGAGGGGCCGACCTCGCGGGTGACGAGGTCGTAGACCGCCCGCGGCCCGATCCGCGCGCCGCGGGCGCCGAGGAACAGGCCGGGCCCCGGCTCGGCCGCCCGCACCGCGAGCGCCGGGCGGGCGCGGGTGAGGTACGCGCCGATCGCCCGCGCTGCGGGAGCGCCGAAGGGGACCACACGCTCCTTCGAGCCCTTGCCCATCACGCGCACGGTGCCGCGATCGAGGTCGACATCGTCGGCGTCGAGGCCGCACAGCTCGGAGACGCGGATGCCCGACCCGTAGAGGAGCTCGAGGATGGCATGGTCGCGCAGGGCCACCGGCTCGCCGTCGCGCGCCGCCTGCTCGAGCCGGTCGAGCACGTCGCGGAGAGTGTCGGCCGTGGCCACGTGCGGCAGCGTGCGGCCCCGCTTCGGGGACACCAGGCGCAGGCTCGGATCGGCCGCGATCAGGTCCTCCTCGTGGGCCCAGCGGAAGAACGTGCGGGCCGAGGAGGTCCGGCGGGCGATGGTCGCCCGCTCGTCACCGCGCTGGGTGGACTTCCAGAGCCACTCGCGCAGGTGCTCGATGTCGACCTCGCGCAGCTCGATGTCACCGGCCGCCTCGACGAGCCCCCTGAGGTCGGTCCGGTAGGCGCGCACGGTCGCGGGCGACAGTCGCCGCACCTTCTCGAGGTGGACGGCGAACGCCTCGACCGCGCGCGACAGCTCCATCCCCTCAGCTTCCCGCGTCGGCCGTCCGGAAGCGCCTCGACCCGCCGCCCGTGTCGCCGCCGGGCCCGTCCGGAGACGACTCTCCGCACCCGTGCGGTGCAGCGCCCGATGACGCGGAAGGATGCGCCACAGAACCTCGACTTTTATCAGGGCGGTTGATATTCCTCGCACACGGTGCCAAGGTCGGATCGGCCGGTCAAGGATGGCCGGGTCCCACAACGACGTCGTTGACACAGGGAGAGACAATGCCGACCACTCATCGGATCAGGAACGCCGCGATCGCATCCGCGCTCGCCATCGGGCTGGCCTTCTCTGCATCGCCCGCCGCGGCAGACGAGGGCGAGCGCGTCCTCGAGGGCACGCTGACGGACAGCACGCCGTACCGCTTCGTCATCCCCGACGACTGGAACGGCACGGTGTTCGTCGACATGGACTTCGCGGCGCGGCCGGTCGGCGATGCCGAGCAGGCCCTCATCAGCCGCGGCGCGGCATATGGCGGCACCACCCGGAACGTCACGGGATGGAACATCGGCGGAGCGATCGCGAACCAGCTCGAGGCCCTCGACGCGTTCACCGCCGCGATGGGCGAGCCGGAGCAGGCGATCACGATGGGCAGCTCGATGGGCGGTTTCGTCGCCGCGGCGACGGGCGAGCTGCACCCCGATCGCATCGACGGCGTGCTCGCCGCGTGCGGCGGGCTATCCGGCACCGTCTCGCAGTGGAATCAGAAGCTCGACACGGTGTTCGTGCTGTCCGAGCTGCTGGATCCCGAGGGCTCATTGCCCGTTGTGGACATTCCCGCGGACGTTCCCGGGGCGCAGCAGGCGTGGATCCGCCACCTCACCGCCGCCCAGGCGACCCCCGAGGGTCGCGCCCGCATCGCCCTCGCCGCCGCGATCGGCCAGCTGCCCGCTTGGTCGCAGACGATCGCCGATCCCTCTCCGCGCGAGACCGACACCTACCAGCAGGCCTGGTTCGGTGCGCTCGCCGGCGATCCGCTGCCCTACATCGGGCAGGCGATGAGCAGCCGACGCACCAGCACGCTGCTGTTCGGCGGCCTCCCCTCATGGAACACCGGGATCGACTACGCCACGCAGCTGCGCAAGGCCTCTCCCGAGGCCCGCCGCGTCGTCGCCGACCTGTACGAGCGCGCCGGGCTCAGTCTCGATGCCGACCTGGCGACGGTCAACGCCGCTGAGCGCTTCCGCGCCGATCCCGAGGCCGTCGAGCGCTTCGCGGCGACGTACGAGTTCACGGGCGAGATCTCCGTGCCGACGGTCACGCTCAACAATGTCGGCGACCAGATCTCCACGGTCGCCCAGCAGAGCGCCTACGAGCAGCGAGTGAAGAAGGCCGGCAATGCCTCGCTGCTGCGCCAGACCTACGTCGCCTCCGCCGGACACTGCAACTTCACCGCGGCGGAGACCGTCGCCGCCGCCGAGCTCCTGCTCGAGCGCCTGGAGACGGGCCACTGGGGCGGGGGCGCGTCGGTCGATCAGCTGAACCGGGCCGCGGCAGCGCTGGATCTCGGCGAGGCGCGCTTCATCCGCTTCAACCCGGACCGCTTCAACCGGGGCTGAGGCGGCAGGAACCCGCCCAGCCCCGCGGGGCGGGCCGACGTCCGTCACCCGCCCCGCGCGAGGCGCCAGCCGTCGCTCGAGGAGTCGACCCGTCCGTCCAGGGCCAGCAGCCCCAGCTGCGCCTGCACCTCGCCGAGCGAGAGCCCGGACCGGCGGGCGATGTCGTCGAGCGTGCGCCAGGCCCGGACGCCCAGCGCATCGAGCACGCGCATGGCGTCGGGATGCGGCCGATCCTCGCCGGCGGGTGGACCCCCGGCAGCCGCACCGGCGGCGTCCCACTCGCCGAGGAGTTCGAGCACGTCGGCCCCACGGGTGATGCAGGTCGCGTCGAACTCGCGCAGCAGACGGTGAGAGCCCTCGGACGTCGAGCTGGTGACGGGGCCGGGAACCGCGCCGAGCGGGCGCCCGAGGGCGGCGGCATGCCCCGCCGTGTTCAACGAGCCGCTGCGCCATCCCGCCTCGACCACCACGGTCGCACCGCTCACCGCCGCGATGAGCCGATTGCGCTGGAGGAACCGCCACCGGGTCGGCGTGCCGCCCGGCGCGACCTCGCTCACGACGGCTCCGCGCTCGGCGATCCGCTGGAAGAGGTTCGCGTGAGCGGCGGGGTACACCCGATCCGCGCCGCCCGCGACGAAGGCCACCGTGAGCCCTCCGGCGCCGAGGGTGGCGCGGTGCGCGGCGCCGTCGACGCCGTAGGCGCCGCCCGAGACGACCGCGACGCCCGCCTCGACCAGCTCGGAGGCCAGCGTGCCCGCGACGTGCTCGCCGTAGGGCGTCGCGGCTCGCGCGCCCACGAGGGCCGCGGAGCGCCCGAGCCCGGCCAGCGCCTCGGGGTCGCCGCGCACCCAGAGGCACAGGGGTGCGTGCGGACCGAGGTCGGCGAGGCGGTCCGGCCACCCGGCGGCCTCCGGCGCCTGCAGGGACAGCCCGGCGCGCGCCGCGGCACGGGCGACCTCGGCGATCATCGGCGCCTCGAGGCGCGGCCGCCACCGCCGCACCATGTCGGCGAGTTCCCGCGCGGAGAGCGCCCCGGTCTCGGGCGTCGGGTGCCCGCCGAGGTGATCCTCGACCAGGCGCAGCGCCCCGGCCGCGCCGCACTCGGCGACCAGGGCCCCGGCGCTGCCCTCCCCCGGCTCGGACAGGACGCCCCACACGAGACGCGCCGCGCGCACCTCGGGATCCGCGATCGGCGACACCAGGCGCTCGGCGGCCGCGCGCAGGGTCGGGTCATCCAGCACGCTCCGACTCGGGACGGTCATGCGGTCACTCCCTTCTTCAGGAACAGCGCCTGGCCGATGTCGGCCGAGGACGGGACATCGCGGCCCGACAGGTCGGCCAGCGTCCACGCGATGCGGAGGATCCGGTCGTAGCCGCGCAGCGTGATCGCGCCGCGCTGCAGCGCGTTCTCGAGCACGCGCTTCGTCTCCGCCGCGATCGGCCGCGGCCCCTGCCGCAGCCAGGCCCCGGGGACGTCGGCGTTCACCCGCCATGGGGTGTCGCGCAGCCGCACGGCCGCACGCTCGCGGGCCGCCGCCACCCGCTCACGCGCCTGCGCGGTGCTGACCGCGGGCGCGTCGTCACCGTGCGAGGAGGCGACCCGGTGGAGGCGGAGATCGATGTCCATCCGGTCCAGGAGGGGCCCCGAGAGGCGGGCCAGGTAGCGGCGCACCACGCTCGGGGCGCAGATGCACGTGCCTCCGCGCACGCCGTATTCGCCGCACGGGCAGGGATTCGTCGCGAGGACGAGCTGGAACCGCGCCGGGAACTCGGCCCGGAACCCCGCGCGGTGGATCTCGATGCGGCCCTGCTCGAGCGGCTGGCGCAGCGAATCGAGCACCCCGCCGGGCGCCTCAGCGGCCTCGTCGATGAAGAGGACTCCGCGGGAGGCGCGGGCGATGGCGCCGGGCCGCGCCGCCCGCGATCCGCCTCCGACGAGGGCGGCGACGGAGGTGGAGTGATGCGGCGCCTCGAACGGCGGCGTGCGGTCGAGGGCGACGACCGGCGCTCCCGCCAGGGATCGCAGCGAGGCCACCTCGAGCGCCGCGTCGTCATCGAGCGGCGGCAGGATCCCGGGCAGGCGGCGCGCGAGCATCGTCTTGCCCGCGCCCGGAGGACCTGACATCAGCAGGTGATGCCCACCCGCCGCGGCGACGATGAGCGCCTCGACGGCGCCGTGCTGCCCGACGATCTCGCTCAGATCGAGCCGCTCCGGGGTGGGGGCGATCAGCGCCTCGCCCGGCACGGGATCCTGATCCGGCACCTCGATGTCGGCGCCGTGCCAGCGGGCGACCTCGGCGAGGCAGACCGCCCCGAGCACGTCGACGCCCGGCACCAGCCGGGCCTCGGCGAGGTTGGCGTGGGGCACGACGAAGCGCTCGAAGCCGCGGCTCGCCGCCGCGTGGACGGCCGGCAGCACACCGGGCACCGGCCGGAGCCTGCCGTCGAGGCCGAGCTCGCCGATGTGCACGGTGCGGGCGAGGGAGTCGGCGCTGACGAACCCGTCGATCGCCAGCGACGCGACGGCGATCGCCAGGTCGAACGCCGTGCCCTGCTTGGGCAGGCCTGCGGGCGAGAGATTCACCGTGACGCGCCGGTCGGGCAGCCGCATCTCGCTGTTCTCGCACGCGTTCAGCACACGTCGTTGCGCCTCGGCGAGGGCCTTATCGCCCAGGCCGATGATCTTGAACTCGGGCTTCTGCGCCGTGACGTCGGCCTCGACCTCGACCAGCTCGCCGCGCAGCCCCGTGAGTGCCACCGCCCAGGTGCGCGCGACTCTCACCGAAGGCCCTCGAGGTGCTCGAGCGCTCCGGTGCGCGGGTCCCGGCCGATGATGGCGATCGCGTCGACCCCGACCCGTCGCCGTCGCACCGACTCCGGGTGGGCCGCCGCCCACGCCAGGGCGACGTTCCACATCCGCGACAGCTTGCGGTCGTCGATCGCCGAGAGCGGGTGCCCGTACGCCAGGCTGGTGCGCGTCTTCACCTCGACCGCGGCGATCCTGCCGTCGCGCGCGGCGACGATGTCGATCTCACCGGCGGGGCACCGCCAGTTGCGCTCGAGGATCTCGTAGCCGCGCTGCCTCAGGTACGCGGTCGCGCGCTCTTCACCCGCTCGTCCCAGGTCGTCTTTGCGTGCCATGCTCCGAGCTTGGGAGCCCGGAGCCGGCGGGAACCGCGCTCAGCCGTCAGATGGGGACAACCGCGCCGGATCAGCGCCTGTGGACGAGAGCCGCCCCCGCGCATGCGTCGAGGGGATCGCTCACTTTCCGTCGAGCGACAGGTCCTCGGGCAGCTGGAAGTCGCGACGGGAGAGCTCCTCGACGTTGACGTCCTTGAACGTCAGGACCCGGACCGACTTCACGAAGCGGTCGGCGCGGTAGATGTCCCAGACCCACACGTCGGTCATGGTGAGCTCGAAGTAGAAGTCGTGCTCGGTGTCGTGACGGACCACGCTGACGTCGTTGGCGAGGTAGAAACGCCGCTCCGTCTCGATCACGTACTGGAACTGGCCCACCACGTCGCGGTATTCGCGGTAGAGCGCCAGCTCGAGCTCACGGTCGTAGTCGTCGAACACCTCGTCATCCATGGTGCCTCCATCCTATGACCGCGCGGAGGGCTCGCCGTCCCCGCGTCGTCGGCGTCAGAACAGCGTGGGCGCGTCGGCGATCGCCCACGACTGCCGGTGGTGCGAGCTGAGCCCGATGTCGCGGATCGCGGCGCGGTGAGCCGCGCTCGCGTACCCCTTGTTGCTGTGCCAGTCGTACGCGGGGTGGTCGTCGTGCAGCGTGACCATGTGCGCGTCGCGGGCGACCTTGGCGATGACCGAGGCGGCGGAGGCCGACGCGCAGTCGCGGTCGGCCTTGATCACCGGGCGCACGGTCAGGCGCGAGGCCGCGACGGGGTTGATGTAGTCGTGGTTCCCGTCGAGCAGCACGATGCCCTCGGCGGGCGCGAAGCCCTGCTCCTCGAGCCCCGCCAGGGCCCGGACGGCCGCGAGGCCGAGGGCGCGGATGATGCCGATCTCGTCGATCTCGGCGGAGGACGCCCAGCCGACCGCGCTCGCGAGCACCCAGCCCGCCGCGCGGGTGGCGACGTCGGCCCGCCGGGCCTCGGGCACGAGCTTGGAATCGCGAAGCCCCACCGGCACACGACGGCGTGCGGACGCCGCGTCGACGACCGACGCGCCGACGGCGACGGGCCCGGCGAGAGCACCGCGGCCGACCTCGTCGCAGGCGAACACCAGCGGCGTCTCGCGCAGCAGGCGACGCTCGAGCGAGAGCGTCGGGACGGCGACGGCCATCAGCCCACCGCCTCGTCCGGCTCGGGCACCCCCGCGAAGGCGTCGCGCTGTCCGTCGATCACGCCGAAGCGGTCGAACGGCCACGTGCGCAGGAACACCTTCCCCACCACGTTCTCGAGCGGAACGAACCCCTCGCCCGGCTGTTCGGTGTTGTAACGCGAGTCCTGCGAGTTGTTGCGGTTGTCGCCCATCACCCACAGGCGCCCCTCGGGCACCGTCACATCGAACGCCAGCTTCGAGGCCTCGGTGGATCCGGCCGGGAGCTTGATGAAGCCGAGTTCGTCGACGGGCACGCCGTTGATCGAGATCTGCCCCAGCGCGTTGCAGCAGACGATGTGATCGCCCGGCAGCCCGATGATGCGCTTGACGAGATGATCGTCCTGGTCCGTCATCGACAGCCCCACCAGGCCCATCAGCCAGTCGACACCCGCGGCGAACGGGGAGAGCTGCGGCTCCGGCGAGGGCGGCAGCCAGCCACCCGGATCGCGGAACACCACCACGTCGCCGTTCTCGTAGCCGGTCCACTTCGGAGTGAGCTCGTCGACCAGGATCCGGTCGTCGACGATCAGCGTGTCCTCCATGGACGCGGAGGGGATGAAGAAGGACCGGACGACGAACGACTTCACGAGGAACGAGACGAGCACGGCGATGACCACGATGACGAGCACATCGCGGAGGAAGGAGAGCCAGCCCCGCGCGCGGCGCGTGTCCGCATCGGCCCGCTCTGCCTCACGTCGACTCCGACGGTAGAGAGGGGCCGCGGACTCGGGGGGATCGGTGCTCATGGGTTCCTTCGACGCGTGCGCGCCGGTCCCGGAGCGCTCATCCCAGGGTGACATATCCGCGCCCGGGCGTCCCCAGCGGCGTGCCGGTGACGAAGCGATCTGCAGGCGTTCCGAAGCTGCCGGGAATGAGAGAACCCCGCGATCCGAAAGGATCGCGGGGTTCGCTCGAAGAGGCGCTGGCTCAGCCGCGCTTCTCCTTGATCTTCGCCTTCTTGCCGCGCAGGTTGCGCAGGTAGTAGAGCTTGGCGCGACGGACGTCACCGCGGGTGACGACCTCGATGTGGTCGATGACCGGCGAGTGCACCGGGAAGATGCGCTCGACGCCGACCTGGAAGCTGATCTTGCGGACCGTGAAGGTCTCGCGGACGCCGTCGCCCTGGCGGCCGATGACGACACCCTGGAACACCTGGATGCGCGAACGCGAACCCTCGATGATGTTCACGTGGACCTTGACGGTGTCACCGGGGCCGAAGGCCGGGATGTCGGTGCGCAGCGAGGCCGCGTCGACGTTGTCGAGAAGGTGCATCTCTATGTCACTTCCTGCGGCCGCCACAGGCCGACCGCTTTCGCATGAAAAGTAGGGTTCTCGTGTCGTGAGGTCGTGAGACCCTCGGCTCCCCTGCGGCAGAGCGGCGAAGCGAGATCAGCGACAGCTGAACCGGCCACGGCACAAGGATCCATCATGCCACAGCGTCAGGCGGCGGCCAAACCAGGCGCGACCGCGGCAGAGCGGATCAGCGGATCAGCGGTGCTCGTTGACGACGATGACGCCGGTCGACGGGGTCTTCAGCGCAGCCGTGGTCTCGCGCCAGAGCTGCCACACCTGCAGCCAGAAGACGCCGAGGGCGCCGACGATCGCCAGCGCGAGCGTCAGCCCGAACCACGACTGGTTGAACAGCCCGACCATGATCGTGAGGACGTGCCAGACCGTGAAGCCCGCCACGTCGAGCCACGACACCTGGCCCGTGCGGCGGACCGACGGGCGGGAGCGGTTCAGCAGCGTGAGCAGCGACTGCACCACGAACACCGACGGCAGCGCGACGAACAGCACCCACAGGAACGCCCACCCGCCCGCGTCCGAGATGCCCCAGCCGATCAGCAGCCACAGCGGCAGCGCGAAAGCGGCCGGCCACAGCCAGCGGGAGAAGATGCGTCGTAGCGCCATACCGCGATCGTAAGCCGCGCACGTCGCGCCGCCAGGTGCTCCATAGGGAAGACACAGCCCCTGATCGGCGACAATGGAACACGAGTGAGAGGACTCCCATGATCGAACTGCGCACCCCGGCCGAGATCGAGCAGATGCGGCCCGTCGGCCGGTTCGTCGCCGAGACCCTCGCGACCCTGCGCGACGACACGAAGGTCGGCACCAATCTGCTGGCGATCGATCGCCGCGCCCACGAGATGATCCGCAAGGCGGGCGCCGAGTCCTGCTACATCGACTACCACCCCTCGTTCGGTGCCAGCCCGTTCGGCAAGGTCATCTGCACCTCGGTGAACGATGCGGTGCTCCACGGTCTCCCCCACGACTACGTCCTGCGCGACGGCGACCTCGTGACCCTCGACTTCGCGGTGTCGCTGAACGGCTGGGTCGCCGACTCGGCG
Organism: Microbacterium phosphatis; assembly: GCF_049177115.1. GTDB lineage: Bacteria > Actinomycetota > Actinomycetes > Actinomycetales > Microbacteriaceae > Microbacterium > Microbacterium phosphatis. Next base: position 1,359,105 of record NZ_CP185370.1, on the reverse strand, counting down.
GTCTCGTTCGTGGTGGGAACCGCCCGCGACGAGGACCTCGCCCTCATCGACACCACCGAGCGCGCTCTGGACGCGGCCATCGCGGCCGCGCAGGCGGGTGGCAAGACGGGCGACATCTCGGCCGCGATCGCGGGCGTCGCCCTCGCCGAGGGCCTGAAGATCAACACCGACTTCGGCGGCCACGGCGTCGGGCGCGAGATGCACGGCGACCCGCACATCGCCAACAACGGCCGCGCCGGCCGCGGGTACCCCCTCAAGCCCGGCCTCGTGGTCGCCATCGAGCCGTGGTTCCTCCAGACCACCGACGAGCTCATCACCGACCCGGACGGGTGGACCCTGCGCAGCGCCGACGGCTCGCGCGGCGCGCACTCGGAGCACACGGTCGCGATCACCGCGGACGGCCCGATCATCCTGACCGACAGGTCGTTCCTCGGCGTCAAGTGACGCGGAGCTGGACATCGACGCCCTCACACCCCCGGTCCCGGGGATGTGAGGGTTTCGTTCGTTCGGGGTAATCGAACGCCGCGAGGGGATGAAACACGTCGTTTCTAGCCTCGAGCCATGACCACCCCGCTCGAATCCCCCCGTCGCATCGTCGTCGTCGGCGCCGGCATGGTCGCGCACCGCTTCGTCGAGAGCCTGCTCAGCCGCACCGACGAGTCCGCAGAGGGCGACGCGGCGCCCTCGCCCCGCCTGAGCGTCACGCTGCTCGGCGAGGAGGGCCGCATGCCCTACGACCGCGTGGGGCTCACCGGCTTCTTCGCGGGCTCCTCGGCCGACGAGCTCACCCTGGAGCGGACGCCCGTGGGCGACGAGCGCGTGACCTTCCTGGCCAACGATCCGGTGCGCTGGATCGACCGCGCGGCCAAGACGGTCACGACCCGCTCCCGGCGCGCGATCCCGTACGACACCCTCGTGCTCGCGACCGGTTCGTATGCCGCTCGGCCCCCGGTCGACGGCGCCGAGCTTCCCGGCACGTTCGTGTACCGCACGCTGGATGACGTCGTCGCGCTCCGCGAGTTCGTGACGGCCCGGGCTGCCGAGCTCGGCCGCCCCCTCGTCGGCACGGTGATCGGCGGCGGCCTGCTCGGCCTCGAAGCCGCGGGAGCGCTGCAGGGCCTCGACGTGCAGGCGACGGTCGTGCAGTCGTCCGACCGGCTGATGTCGGCGCAGCTCGATCTCGCCGGCGGCACAACGCTCCGGCGACTCATCGAGAGCCGCGGCATCTCGGTGCGCACCGACAGCCGGACGACCCGCATCGACCAGGACCGGTCGGGCAGCGTGTTCGGCCTGGAGTTCCGGGACGGCGGCTACGAGAAGACCGACGTGGTCGTCTTCACGGTGGGAGTGCGGCCCCGCGACGAGCTCGGCCGCGAGGCGGGCCTGACGCTCGGGCCCTACGGCGGCGTCGAGATCGACGAGGGCTGCGCCACCAGCGATCCCGCGATCCTCGCGATCGGCGAGGTTGCCTCCTTCCAGGGGCGCACCGTGGGCCTCGTCGCCCCCGGCTACGCCATGGCCGAGGTCGCCGCCGATCGCCTGCTCGGGGGGCGGGCGTCCTTCCCCGGCTACGACGACTCCACCAAGCTCAAGCTGTCGGGCGTGGACGTCGCGAGCTTCGGCGACGCGTTCGCCACGACCCCCGGGGCACTCGACGTCGTCTACGCCGATCCGGTGTCGGGCGTCTACAAGAAGCTGGTGCTCTCCGACGACGCGAAGACGCTGCTCGGCGGCATCCTCGTCGGCGACGCGTCGGCGTACGGCTCGCTGCGGCCGCTGGTGGGCAGCGCGCTGGGCGCCGACCCCGCGGCATACCTGATGCCGGCCGACGGCGTCGAGGCCCCCACCGGGGATCTGCCGGACGCGGCGATCGTCTGCTCGTGCTCGAACGTGACGGCGGGCCGGATCCGCGGCGCCGTCCACGAGGACGGCTGCACCGACGCCACCGCGGTCAAGGCCTGCACCAAGGCCGGTGCCACCTGCGGGTCGTGCTTCGCGATGGTCAAGAAGATCGTCGGCAAGGAGCTCGCATCCCTCGGCCAGACCGTCTCGAACGCGCTGTGCGAGCACTTCGACATGACCCGTCGCCAGCTCTTCGACGCGGTCCGCGTCTCGGAGCTGACGCAGTTCAGCGCCATCATCGAGCGCTTCGGCCGCGGCCGCGGCTGCGACGTCTGCAAGCCGACGATCGCGAGCATCCTCGCGAGCCTGACCGGCGGACACGTCCTGGAGGGCGAGAACGCCGCTCTCCAGGACACCAACGACCACGTCATGGCGAACATGCAGAAGGACGGCACCTACTCGGTGGTCCCCCGCATGCCCGGCGGCGAGGTGACGCCCGAGGGCCTGATCGCGGTCGGGCAGATCGCCAAGGACTTCGGGCTGTACACGAAGATCACCGGCGGCCAGCGCGTGGACATGTTCGGCGCCCGCCTCGAGCAGCTGCCGCTCATCTGGCAGCGCCTGGTCGACGAGGGGTTCGAGTCGGGGCACGCCTACGGCAAGTCCCTGCGCACGGTGAAGTCCTGCGTCGGATCGACCTGGTGCCGATACGGCGTGCAGGACTCGGTCGGCATGGCGGTCCGCCTCGAGCTGCGCTATCGCGGCATCCGCTCGCCCCACAAGTTCAAGCTCGGCGTCTCGGGCTGCGCGCGCGAGTGCGCGGAGGCCCGCGGCAAGGACGTCGGCGTCATCGCCACCGAGAACGGCTGGAACATGTACGTCGGCGGCAATGGCGGCTTCACGCCCCGCCACGCCGATCTGCTGGCCGAGGGCCTCTCGGACGACGAGCTGATCACCGCCATCGACCGCTTCTTCGTCTACTACATCCGCACGGCCGACCGCCTGCAGCGCACCGCTCCCTGGGTGGCGGAGCTCGAGGGCGGCATCGAGGAGCTGCGCCGGGTCATCTTCGAGGACAGCCTCGGGATCGGCGCCGACCTCGACGCGCAGATGGCGCTTCTCGTGGAGAACTACGAGGACGAGTGGGCGGCGACCCTGCGCGACCCCGAGAAGCTCAAGCGCTTCGCGTCGTTCGTGAACGCTCCCGACACCCCGGACCCCTCGCTCGCCTTCGTCGAGGAGCGCGGCCAGGTGCGCCCCGCCACAGCCTCGGAGCGCGAGGCCTACGCGGCGGGCGCCGCCGGGGCCGTCCTGATCGCTGGAACCACCCTGGAGGTGCGCCGATGACCATCATCGAGGAGACCGCGACGACCGACCCCGCGACGACGCTGGGCCAGGCGAGCGGGTGGGTGCGTGTGTGCTCCCTGGGGGATCTCGAGGTCGAGCGGGGCCGCGCCGCGCTGCTCGGCGACGTCCAGATCGCGCTGTTCCTGCTGGCCGACGGCTCGGTGCGGGCCGTGTCGAACTACGACCCCTACGGGCGCGCGAACGTGCTGTCCCGCGGCATCGTCGGCACCAAATCTCTGGGAAACGCGAAATCTGCGGGAAATATGGACGCGACGTCCGGAAACACGGGGCTGTCAGACTCCGAGCACCGGGAGCCGCGTGAGGACGTGCCCACGATCGCCTCACCCCTGCACAAGCAGGCGTGGGATCTCCGCACCGGGATGGTGGTGGAGACACAGGGCAAGGACGCGCTCGACATCCCGGTCTGGCCGGTCGCGGTGCGCGACGGCGAGGTGCTGATCCGCTTCCCGAAGTGACGACTCAACGGCAAGACAGAACGGCAGGAGAGGTCGAGCGACGATGACCACGATGCGAAAGGCGTCCCTCCCGGGCCGCGACGTGCCCGGAACCCTGGGCCGGGTCGCCATCGTCGGGGGCGGCCCCGGCCCCTCCGACCTCATGACCGTCCGCGCCCACCGCCTCCTGTTCGCCGCCGACGTGGTGATCGCCGACCGCCTCGGCCCCGTCGACGTGCTCGACGAGCTCGACCCGCGCGTCGAGGTGATCGACGTCGGCAAGCGCCCGGGGCATCATCCCGTCCCCCAGCACGAGATCAACGCGCTGCTCGTCGCCCACGCGAAGGCCGGCCGCCGAGTGGTGCGCCTGAAGGGCGGCGATCCGTTCGTGTTCGGCCGCGGCGGCGAGGAGGTCACCGCGTGCCTGGAGGCCGGGGTGCCGTTCGAGGTGGTGCCCGGACCGACTTCCGCCGTGTCCGTCCCCCAGGCCGCCGGCATCCCCGTCACCCATCGCGGGGTCTCGGGCGCCATGCACCTCGTCAACGGCCAGGCCGAGCTCGGGCCCGGCACCCTCGCGGCGCTCGCCGACGACACGGTGACGACGGTGATCCTCATGGGCGTCGCCGCCCTCGAGCGCATCGTCCGCGACGCGCTCGCCGCGGGGGCCCCGCCCACGCGTCCCGTCGCCATCGTCGAGAGCGGCCACACGCCGCGCCAGCGCACCACCCACACCACCCTGGCCCGCGCCGTCGCCGATGCGCGGGCCGCCCAGGTGATGAACCCGGCCGTCATCGTGATCGGCGAGGTCGCGCGCGCCGGACTGCTGCTTCCCGTCGCCTCCGCGTCGTCCGCGCTCGCCCTCTGAGCCGTCGTCCCCGCCCCGCTCGCCCCACCGTTCCACCCCGCTCCTCCCCGCATCGGACACCATGACCCACCTGCCCGACACCGTTCCCGACCTCGCCCCGGCCCCCCGCCTGCTCTCGACGGCGCTCGCCGGGTGCTCCATCCTCATCACGGTCGACCGCCGCTCCGGCGAGCTGACCGCGGCGCTCGAGCGCCACGGCGCGACCGTGCAGCAGGCGGCGGCGCTGACGATCGAATCGCACATCGACGACTCGACCCTCATCGAGCGCACCCGCGCGCTGATCGCCGACGCGCCCGACGTCGTCGTCGTCACCACCGGCGTGGGATTCCGCGGCTGGATCGAGGCGGCCGACGAGGCCGGGCTCGCCGACGAGCTCATCGAGACGTTCCGGCACGCCCAGATCGTCGCGCGCGGGCCGAAGGCGCGCGGCGCGATCCAGCAGGCCGGGCTCACCGCCGACTGGGTCGCCGAGTCGGAGACCGCGGCAGAGCTCGGCGAGTACCTCGTGGCCGAGGGGATCTCCGGTCGTCGCGTGGCCGTCCAGCACCACGGCTCGGGGGCCGACGGACTCGACGAGCTGTTCGCGGCGAACGGCGCCGAGGTCGTCAGCCTCACCGTCTACCGCTGGGGCCCGCCGCCGGACCCGGCCGTGGTGCGCCGGTCGGTGCGCGCTGCCGCCGCGGGCGAGTACGACGCGATCCTGTTCACCTCCGCGCCCGGGGCGGCCGAATGGCTCGCCGAGGCGCGCCGCGCCGACGCGATCGACGCGATCCGCGCCCGCGTCGCCGACCGCCGGACGCTGATGGTCGCCGTGGGCCCGATCACCGCGGAGCCCCTCGCCGCGGCCGAGATCGACGTGCTCATCGCCGAACGCGGCCGCCTCGGATCGCTCGTCCGCGCCGTCGTGTCGTACTTCGGCGGCGGACGCGCCCCCTCGCACCTCACCTCGGCGGGGCCGATCGAGCTGCGCAGCGGCGGTGCCGTGCTGGCGGGCCGGGTGATCTCGCTCTCCCCCACCGGCATCGACGTGCTCGCCACGCTGTTCCGCGCCGGAGGAGGCGTCGTCTCGCGCGCCGATCTCCAGGCCGTCCTGCCGCGCTCGGGCCAGAGCCCGCACGCGGTCGAGATGGCGATCGCGCGCCTTCGCGAGGCCCTCGGTGTGCCGGAGGTGATCAAGACCGTCGTCAAGCGCGGGTACCGTCTGAACGTGGAGGATCCCTCATGAGGGTCGCCCTCCGCGACCGGATCGACCGAGGGAGCGACGTGACCGAGCCGACCCCCACTCTCATCGCGTGCTCGCACGGCACCCGCTTCGAAGAGGGCCGCGAGGAGATCCGCGCCCTCGTCGAGCAGGTGCGGGCCGTGCTGCCCGGTGTGCCGGTGGCCCAGGCGTTCGTCGACGTCGAGGAGCCGTCCATCGACGACGTCGTCGCGTCCGTCGAGGGGCCGGCCGTCATCGTCCCGCTGCTGCTCTCGGCCGGCTTCCACACGGGCATCGACATCGCCCGCGCCGCCCGCACGCGCGACGACGTCGTCGCCGCGGCCCCGCTCGGCCCGCACCCGCTCCTCGCGCTCACGCTGCTCGAGCGCCTGCAGGCCGCAGGGCTCCGCGCCGGCGACCACGTGGTGCTGGCCGCCGCCGGGTCGTCGCGCCCCGAGGCCGCGGTGCACGTCGAGCAGATGCGCGATCTTCTGGCCCCGCTGCTCTCGCAGCCCGTCACGGTCGGCTACGCCGCCGGGGCGGATCCGCGGATCGCCGCGGCCGTCACCGCGGCGAGGGACGCCGGGGCGCAGCGGGTGGTCTCGTCGAGCTACGTGCTGGCGCCCGGGTTCTTCTCGAACGAGGTCCTCGCCGCCGGCGCCGACGTCACGACCGCGCCGCTCGGCGCGGACGAGCGCGTCGCACGGGTCATCGCCGAGCGCTACCAGACCGGCCTCGAGGCCCTCGCGGCGCGCTAGCCGCCGATGGCGTTCATGCCGCGGCGGGGCTGCAGGAACGACGGATCGTCGATCGCGTGGCCCGGCAGCTTCCGGTGGATGCAGGCGCGCATCATGGCGTCGAGATCCTGATCCATCCGGTCCGCGTCCCCGCGGAGGATCGGCAGCAGGTCGAACTCGGTCGTGGAGAACAGGCAGTTGCGCAGCTGCCCGTCGGCGGTGAGCCGCAGGCGATCGCACGCGCCGCAGAAGGGCGCCGTGACCGACGCGATCACGCCGACGCGATGCGGTCCGTCGTCGAGGATCCACGTCTCGGCCGGGGCGCCGCCACGACCGGGGACGGGGGTGAGCTCCCACCGCGCGGAGAGCGTCTCGAGGATCTCCTCGCGCGTGACCATGCGCTCGCGCGACCACGTGTGGCCGGCATCGAGCGGCATCTGCTCGATGAACCGCAGCTGCGCGCCATGGGCGACGGCGAACTCGACCAGGTCGACCAGCTCGTCCTCGTTGACATCGCGCATGGCCACCGTGTTGAGCTTCAGCGGCGTCAGGCCCGACTCGGCGGCGGCCGCGATGCCGTCGAGCACGTCGGCGAGCCGGTCGCGGCGCGTGAGCTCGTGGAACCGCTCGGGGCGCAGCGTGTCGAGCGAGATGTTCAGCCGTGACAGGCCGGCGTCGATCAGGGCGGGGAGCTTGTCGCGCAGCGTGATGCCGTTGGTGGTCATCGCGACCTGCACCGGGCCGTCGGGGCTCTCGAGGCGCGCGAGCCGGCGGACCACCTCGGTGAGATCGGTGCGCAGCAGCGGCTCACCGCCCGTGAGCCGGAAGGTGGTGATGCCCGCGGCGGCCGCGAGCCGGGCGATCCGCTCGATCTCGTCGAGGGTGAGGATGCTCGTCTTCGCGAGCCACTCGTTGCCCTGCTCGGGCATGCAGTAGGTGCAGCGCAGCGAGCAGCGGTCGGTGAGCGAGACGCGCAGGTCCCGGTGCACACGACCGAAGGTGTCGACGAGGGGGCCGGAGACGGGAGCGGCGCCCTCGATCGGCGCGCCCGGGCGCAGTCCGATGGCCACCGGCACGGCGGTCATGAGCGCAGCCCTCGCAACATCCATCCAGACTACGTGCGCGGGCCCTCACAGCGGGCCGGATCAGCTTGTGGGCGCCGCCAGGATCCGCACGTCCGCCCCGCTCACCGACAGCCGGACGGGGTCGCCCGGCGCGAGCGCGAGCGCGGCCAGCTGCGCGGCGGGCACCTCGGCCACAACGTCCGGCCGGGTGGTGTGCACCCGCGCGCCGCCCGGCGTCGGCTCGAGGCGCTCCACCCGTGCGAGCCACTCGCCCGGGGCGTGACCCTCGTCGCGTGCGATGCGGATCGCGCCCGTCCAGGTCGGCTCGCCGGCCGGGGCGAGCCGGACGTCGGCGGGCCGGAAGACGGCGACCAGGGCACCGCGGTCGGCGGTGCCCGGCGGCAGCGGCGCGTCCAGTCGGAGGTCGCCGTCCACGCCGGCGGCCGTCCACGCCCCGTCGACGGCGGCGCCGGGCACGCGGTTGAGGCCGGCCACGGCGGCGACGAAGCGCGTGGCGGGCGACTCGAGCACCTGCCGGACCGCACCACGCTGGGTCACCCGGCCGGCCTCCACCACCACGACGTGGCGCGCGAGGGCCGCGGCATCGAACGCGTCATGGGTCACCACGAGCGCGGTCGTGCGCGTGGCGCTGAGCTGGTCGTGCAGCACGGCGCGCGTCTCCGCGGCGGTCTCGGCATCGAGCCCGGTGAGCGGTTCGTCCAGCAGCAGCAGGCGCGGCGAGACGGCGAGGGCGCGCGCCAGCGCGACCCGCTGCTGCTGCCCGCCCGAGAGCTCGCGCGGGCGATGGGCACCGGATCCTGACAGCCCCACCCGCCACAGCCACTCGTCGGCCACCTGGCGCGCGCGGGCCTTCGTGTGCCCCCGCACGGCGAGTCCGAACGCGATGTTGTCGCGCACGGACAGGTGCGGGAACAGCAGGGCGTCCTGTCCCAGCATGACGACGCCGCGCGCCTGCGGCGTCGGGTGTCGGCGGCGGGTGATGGTCGTGCCGTCGGCCAGCCGGATCTCCCCCGCGGCGAGGCGGACCGATCCGGCGATCGCGGCGAGCAGCGTCGACTTGCCGGCGCCGCTGGGCCCCATGATCGCCGTGACCTCGCCCTGCGGCACCGTGAGCCGGGCCTCGAGGCGGAAGGCGCCCCGGTCGACGGCGAGGTCAGCGGTGAGCGCGACGCCCTCGTGCAGCGCCGGGGCGATGCGCTCCGGCGCGCGCGCGGCCCCGTCTCGCGCGCTCATCGCACGCTCCCCGGTCGCCACGCGCGCACCAGCAGCAGCACGGCGACCGCCGTCACCAGCAGCAGCAGCGAGAGGGCGACGGCGGGGCCCTGGCCGACTCCGGTGCCGTTGAAAGCGGTGTAGATCGCCAGCGGCATCGTCTGCGTGACCCCGGGGTTGTTCCCGGCGAACAGCGCGGTCGCGCCGAACTCGCCGATGGCGCGCGCGAAGCAGAGCACCAGGCCCGCGACGAGCCCGGGGCCCGCGAGGGGCAGCGTGATGCGCCAGAGCGTCGCCCAGCGGCCCGCGCCGAGGGCCGCGGCGGTGCGCTCGTACTCGACCCCGACCGAGCGGACCGAGCCCTCCACGGCGAGCACGAGGAACGGAAGCGCGACGAACACCTGCGCGATCACCACCGCAGCGGACGTGAACGGCAGAGCGACCCCGACGCCCGCGAGCCAGGCGCCCACCGGGCCGCTGCGCCCGAAGAGGAACAGCAGGGCGACGCCCCCGACCATCGGCGGGAGCACCAGCGGCACCGTCACGAGGACCCGCAGGATCGCCGCCAGCCACGGGCGTGATCGGGCGATGAGGATCGCCAGCGGCAGGCCCAGCACCAGGCAGATGACCGTGGCGATCAGCCCGGTCACGACCGAGAGGAGCAGGGCGCTGAGGGAGGCGGGGGACGTCACATCCGCCCAGATCGATCCCCATTCGGCGCGGGCGACCAGCCCTCCCAGCGGAACCACCAGCAGCGCGAGAGCCAGGACGGCGGGAAGCGCGAGGATGCGCGGCAGGTCGCCGGGCCCGGCGCCGTCGCCGCGTGCGCGGCGGCGCGTCTCACCCATGCTCTTCTGCTCTCTCGCGGCGCACGCTTCCGATCCTGCCTCGAAGGTGCCGCCGCGCGCATCCGCGCGCCGCGGGATCCTGCGCGTGTCGCCGGGTCAGGGGGCGCCGAAGCCGAAATCGGCGAGGATGCCCTGCCCCTCGTCGCCGAGCACGAAGGCGACGAATGCCGCGGCTGCCTCGGGATCGTCAGCTCCCCGGAGCGCGGCGATCGGGTAGCGGTTGACGACGTCGGCGACGCCCTCGGCCTCGACCTCCTCCACCCCGCCGCGCGCGATGTCCGTGCGGTACACAAGCCCCGCGTCCGCCTCGCCCGCCGCGACCTTCGCGAGCACGGCGCCGACGTTCTGCTCCTCGCTGGCCGGATCGACGACGATGCCGGCGGCCTCCAGGAGGTCGCGGCTGGAGGCCCCGCACGGCACCTCGGCCGCGCACAGCACCACGGTGGTCGCGGGATCGGCGAGATCGGCGAGCCCGTGGATGCCGGCGGGATTGCCGGGCGGCACGGCGATCGTGAGGGTGTTTGTCGCGAAGACGGCCGGCTCCGGGGCGCGTTCCCCCACGCGCGCCATCGTCGCCTCGTCGGCGCTCGCGAAGACGTCCGCGGGCGCCCCCTCCCCGATCTGCGTCGCCAGCACCTGCGACCCGTCGAGCACCAGGGGGCGCACATCGACCCCGGGGCGGGTCTCCTCGAACGCGGCCGCGATCTCCTCGAACGCCGGCCCGAGCGAGGCCGCGGCGTAGACGGTGAGCGACGTGCCACCCTCCCGTGCGGGCGCGCATCCCGCGGTCCCCGCGCACAGCGCGAGGGCCGCGGCCAGGGTCGCGGCCGCACGGATCGTTCGCATGCGTCGATCCTGACACGGGGGCGCGGCCCCTCCTCGTCAATCCCCGTGCCGGCGGCGGGGCACGGCCGTAGGCTGTGGGCATGTCGGCCCTCCCCCCGCTCGTCGAGCCCGTGTCCGCCCTCTCGGCGGCCGAACGGGAGCGCACAGCCCGCCACCACGTCCTCGCGCCACTCGGGGAGCTCGGCCAGCGCCGGCTCGCCGCCGCGCACGTGGCGATCGTGGGCGCCGGCGGCCTCGGCTCGCCCGTCGTCCTCGCCCTCGCGGCCGCGGGCGTGGGCACCCTCACCGTCATCGACGACGACGTCGTCGAGCTGTCCAACCTGCAGCGTCAGGTGATGCACCGCGTCTCGGACCTCGGTGCCCCCAAGGCCTCGAGCGCGGCCCGCGCCGCCGGCGAGCTGGCCCCCGAGGTGCGGGTGCACGCCGTGCAGGAGCGCCTCACGCGCGAGAACACCGAGCGTCTGCTGGCGGGCGCCGACCTCGTGCTCGACGGCAGCGACACCTTCGACACCCGCGAGATGGTCGCCGCCGCGACCGAGGCGCTCGGGGTGCCGCTCGTGTGGGGCGTGGTGCAGGGCTTCGACGCCCAGGTCACCGTGTTCTGGTCGGCCCCGCCCGCGGGCGCCCCGGCGGTGCGCCTGTCCGATCTGTACCCGTCCGGCAGCGCCGGCGATGTGCCGACGTGCGCCGAGGCGGGCGTGCTGGGCTCGCTCTGCCTGCAGGTGGGCGCCCTGATGGCCACCCAGGCGGTGCACCTCATCGCCGGCATCGGCGAGCCGCTCCTCGGGACGGTGCTCGTCATCGACGGGCTGCGCGCCCGCCAGCACGAGGTTCCCCTGCGCGGACGGTCGAGTGATGCCCCGGCGCCCGCCGCGCCCGTACGCGAGAGATTCGGCGCGGCCGAGCTCGCGGCCGCGCTCGCGGGCCCCCGTCCTCCGCTTGTGATCGACGTGCGCGAGGATGACGAGGTCCGCGCCGGGATGATCCCCGGATCGCTGCACCTCGCCCTGGGCGAGCTGCGGTCGGATCCGGAGCGCGCGGTGGCTCTGCTGCGGGACACCGCCGAGGGACGGCCGCTCGCGCTCATCTGCAAGGGCGGTGTGCGCTCGTCCGAGGCCGCCGCGCTCCTCGCCCCACATGGGTGGGATGTCCGCTCGGTCGACGGCGGCATGCTCGCGTGGACCGGAGAGACCGTCGTCCCGGAGGGAGTCCGATGAGCGGGCTGCGCACCGTCGAGGAGCACCTCGCCGAGGTGCTCGCCACCGTCGTCGCGACGGATCCGATCACGCTGTCGCTGGCCGCCGCCGCGGGCCTGACCCTCACCGAGGACGTCCGGGCGCGCGTGGATGTGCCCGTCTTCGACAACTCGGCCATGGACGGTTTCGCCGTCCGGTACGCGGACGTCGCACAGGCGTCCGCCGAGGAGCCCGCCCGGCTGCGGGTCGTGGCCGACCTGCCCGCCGGGACGGGCGACGATCCCGCGCTCGCCCCCGGCGAGGCCGCGCGCATCATGACCGGGGCCCCGGTGCCGTCCGACGCCGATGCGATCGTGCCCTTCGAGGACACCGCCGGCGGGCTCGCCGATTCCCTCGGCGACATCGCCGTGCGGCGCGCCCCCAAGGCCCACGGCGCGCACATCCGACGCCGCGGAGAGGATCTGCGCGCCGGCGAGACCGTCATCCCCGCCGGCACCGAGCTTCGCGCGCTGCAGCTCTCGGCGGCCGCCGCGACCGGTGTCGACCGCGTGGTGGTCGCCCGGCCCCCGCGGGTGCTCGTCATCTCGACGGGGGACGAGCTCGTCGAGCCGGGCGCGACGCTGGCCCACGGCCAGATCCCCGAGTCGAACACCACCCTGCTCGCGGGGCTCGTGCGCGGCACGGGCTCCGAGCTGCTCCGCGCCACGTGCGTCTCGGACGACCCCGACGTCTTCCGGTCGCTGCTGTCCGACAACACCGGCGCCGACGTCGTGATCACCTCGGGCGGGGTGAGCGCCGGCGCCTACGAGGTGGTCCGCAAGGCGCTGGACAGCGACATCGACTTCACGAAGGTGGCGCTGCAGCCCGGCAAGCCCCAGGGCTTCGGCCGGCTGCCGAACGGCGCGCTGATGTTCGGCCTGCCCGGCAACCCCGTCAGCGTCGCCGTCTCGTTCGAGGCGTTCGTGCGGCCCGCTCTGCTCGCCATGCAGGGCCGCACCCAGCTGCAGCGCGACCGGATCCGGCTGCCCGCCTCGGTCGGCTGGCGGACTCCGCCGGACCGCCGGCAGTACGTGCCCGCGACGATCGACCGATCCGATCCGGCGCACTGGACCGTCCGCCCCGCCACCGCCGGCGGATCCGGCTCGCACCTGGCCGCGGGGCTCGCCGCCGCGGAGGCGTACGTGGTCGTGGACGCCGCGGTGGAGGCCGTCGCGGAGGGCGATCTCGTGGATGTCATGCTGATCTCATGAGCTTCACGCACCTCGACTCGTCCGGGCACGCGCGCATGGTCGACGTGACCGAGAAGCAGCCGACCGTGCGATCGGCGACGGCCCGCGGCTTCGTGGCGGTGGCCCCCGCGACGGTCGCGGCCCTGCGGGACGGAGCGGTGCCCAAGGGCGACGTGCTGGCCGTCGCGCGGATCGCGGGCATCCAGGGCGCCAAGCGATGCGCCGAGCTGCTGCCTCTCGCCCACGTCATCGGCGTGCACGGGGCGACCGTCGACCTCGTGATCGAAAACGCGGGCGTCGCGATCGAGGCCACGGTGCGCACCGCCGACCGCACCGGCGTCGAGATGGAGGCGCTCACCGCCGTCACGATCGCCGCGCTGGCCGTGGTCGACATGGTCAAGGGATCGGATCGCTCGGCGCGGATCGAGAACGCCCGCATCGTCGCCAAGAGCGGCGGCCGCAGCGGATCCTGGCAGAGAGAAGACGCCGACGGCGGCGCATCCAGCGACGAAGGAGCCGAGACCCCATGAGCACGCCCGATCGCACACTTCCCCCCGAGGCTCTCGACGAGTGGACGCGCGCCGCGGCCGAACGGCTCGGCCTCGACCCCGATCAGGTGCCCGTCTCGCTGATCCTCGACCTCGCTCGGGACGTCGCCCACGGCGTCGCGCGCCCCGCGGCACCGCTCACGGCGTTCCTCGCCGGGCTCGCCGCGGGCCGCGCCGGGGGCACCCCCGAGGCCATCGAGAACGCCGTGGCCGACGTCACCGATCTCGCGAAGTCGTGGTCGGCGTGACGCGCGTCCGCTACTTCGCCGCCGCCGGTGAGGCCGCGGGCCGCCCGGAGGAGGAGCGCTCCGAGGCGACCCTCGGCGAGCTCCGCGCCGCCCTGGCCTCGCAGTACCCGGGGCTCGGCGGCATCCTGCCGCGATGCGCGGTGCTCGTCGACGGCGAGCGGCGCGATGACGACGCCCCCCTGAGCGATGCGCGCCTGGTCGACGTGCTGCCGCCCTTCGCCGGCGGCTGATCCGTCACGCCGCGCTGAGCGCCCCGAGCACCGCGAGGTCGACGGCCTCGCCGAGCGTTGTGGGGCGGTGCCCCAGCATCTCGTTGAGCTCGGTCGACTCGGTGGCGAGCACGTCGCCGAGGGTGTCGTCCTCGTCACGGCGGAGGGCGATCGAGCGCTCCGAGACCCGGGAGAGCTCCCGTGCGTAGTCCTCGGCGGTGAACGGACGCCCGCCGAGCTCGTACACCCGCCCGGCGCGCGGGATCAGGATCGCCGCCGCCGCCGCATCGGCGTAGTCCCGGCGGTGTGCGGCCGACACCCGGCCGCTGCCGCCGACGACCTCGCCGCGCGCGATGTCGGCCGCGGCGCGCTCCATGTAGGTGTCGAGGTAGGCGCCGTTGCGCAGGATCGTCGCGGGGATCACCGAGCGCTCGAGCGCGAGCTCGGTGGCCCGGTGCTCCTCGACGAAGGGGTGGCCCGACTCCGCGCCGAGGGTGCTGGTGTACACCAGGCACCCCACCCACGCCCTCTCGGCCGCGGCCAGCACGTTGCGGTGCTGCGCGAGGCGTCGCCCGACCTCCGTGCCGGCGACCAGCAGCAGGCGCTCCACACCGCGGAAGGCGAGATCCAGCGAGGCGGGGTCGTTGTAATCGGCCTGGCGGACCGTGACGGCGCGGTCGCGGAAGCGCACGCCCTCCGGCGTGCGGGTGATCGCGACGATGTCAGTCGGCGAGACGCCGCGGGCGATGAGCGCGTCGATGGCGAAGGAGCCGAGTCGTCCTGAGGCTCCGGTGACGGCGATGGACATGTGATCCTCCGATCTGTCGGCTCTTCGTCGCTGAAAAGCCGATCTGTTTCGAGAATGCGCCCATCCGAGCCGCCCCTGTCCCCCGCAACCGCCGAAGAATGCGCGGTTCTTGCGCGGGGGGAAGGAATCAGCCGCCGAGGCCCTTCCACGCAGCGGTGCCGTCGGCCTCCAGCTGGCGCTTCCACACCGGCAGCTCGCGCTTGATGTCCTCGATGATGTCCCGGCAGGCCGCGAACGCCTCGCCGCGATGCGCGGCGGCGACCGCGATCACCACGGCGGCATCGCCCACCTCCAGCCGCCCGATGCGATGACTCACCGCGACGATCGCGCCGTGCGCCTCGGCGGCGCGCGCGGCGATGGCCGACAGGGCCGTCTGCGCGTCGGGGTGCGCCGTGTACTCGAGCGCCGTCACGGCACCCGCGGCATCGGGATCGTGGTCGCGCACCCGCCCGACGAAGGAGGTCTCGGCGCCCATCCGGGGGTCGTCGATGGCGTCCACGTGCTCGGCGAGCCGGATGGGCTCCTCCGAGATGCGCGCTATCCGCACGGCGGACACTGCGGCCGTCACCTCGACCCTCCGCCCGGTCGCACCGCGACGGGTGACCGCATCAGTGGTCCTCCCCCGCGACCTGGGAGATCACGTGCTTCGCGACGGACAGCACCACCGGCATGCCGCTGCGCACGCCGGAGGGCGATCCGGGCAGGTTCACGATCAGCGCGCCACGCGCCACCCCCGCCAGCCCGCGCGAGAGCATGCCCGACGGCATCTCGGCCGCGCCGATCCGCCGCAGCTCCTCCGAGATCCCGGGGATCTCGCGCTCCAGCACCAAGCGCGTGCCCTCGGGCGTCTCGTCGCGCGGCCCGAGGCCCGTGCCCCCGGTGGTCACGATGAGGCGGGATCCCGCGGCGATCATCGCCACCAGCGCCCTCTCGACGCTCTCGGCGCCGTCGGGCACCACCACGGCGTCGGGGCAGTCGAACCCCGCCACCCGCAGCGCCGCCACCGCCTCGGGGCCGGACAGATCGTCGCGCTCGCCCCGCGCCGATCGGTCGCTCACGGTGATCACGGCCGCGCGCAGGGCGACCTCAGCCTCATCCATGCCCCCGAGTCTAAGGACCACGGCACCCGTGACGGCGTCGCATGTTTCGCGCGTGTGACGAACCTCTCAGCGCGACGCGCGGGATCCGGTGGGCGAAAGGTGATGCCGGGGAAATCCGATCGCGAGCGGGCCCGAAACACGCGGCTCGTAGCGTCGGAGCAACATCCGCTGCCCGTCCAAGGAGTCGCCATGGCACCGACCTTGAGCACCACCCCGATGAGCACCACCCCCACCTCCGAGAGCACCACCCGGCTCACCTTCCGACCTGGCCGCTGGATCGACGGCTGGAACCCCGAGGACTCGACGTTCTGGGCGACGCAGGGCCGGGCGATCGCGCGCCGCAACCTCGGCTGGTCGATCTTCGCCGAGTTCCTCGGCTTCATCATCTGGCAGCTCTGGAGCATCGTTGTGGTGCTGCTGCCCGCGGCGGGCTTCGAGCTGAGCACCACCGAGTCGTTCTGGCTGATCTCCCTGCCGAGCCTGGTGGGCGCCACCCTGCGCTTCCCCTACACCTTCGCCGTGGCCGTCTTCGGCGGCCGCAACTGGACGATCGTCTCGGCGGGCCTGCTGCTCATCCCCGCGACGCTGCTCGGCTTCGCCGTGCAGGATCCGCAGACGCCGTTCGGTGTGCTGCTGCTGATCGCCGCGCTGGGCGGCGTGGGCGGCGGCAACTTCGCCAGCTCCATGTCGAACATCACCTACTTCTTCCCGCAGAAGGAGAAGGGCTGGGCCCTCGGCCTGAACGCCGCGGGCGGCAACATCGGCACCGCCGTCGCGCAGCTGCTGGTGCCGATCGTCATCACGCTGGGGGCCGCGGGCACGTTCAACATCCAGCTCGCCGGCTGGATGTGGATCCCTCCGATCCTCGTGGCGATGTGGGGCGCATGGCGGTACATGGACAACCTGTCCTCCGCCAAGGCCGACTTCGCGGGAGCCGCATCCGCGCTGCGCGAGCCGCACCTGTGGATCATGGCGCTGCTGTACATCGGCACGTTCGGCTCGTTCATCGGCTTCGCCGGGGTGTTCCCGAAGCTGATCGCCGACCAGTTCCCCGAGTTCTCGGTGTTCCACCTGGGCGCGGCGTCGCTGTCGCTGGCGTTCCTCGGCGCGCTCGTCGGATCCCTCTCCCGCCCGTACGGCGGGAAGCTCGCCGACCGCTTCGGCGGGGCGCGGATGACGGTGGTCGCGTTCTCGATGATGATCCTCGCGACGCTCGCGCTGATCCTGACCCTGCCGCTGGGCAGCTTCTGGGTGTTCCTCGGCTGCTTCCTTGTGCTGTTCGTCGCGACCGGCATGGGCAACGGGGCGACCTACCGCATGATCCCGGCGATCTTCGCGGCCCGTGGGGCGGCGACGGCGGGCGACCCGCACGCGGTGTCCACGCAGCGCCGCGGCGCCGCCGCCCTGGGCCTGATCGCCGCGATCGGCGCGTACGGCGGCTTCCTGATCCCGCAGGTGCTCGGGGCCTCGAAGGCCGCGACCGGCGGCTACAGCGCGGCCTTCTGGGGCTTCATCGCCGCCTACGCCGTGCTGCTCGCGATCACCGCCGTCGTCTACCTGGTGCCGCGCGCCTCGCTCGCCGGGCACCGGATCTGAGGGCCCCGTGACGCCATCGCCCCTGCGCATCGTGCTGATCGGCTTCGGTCCGGTCGGTGTGCGCTTCGCCGAAGAGCTGCTCCCCGAGATCGTGGCGGGGCGTGTGCACCTGACGGTGGTCGGCGCCGAGACCGGCGAGCCGTACAACCGGGTGCTGGTCGCCGAGTACGCCAGCGGCGAGCTCGAGCGCGACGATCTGGTGATCGCCGACACGGCGGAGCTGCGCGAGGCGGGGGCGGTGGTGCTCACGGGCGTCCGGGCGACGGCGATCGATCGGGCGGCGCAGGAGGTGGCGCTCGGCGACGGGCACCGCGTTCCCTATGATCGCGTTGTGCTGGCGACCGGGGCGCGTGCCACGGTGCCGCACCTCGACGGACTGGAGCATCTCGGTGCCGACCCCACCGGGCTCGACACGGCGCTCACCGCCGGGGTGGTGGTGCTGCGCACCCCCGACGACGCCGAGCGCGTGCGCGAGGTCGTCGCCACCGGCGGGCGCGTGGTCGTGCTGGGCGCCGGGGTGCTCGGCATCGAGCTGGCGCTGCTGCTGGCGCGCGCCGGGGCCGTGCCGCAGGTGGCGCACTTCGGCCCCATCCCGATGCCCCGTCAGCTCGACCGCGGATCGGCGTCCGTCCTGGCGGCGGCCCTCGAGGCCGCGGGGGTCCATGTGGTCCCCCACACCCGGGCCGAGGCCGTCATCGCCCGCGAGGACGCCGGCGGCACACGCCGGTTCCGCGCCCTCGTGAGCTCGGACGGCCGGCGCACCGAGGGCGACCTTCTCGTCCTGTCCTGCGGCGTCCGGGCGCGCTCCGAGCTCGCCGAGGCCGCCGGCTTGCGGATCGACCGGGGCGTGCTGGTGGACGACCGCCTGCGCTCGTGGACGGATCCGGACATCGCCGCGATCGGCGACTGCGCTCACGTCGCCGACCCCGTGCACCTCCACGACGCGCAGGTGCCCGGAGGCCCCAGCGGCCTGATCGGCCCGGGCTGGCGGCAGGCCGAGTTCCTCGCGCGCTCCCTGCGCGAAGAACTCGACGGCCGCCCCTCGACCTCGTTCGCCGAGGATGTCCCCGGCATCGTCGCCCTGAAGGCACAGCAGGTCGAGCTCGTCTCCGCCGGCGACGTCACGGCCGATCCGTTCGCCCCGGCGGTGTCCGGCGAGACGCCGCCGGGTGTGTCGATGTGGGCCGATCCCGAGCACGGCACGTACGTGAAGATGATCACGCAGGGCGGGGTGCTGACCGGCTTCGTCTCGGTCGGGATGCCCCGCACGGGCGCCGAGCTCAGCGTGCTCTACGGGCGCCGCGGCGAGCTGCCCGCCGATCGATCGCTGCTGCTGCGCCTCGACGCTGACGAGGATCAGGGCCCGCGCGCCACCGGGCGAGAGGCGACGATCTGCGTGTGCAACGCCGTGACGGCCGGCGCCATCGAGGATGCCGTGGACGGGGGCGCCGAGACCATCGCCGAGGTCGGCGGGTGCACCCGCGCCGGCACCGGCTGCGGCGGCTGCAAGTCGCGCATCGCCGAGCTGATCGACGCACGACTCGGGGCGACGGCATGACCGCCCTCGACGCGCGCGTCGCAGACACTCACTGCCCGTACTGCGCGCTGCAGTGCGCGATGACGCTCACCCCGACGCCGGGAGAGCGCCTCCCCGCGGCGGTGGCGGGCCGCGACTTCCCCACCAACCGCGGCGGCCTCTGCCGCAAGGGCTGGACGTCGACCGAACTGCTCGCGGCGGCCGACCGGCTCACCGCCCCGCTGGTGCGCGGCGACGACGGCGAACTGCACGCCACCACCTGGGAGGCGGCCCTCGACCTCATCGCTGCGCGCGTGCGGGAGATCCAGGCCGAGAGCGGCCGGGACGCGATCGGCGTCTTCGGGGGCGGCGGCCTCACGAACGAGAAGGCCTACCAGCTGGGCAAGTTCGCCCGGATCGCGCTGCGCACCTCGCGCATCGACTACAACGGCCGCTTCTGCATGTCCTCCGCGGCGGCGGCGGCGAACCGCGCCTTCGGTATCGACCGGGGCCTCCCGTTCCCACTCGAGGACCTGGACACCGCCGCGACGATCCTGATGCTCGGCTCGAACGTGGGCGACACCATGCCGCCGTTCGTCTCGCACCTGCAGGGCGCCCGCGCGCGGGGCGGCCTCATCGTGGTGGACCCGCGGCGCAGCTCGACCGCGAAGCTCACGGCCGACGGCGCGGGGCTGCACGTGCAGTCGGTACCGGGAAGCGACCTCGCGCTGCTGCTGGGCCTCATCCACGTCGTCATCGCCGAGGGGCTCCACAACGCCGCCTACGTCGACCAGCGCACAACGGGCTTCGACGCGCTGCGGCGCTCGGTGTCGATGTGGTGGCCGGAGCGCGCCGAGACGGCCACGGGCGTGCCGGCGGGACTGATCCGCTCCCTCGCCCGCCGGCTCGCCGCCTCGGAGTCGACCTACATCCTGACCGGCCGAGGTGTCGAGCAGCACGCCGACGGCACCGACACGGCGACGGCCGCGATCAACCTCGCCCTGCTGCTCGGGCTGCCCGGCACACCCGGCAGCGGCTACGGCACCCTCACGGGGCAGGGCAACGGGCAGGGCGGCCGCGAGCACGGGCAGAAGTCGGATCAGCTGCCCGGCTACCGTCGCATCGACGACCCGGCGGCGCGGGCGCACGTCGCGGCGGTGTGGGGCGTCGACGCCGACATCATCCCCGGGCCCGGCATTCCCGCGGTGCAGCTGCTGCGCTCCAGCGGTCGCCCCGGCGGTGTGCGCGCCCTGCTGGTGCACGGCTCGAACGTCGTCGTCTCCTCCCCCGACGTTCAGTCGGTGCGGGATGCACTCGCCCGCCTCGACCTGCTCGTGGTGAGCGATTTCCTGCTCTCCGAGACCGCGGCTCTCGCCGACGTCGTCCTCCCCGTGCTGCAGTGGGCCGAGGAGGAGGGCACCATGACCAACCTCGAGGGCCGGGTGCTGCGCCGGCGCCGCGCCGTGCCGCCCCCCGCCGGTGCCCGCAGCGAGCTGTGGGTGATGGCCGAGCTCGCGCGTCGCCTCGAGGCCCCGGGGAGCTGGGATCCGGATCCCTCGGTCGTCTTCGACGAGCTCGCCCGCGCCTCCGAGGGGGGCCCGGCCGACTACTCGGGGCTCAGCCACGCGGCCCTCGACGAGGGGCTCGTGGCGCACTGGCCCTACCCGCGGGGCGGCACGGGCACCCCGCGCCTGTTCGCCGACGGGTTCGCGCACGCCGACGGCCGCGCGCGGCTGATCGCGGTGCGCGCCGCCCGCCCCGAGACGCCGGCCGGATCCGACCTGAGCCTCATCACCGGGCGGCTGCTCGGGCACTACCAGTCGGGCGCGCAGACCCGCCGCGTCGCCGAGCTCGCCGCCTCCGATCCGGAGCTCGTCGCGCAGCTGCACCCGGCCACGGCACGATCGCGCGGGCTCGCCGAGGGCGACACCGTGCGCCTGGCCAACCCCCGGGGCGTCGTCGAGGCCCGGGTGGGGCTCACCGCCGACATCCGCCCGGACACGGTGTTCCTGCCCTTCCACTTCCCCGGCGACGCGAGCGCCAACCTCCTCACCAGCGACCGGCTCGATCCCGTCTCCTCCATGCCCGAGTTCAAGAACGCGGTCGTCACCGCCTCGAAGGTGGTCTGAGGGCCTCGCCCGCGATCAGAACCGGGCGAGCGTCTCGCGGGCGATGTCGGCGGCGCCCCAGTCGGGGTCGAACTGGGCGATGACGGCGAGGTGCTGGCGCAGCTGGATGATCGGCATCCGCTCGCGCCAGCCGGCGTCGAGCCCGCGCAGCTCGGCGTACAGATCGAAAAAACCGCGCGACTCGGCCGGCGGCGCGGTCGTCCACAGGTGCGCCAAGTCGACCTCGGCCCACGTGTACGACACGGCGGGATCGATGAGCGCCGGGCGGCCCTCGGCCGTGGCCATGACGTTCTGCGCCCACAGGTCGCCGTGCGCGAGGCACGCGGGGCTCGCCGGCAGGATCTCCGGCAGCCGCGCGCAGAGGCGCTCGAGCTGCGCACGGCCCCGATCGCCCAGCGCGGCGAACACGCGCGGCTCGTCGAGCCAGCGCAGCAGGCGCCGCTCGGCGAAGAACACGAAGCCGTCGTCCGTCCACGCGTTGTGCTGCCGGCGTCGTCCGAGCCAGTTGTCACGGTGCCAGCCGAAGCGGTTGTGCTGGGTCACGGTGTGGTGGTGGGCCAGCGCGTGCGCGAAGTCGCGCCAGAACGCCTCGTCCCGCGGCCGCGGGGCGAGCGCCTCGAGCACCAGCAGGTCCTCGGTCGCGAGGATCACGTCGGGCGTGGCGATGCCCCCGAGCGCGCGCAGGGCGGTGAGCCCCTCGGCCTCGGTCGCGAACGCGTCATCCCCCGGCGGGTCGGGGAACGTCTTCACGAACAGCGCTGTGCCGTCGCGCCGGCGGGCGATCCCGGCCTCGGCCGCGAGCCCTCCGGTGGCCGCCTCGACGGAGACGACGTCGTCCATGCCCGCGGCGCGGATCCGGTCGAGCAGCAGCGGGGCGTCGGTCACCGGACAATGATGCCATCGGCGCCGAGACGCCCGGCTCGGTCAGTCGCCGAGCAGGTCCGGCCGGCGCTCGCGGGTGCGTTCGAGCGACTGCTCCCTGCGCCACGCGGCGACGGCGCCGTGGTTGCCGCTCAGCAGCACGGGCGGCACCTCGAGGTCGCGCCAGACGGCGGGCTTCGTGTAGATCGGGTACTCGAGCAGGCCGTCCTCGTGGGACTCCTCGACGAGGCTCTCGGGATTGCCCATGAAGCCCGGGATGAGGCGCGTGACGGCCTCGATCATGGCCATCGAGGCCACTTCTCCGCCGTTCAGGACGTAGTCGCCGATGCTCACGAGGCGCACGCGGCCGCGCGCCGCGTAGTGATCGATGACCCGCTGGTCGATGCCCTCGTAACGGCCGCACGCGAAGACGAGCTGCTTCTCCTGCGCGAGCTCGCGGGCGAGCGACTGCCGGAACACCTCGCCCGAGGGGGTCGGCACCACGAGCACGGCGTCCTCGCCGAGCACCGCGTCGAGCATCTCGCCCCACGGCTCGGGCTTCATCACCATGCCCGCTCCCCCGCCGTAGGGGGTGTCGTCGACGGTGCGGTGACGGTCGTGGGTGGCGTCGCGGAGGTCGTGGACGCGCAGGTCGAGGAGGCCCTTCTCGCGGGCCTTGCCGATCAGCGACACATCCAGGACGTCGAAGAACGCCGGGAAGATCGTGACGATGTCGATCCGCATGGGATCAGTCCGTGGTTTCGGACGTCTCCGCGGGCTCGTCCGCAGCGGGCGCCTCGGCCGGGGCCGGCTCGTCGGCGAGCTCCTCGAAGAGTCCGGGCGGCGGGGTGACGACGACGCGCCCTCCCGCGATGTCGACCTCGGGGACGATCGCCGAGACGAACGGCACGAGGATCTCGTTCTCGCCGGACGCGACGATCAGCAGATCCTGAGCCGGGAAGTGGTCGACACGCGCCACCGTGCCCACGACGGCGCCGTCGCGCACGACATCGAGGCCGATGAGCTGGTGGTCGTACCAGGCGTCATCCTCGGCGGGGGCGTCCTCGTCCTCGTCGATCCAGAGGATGGCGCGCACCAGGGTGTCGGCCGCGTTGCGGTCGTCGACGCCCTCGAAGAAGACCACGGCCTGCGCGTTCATCCAGCGGAACTCGCGCACCGTGATGGTCTTGCCGTGCCACTCGGACTGCTCGGGCACCTGCAGGGTGAACGTGGCCCCGGGCGTGAAGCGGCCGTCGGGGTCGTCGGTGTACAGCTCGAGCTTCAGGGCGCCCTTCAGGCCGTGGGCCTTGACGAGGCGACCGACGCGCAGCTGGTTCTTGGCGGGCTTCGCTTCCGTCATGTCAGTCGTCCGCGACATCGACGCGGACGCGCTTGCCCGCCGCGAGAGCCGCGACGAGCGTGCGAAGTGCCTTCGCGGTACGACCGCCGCGCCCGATGACGCGCCCACGGTCGTCGGCGTGGACGTGCACTTCGAGCACGTCCCCCCGAGACGAGGTGGACGAATCGATGCGCACGTCGTCCGGGTGATCCACGATCCCCTTGACGAGGTGCTCGAGCGCGGCGGCCAGCACGATTACTCTGCGGTCTCGGCGTCGGCCTCGACGGCCTCGGCGGCGGGGGCCTCAGCGGCCTCGGCCTTCTTCTCGACCTTGGGCTTGACGACCGACTTCTTGGACGAGTCGGCGACGTAAGCGGTCTTGTCCTCGCGGGTCTTCAGGGTGCTCTTGGCATCCTTGTCGCCCTTGAAGATGCCCCAGTCGCCCGTGATCTTGAGGATGGCGGCGACCTGCTCGGTCGGCTGGGCGCCGACGGACAGCCAGTACTGCGCACGCTCGGAGTCGACCTCGATGAACGAGGGCTCCTCGGTGGGGTGGTACTTGCCGATCTCCTCGATGACGCGACCATCGCGCTTGGTGCGCGAGTCGGCGACGACGATGCGGTAGTACGGCGCACGGATCTTGCCCAGGCGCTTCAGACGGATCTTGACAGCCACGATTCTCCTGAATGGTGTGGAAACGAAGCGAACCAGTCGCCAGGTAGTGGGGTGCACTCCGGCGGAAGCTCAATAGGAGGACTCTGGATGCTGGATAGAGGGTCGAGCACCCGGTCCGACCCTCCATTCTGCCAGATGACGCGGCCGCTCGCGTACAGCTTGCCGGGCGGCGTGCCGGGCACCCACACTGACGACATGACGATCACCTTCGCCACCTCCTCCCGTTCGACCGTCGGCATCGAATGGGAGCTCATGCTCGCGGACGAGGAGACGGGGGATCTCGTGGGCCGCGCGCCCGAGATCGTCCCCGCGCTCGAGGAGGCGACGGCGCTCGAGCGGCACACCGTCACCCAGGAGCTGCTGACCAACACCATCGAGATCACCAGCGGCATCGGCGGGACCGTCGCCGCGGCCGTCGACGACATCTCCGACGCCATCCAGGCCGTGCGCGAGCAGACCGACCCGCTCGGCATCGAGCTGATGTGCGCCGGCAGCCACCCGTTCGCGCGCTGGTTCGACCAGACGGTGACCGACAAGACGCGCTACCACACGCTCATCGACCGCACCCAGTGGTGGGGCCGCAACATGATGATCTGGGGCATCCACGTGCACGTCGGGGTCGAGGACGTCGACAAGGTGCTGCCGATCATCCACGCGCTCTCCGGGTACCTGCCGCACCTGCAGGCCCTGTCGGCCTCGAGCCCCTTCTGGGCGGGAGAGCGCACCGGATACGCGTCGAACCGCTCGCTGGTGTTCCAGCAGCTGCCCACCGCGGGCCTGCCCTGGGCGCTGCACACCTGGAGCGAGTACGAGTCGTACCTCGAGGACATGCAGCGCACGGGTGTGATGGCCGACGCCACAGAGGTGCGCTGGGATATCCGCCCCGCCCCGCGCTGGGGCACCATCGAGGTGCGCGCGTGCGACGGCATGTCGACCCTGCCCGAGCTTGCCGCCGTCGCCGCGCTCGTTCAGACGCTGGTGGAGTCGTTCTCGCGCGACCTCGACGAGGGCCGCGAGCTGCCGGAGCTGCAGCCGTGGTTCGTCCGCGAGAACAAGTGGCGCGCGGCCCGCTTCGGGCTCGAGGCGCGGATCATCATCGACCGAGAGGGCACGCAGGTGCCCGTGCGCGAGCACCTGCGCGAGACGATCGAGCGCCTGGAGCCGATCGCCCTCGAGCTGAAGTGCGAGCACGAGTTCGCCGAGCTGCGGGCGATCCTGGATCGCGGCGCGAGCTACCAGCGCCAGCTCGCCGTGGCCGAGGCGTCCGACGGCGACCTGCGCGAGGTCGCGCGCTCGCTGATCCGCGAGTTCCGCAACGGCCCCACGCGCCGCGACCGGCTGCGCGGCGTCTGACGCCGGGGGCTCAGGCCCAGTCGAACGTGCGCGGCACCGCGTCGCGCCAGCGGGCGAGGTGCGCGTCGCGGGTCTCGGCGTCCATCGACGGCTCCCAGCGGCGGTCCTCGCGCCACAGCTCGCGCAGCTCGTCCAGGCCGGACCAGAAGCCCACGGCGAGGCCCGCCGCGTACGCCGCGCCGAGGGCGGTGGTCTCGGCGACCTCGGGCCGCAGCACGGGAACATCGAGCACGTCGGCCTGGAACTGCATCAGCAGGTCGTTGGCGACCATGCCGCCGTCGACCCGCAGCTCCTCGAGGCCGACCCCGGCGTCCGCGCACACGGCGTCGATGACCTCGCGGGTCTGCAGCGCCACCGACTCGAGCGCCGCGCGAGCGATGTGCGCCTTCGTCGCGTAGCGCGTGAGCCCGAGGATCGCGCCGCGCGCGTCGGGCCGCCAGTGCGGCGCGAACAGCCCCGAGAACGCCGGGACGATGACCACGCCGCCGTTGTCCTCCACGCCGGCGGCGAGCGTCTCGACCTCCGGCGCGCTCCGGATGATCCCGAGGTTGTCGCGGAGCCACTGGATCAGCGACCCGGTGACCGCGATCGACCCCTCGAGCGCGTAGCGGGGCGCCTCCTCCCCCAGCCGGTAGGCGACGGTCGTGATCAGCCCGTGCTGCGAGCGGACGATGTCCTCGCCCGTGTTGAGGATCAGGAAGTTGCCCGTGCCGTAGGTGTTCTTCGACTCGCCGCGGTCGAAGGCGGCCTGCCCGAAGGTCGCCGCCTGCTGGTCGCCGAGGATGCCGGCGATGGGGGTCTCGCGCAGCAGGCTCCGCGGGCCCGCGTGCCCGTAGACCTCGGACGAGGAGCGGATCTGCGGCAGCATCGCGCGCGGCACCCGGAAGGCCTCGAGCAGGTCGTCGCGCCAGTCGAGTGTGCGCAGATCCATCAGCAGGGTGCGGCTCGCGTTGGTGACGTCGGTGACGTGCACACCCCCGCTGGGGCCTCCGGTGAGGTTCCACAGCACCCACGTGTCCGTGGTGCCGAACAGCAGCTCCCCGGCCTCGGCACGGGCGCGCGCGCCCTCGACATGGTCGAGGATCCAGGCGATCTTCGTCGCCGAGAAGTAGGTCGCCAGCGGCAGACCCGTGACGTCGGCGAAGCGATCCGATCCGCCGTCCGCCGCGAGGGCGTCGATCTCGGCCTGCGTGCGGGTGTCCTGCCAGACGATGGCGTTGTGGATCGGCCGCCCCGTCTTCGCGTCCCACACAACGACCGTCTCGCGCTGGTTGGTGATGCCGACCGCGGCGACGTCGTGCCGCGTGATGTCGGCCTTGGACAGGGCGAGGCCGATGGCCTCGCGCGTGTTGGTCCAGATCTCGGCGGCGTTGTGCTCGACCCAGCCCGGGCGCGGGAAGATCTGCCGGTGCTCGAGCTGACCGGTCGCCCGCGGGCGGCCCGCCCGGTCGAACACCATCGCGCGCGTGCTGGTTGTGCCCTGATCGATAGAGACCACGTAGTCCATGGCTCCATAGGCTAGGGCGTAGAAGCCCAGGGAGAGGGGACGCCATGACGCAGCGTGAGCAGGTCGGCGCGATCCGGGAGCGCGGTCGCGCGCAGGTTCTGATCATCGGAGGCGGGATCAACGGCATCGCGACGTTCCGCGATCTCGCCCTGCAGGGGGTCGACGTGCTGCTCGTCGAGCGGGGCGACTTCGCCTCCGGCGCGTCGTCGGCCTCCAGCCACATGATCCACGGCGGCATCCGCTATCTCGAGAACGGCGAGTTCCGTCTCGTGAAGGAGTCGGTGCAGGAGCGCAACGGGCTGCTGAAGACCGCCCCGCACTACGTCAAGCCCCTGCGCACGACGATCCCGATCTTCTCGACATTCTCGGGGATCCTGACCGCTCCCCTGCGGTTCCTGACCCATCGCTCCGGTCCGCCGGTCGAGCGCGGCGCCGCGCTGATCAAGGCGGGGCTTGTGCTCTACGACGCGTTCTCGGGCGCGGGGCGGGTGGCGCCGCGGCACGCCTTCCACGGCAGGCGGAAGTCGCTGCGGCAGCTGCCCGCGCTGAACCCCGACCTGAAATACACGGCCACGTACTTCGACGCGTCGATGCACGATCCCGAGCGCCTCGCGCTGGATGTCCTGCTCGACGGCGAGGCCGAGGGCGGGCGCGCCGTGAACTACGTCGAGGCGGTGGGCCGCTCGGCCGACGGCGTGCGCCTGCGGGACACCCTCACCGGCGACGAGTTCTCGGTCGCGGCGGAGGTCGTCGTCAACGCCTCGGGCCCCTGGACCGATCTCACCAACTCGGCCCTCGGCACCGACACCCGTTTTATGGGCGGCACGAAGGGCTCGCACATCGTGCTCGATCACCCCGAGCTGCTCGCGGCCACGGGCGGGCGCGAGATCTTCTTCGAGAACTCCGACGGCCGCATCGTGCTCATCTATCCGCTGAAGGGGCGGGTGATGGTGGGAACGACCGACATCGACGCCGACCCGCGCGAGCCGGTGGTGTGCACCGAGGCCGAGGTCGACTACTTCTTCGACCTGATCCGGATCGTCTTCCCCGCGATCGCGGTCGACCGCTCGCAGATCGTCTACCGCTTCGCCGGCATCCGTCCGCTTCCCCGCCACGACGACATGGCGCCCGGGTTCGTCTCCCGCGACTACCGCATCGTGGTGGATCACCCGCTCCATCCCCGCGCCGGCGGCTCGGTCCCGCTGGTGAGCCTCGTGGGCGGCAAGTGGACGACGTTCCGCGCGCTGGGCGAGCACCTCGCGTCCACGGTGCTGGGCCTGCTCGGCCTCGAGCGCGTCGAGAGCACCGTGGGCCGGGTCATCGGCGGCGGGCGGGACTACCCGCGCACGCCCTCCGACCAGGCCGCGTGGCGCCGCCTGCACCTCGGCGAGGACTCGCCCCGCACGCGCCTGCTGCTCACGCGATACGGCACCCGCGCCAGGGAGGTCGGCGCGTTCCTCGCCGAGGCCCCCGACGAGCCGCTGCTGGGCGACGAGCTCACCACCCGCGAGCTGGAGTGGATGGTGCGCCACGAGCACGTCGCGCGTCTGGCCGACGTCGTGCTGCGCCGCACCGACCTGGCGTTCACCGGCCGCGCCGACGACGAGACCCTCGAGCGCCTCGCCGACGCCCTCGGTGGCCTGCTGGGCTGGACCGAGGACGAGCGCGGGGCCGAGCTCGCGGCCGTGCGAGAGCGCGTGGAGGCCCCCGTCACGGCCTGAGCGCGCGCAGAACGGCCCCGGGAGCGGACTCCCGGGGCCGTTCCGCGCACGGAGCGATGGTGCGGGTCAGCGACCGCCGCCGAAGAGCTTCTGGATCTCGGCCAGGTCGGCCTCGCTCGGCTGCGCGGCGCCCGCGCCCAGGCCGAAGCCCGATCCGGTGGGCTGCGCGGTGGCGATGCCGGCGTTCTCGGCGGCGCGCTTGGCCGGGTTGCCCGACCGCGAGCCGCCCTTCTTCGCCTGCTTGCCGCGCTTGGCCGATGCGCCGGGGCGGCCCATGCCGGGGACGGGACCCATGCCGGGGATGTTCGGGGTGCCGCCGCGCGCGACCGTCTTCATCATCTTCGCCGCCTGCTCGAAGCGGGTGACCAGCTGGTTCACGTCGGTCACGGTCACCCCGGATCCGCGCGCGATGCGGGCGCGACGCGAGCCGTTGAGGACCTTGGTGTTGCGGCGCTCGGCGGGCGTCATCGAGCGGATGATCGCCTCGGTGCGGTCGATCTCGCGCTCGTCGAAGTCATCGAGCTGCTGCTTCATCTGCCCCATGCCCGGCAGCATGCCGAGCATCTTCTTCATCGAGCCCATCTTCTTGAGCTGCTGCATCTGGGCGAGGAAGTCCTCGAGGGTGAACTGGTCGGTCGCGAACTTCTCGGCGACCTGCCGCGCCTCCTCCTCGTCGAAGGCCTGCTGGGCCTGCTCGATGAGGGTGAGGATGTCACCGAGGTCCAGGATCCGCGACGCCATGCGGTCGGGGTGGAACGGCTCGAGGTCCTCGAGGTTCTCGCCCGTCGAGGCGAAGATGATCGGGCGGCCGGTGACGGACGCCACCGAGAGCGCGGCGCCGCCGCGGGCGTCGCCGTCGAGCTTCGACAGCACCACGCCGGTGAAGTCGACGCCGTCCTGGAAGGCCTTCGCGGTGTTGACCGCGTCCTGACCGATCATGGCGTCGATGACGAACAGGACCTCGTCCGGGTTCGTCGCGGTGCGGATATCCGCGGCCTGCTTCATCAGCTCGGCGTCGACGCCGAGGCGGCCGGCGGTGTCGATGATGACGATGTCGTGCTGCTTCTGCCTGGCGTACTCGACGCCGGCGCGCGAGACCTGCACGGGGTCGCCGACGCCGTTGCCCGGCTCGGGCGCGTAGATCGCGGCACCCGCGCGCTCGGCGACGACCTGCAGCTGGTTCACGGCGTTGGGGCGCTGGAGATCGGCGGCGACCAGCAGCGGCGTGTGGCCGTCCTTCTCGAGCTGGCGCGCGAGCTTGCCGGCGAACGTCGTCTTTCCCGAGCCCTGGAGGCCCGCGAGCATGATGACGGTGGGCGGGTTCTTGGCGAACCGCAGGCGACGCTGCTCGCCGCCGAGGATGGCGATGAGCTCCTCGTTGACGATCTGCACGACCTGCTGCGCGGGGTTCAGCGCGCGGTTGACCTCGTCGCCCAGTGCGCGCTCGCGCACCTTGGCGGTGAAGTCCTTGACCACGGTGAGCGCGACGTCGGCATCGAGCAGGGCGCGACGGATCTCGCGGACGGTGCCGTCGACGTCTGCCGGCGACAGCTTCCCCTTGGTGCGGAGATTGCGGAAGGTCTCTGTGAGCCGGTCGGAGAGCGTGCCGAAGGTAGCCATGATGCCCTGATTCTACCGGCGGACGCGCGAGAGCCCGGCCGGGTGGATCACCCGGCCGGGCTCGGTGCTCGAAGCGGCCGTCAGGCGCGAGCGGCGGCGACGCGACGCAGCCCCCATCCGAGCATGCCCGAGATGACTCCCATGCCCATCGCGAAGGCGGCGACGCCGAAGGAGACGACCGAGGTGAACAGCGACGCCCGCAGGAACGAGGCGTTCATCATGGTGGCGCGCACCGGGTCGTCCTGCGCGAGCTGGGCGTAGGTCATGCCGTTGGACGCCTCGAGCGCGTGGTGCTGGATGATGTCGGCCTGCACGAAGGCGGTGAAGGGGCCGCCGACCGTGGATCCCTGGAAGGCCATCGCGTCGTCGGGGACGATGATGTTCTCCGCCCGCAGCTGGGTGGCCACCACCACCCACACGACGATGCCCGCGATGACGAGCACGGCGCCCGCCAGCATCGCGAGCGTTCCCGCGATCCGCGCGCCGCGGACCGTGCCCTGGGTCTGAATCGTGCCGGTCATCTGGATCTCCTGCTTTCTGTTTTCGTTGCCTGCACTCACCGTAGCGCCTGTGGTCTGACCACACCAGAACGGTGTTTCGACGCCGAAGGACCGCCGACCGGGCATATTGTTGGACGCGATTCAACAACCCACCCCCACCCCACAAGGGAGCCGACCCATGCTCGACATCGTCCGCGTCGGCCTCGCGCCGGACTACGTCCCCTACCACCGCGGGTGGGAGCTGCAGAGGGCCGTGCACGCGGCGGTCCGCGCCGGTGAGCGCCCGGACACGCTGCTGCTGCTCGAGCACGAGGCGGTCTACACCGCCGGCAGGCGCACCCGGCCCGAGGACCGCCCCGCCGACGGCACCCCGGTCATCGAGGTCGACCGCGGCGGTCGGATCACGTGGCATGGCCCGGGGCAGCTCGTGGGGTACCCGATCGTGACACTGGCCGAGCCGAACGACGTCGTCGGACATGTGCGCCGGCTCGAACGCGCCCTCATCGCCGCGCTCGACGAGATCGGCGTCGAGGGTCACCAGGTCGAGGGCCGCAGCGGCGTGTGGGTCGGGGGCCCGGGCGACGCCGCGCCCGCGAAGATCGCCGCCATCGGCGTGCGGGTCGCGGGGGGCGTCACCATGCACGGCTTCGCCCTGAACTGCGACAACTCGCTCGCCGGGTTCGGCGGGATCGTCCCCTGCGGCATCGCCGACGCGGGCGTCACGACCATCGCCGAGGTGCTCGGCGAGCCGGTCTCACCCCTCGAGATGCTGGATCCGATCGCGGCCGCCCTGTCCGCCGCCCTCGCACCGGAGCTGGTCCGGTGAGCGCCTGCGGCGCACCCGGGTCCGCACCGGCACCCGCCCCCGGCGGTCGCAGGATGCTGCGGCTCGAGGTGCGCAATGCCCAGACGCCGATCGAGCGAAAGCCCGAATGGATCCGGACCACCGCGAAGACGGGACCGGAGTACACCGCGTTGAAGTCGCTGGTGAAGGACGGGGGCCTGCATACCGTGTGCCAGGAGGCCGGCTGCCCCAACATCTACGAGTGCTGGGAGGACAGGGAGGCCACCTTCCTCATCGGCGGCTCGCAGTGCACCCGCCGCTGCGACTTCTGTCAGATCGACACGGGGCGACCCGCCGACTACGACGTCGACGAGCCGCGCCGCGTCGCCGAGTCGGTGCGCACCATGGGGCTGCGCTACGCGACGGTCACCTCGGTCGCCCGCGACGACCTGCCCGACACGGGCGCCTGGCTGAACGCCGAGACCGTGCGCCGGATCCACGAGCTCAACCCGAACACCGGCGTCGAGCTCCTCGCCAACGAGCACAACGCCGACCCCGCCTTCCTCGGGCAGATCTTCGAGGCCCGCCCGGAGGTGTTCGCGCACAACGTCGAGACCGTGCCCCGCATCTTCAAGCGCATCCGCCCGGCCTTCGACTACGACCGCTCGCTGAGCGTCATCACGCAGGGGCGCAGCGCCGGGCTGATCACCAAGTCGAACCTCATCCTCGGCATGGGCGAGGAGCCCGCCGAGGTCGTCGCCGCCCTGAACGACCTCCACGATGCCGGGTGCGACATCATCACGATCACGCAGTACCTGCGCCCCACTCCCCGGCATCTGCCCGTCGCGCGCTGGGTCAAGCCGCAGGAGTTCGTGGAGTTCAAGGCCGAGGCCGAGCGCATCGGCTTCCTCGGGGTCCTGGCCGGGCCGCTGGTGCGCTCGTCGTACCGCGCCGGGCGCCTGTGGGCGCAGTCGATGATCGCCCGTGGCCGGGCGATCCCGCCACACCTCGCGCGGATCGCCGCCGACGCGGAGGGCGGGTTCCTGCAGGCCGTCTGAGGCGGGGAGGAGGATCAGTCGACGGGGATGCGCGCGATCGCCCCGAGCGCCGACTCGAGCGTCGCGGCGAGGTCGCTGCGACCGGGGCCGGCGAGGGCCCAGCGCTCGACGGCCGCGATCACCGCACCGCCGTACGCGGCACCGGCGACGTCGGCGTGCAGGGGGTCGGCGCCGCCCCGCCGCAGCGCGCGGGACACCGCACGGCCGATCCGGGATCGGCGCAGCGCGGCCTCACGATCGAGTTCGTCCACGAGCCCCATCGCCTCGGCGTGCGCGAAGGCCAGCGCCAGCGCATCGGGGGCGAAGCCGTCGGCGACCCGGCGCACGGCCGCGCCGGGGCGGAGCGTCGCGAGATCCCGCTCGAGGGCGTCGAGCCGCTCGTCGAGCCCACCCCACAGCAGGGCGCCCTTGGACGTCGCGTAGTTGAAGAAGCTCGAGCGGCTGACACCGGCGCGCGCCGCGATCTCGGCGATCGAGGTCGCCTCGTACCCCTTCTCGAGGAAGAGCTCGCTCGCGGCCTCCGCCAGCACCTCGCGCGACGATGCCTTGGGCCGGCCGGCGCGCGAAGTGGTCATGCGATCAGCGTACGGTCACGGCGACCGGCGTCACCTGCGGCCCGAGACCGCGGGAGTCGCGTGCGCATACAGCGAGGCCCGCTTGCGGCGGCGCTTCTCGGCGTACATCAGCGCGTCGGCGCGGGCCAGCGGCGCATCGACCGTGATCACCTCGCCCGGCTTCACGGCGTAGAGCCCGACGCTCGCGGCGAGGCCGTCGCCGCTGGCCTCGATCTCGTCGGCGATGCGCTCTCGCAGGCGCTCGAGCTCGACGTCCGGGTGCACGAAGATCGCGGCGAACTCGTCTCCCCCGAGGCGGGCGATCACGTCTTCCGCTCCGGCGATGCGCGTGAGCGCGTGCCCGAGCGCCCTGATCGCCTCGTCGCCCGCCGCGTGGCCGTAGGTGTCGTTGAGGGTCTTGAGCCCGTCGATGTCGATGAACGCCATCACGGCCGTTCGGCCGGCCGCCTCGGCGTCGCTGAGCACGGCGCCCGCGTGCTCCCAGAAGCCGCGGCGGTTGAGCAGGCCCGTCAGCTCGTCGGTCCTCGAGAGGCGGGCGAGCTCGCTCTGCGCCTTCTTGCGCGCCTCTAGCTCGCGGTGGATGTCCACGTGGGTCATCGCGATCGAGGTCGAATCGGCGAGGGCCTGCAGCAGCTGCACCTCGGCGGAGGTGGCCTCGTGCTCGTCGGCCCAGTAGTTGCCGATGGCGCCGATGGGGTCCATCGACCGGATCGGGACCATCACCAGGCTCTTCACGAAGGTCGGCCGGTAGGCCTCGTGCGGGATGCGGCTGTCGACGTAGATGTCCGGGATCACCGCGGTGGCGCGGTTGATCATCGCCCACCCGCTGACGCAGTCCTCGAGCGGGAACCGCTGGCCGCGCCAGAGCGGCTCGATGGCGTTCTCGTCGACGTAGTAGCACTGATCGCCGTCGCGCAGCACGAAGGTGGCTCCGTCGGCGCCGGTGAGCTCTCGGGCCGCCACACGGACGACGCTGACCACGTCGTCGAGGGTGGTGGCCATCGCGAGCTCCTGGATCGCACGGAGCAGCACGGTGACACTCAGTGCCGTCCGCTCCGGATCCAGGATGGTCGCATCTCTCACCCTCGAAGAGTACGCCCGGACCACCTTTGTGTCCCCTGAATGGGGGACAAACCCCACCCGGTGTGTCGTGCGCCACCCGAATTCGCCGTGCGGCGCCCGGCCGCTCCACCGGGCGTATTGTTGGATCCCGTCCGGAATCCTCTGCTGACAGCGATCCCCCACGAAGGTGCCCATGCTTCGCCGTGCTCTGCCCGCGCTCGTCCTCGCCGCCTCGGTCGCCCTCATCGCGACCGCCTGCGCCCCCACCGGCGGCGAGAGCGGTCCGTCCGCCGAACCGCAGGAGGGCGGCACGCTGGTCTACGCGACCGGCGACGCCGAGCCCGACTGCCTCGACCCGCACGTGGGCGGCAACTATCCCCAGGCCCTGCTCAGCTCGCAGTACCTGGAGCCGCTCGTCGGTCGCGACGCGTCCGGTGCGGCGACCCCGTGGCTCGCGGAGGAGTGGACCGTCTCGGAGGACGGCCTGACGTGGGACTTCACGCTGAAGAGCGGCGTCGAGTTCACCGACGGGACGCCGCTCGACGCCGAGGCCGTGAAGATCAACGTCGAGCACCTGCAGAACCCCGACACGATGTCCTCGACCGGCTACCTCGCGGTCGCGAAGGTCGCCGAGGTCGAGGTCGTCGACGCCACCCATGCGCGCTTCCACCTCACCGAGCCCGACTCGGCCCTGCTCGAGTCGCTCAGCATGCCGTGGACGGCGATCGAGTCACCCGCCGGCATCGGCCGCGGCATGGAGGCGAACTGCGCCGCCCCGATCGGCACCGGCCCCTTCATCGTCGACGAGTGGGTCCCGCAGCAGCACGTCACCCTGGTGCGCAACAACGACTACGCGACGCCGTCGGCGCAGTTCGAGAACTCCGGCGCCGCCCACCTCGACGAGCTCGTGTGGCGCTTCATCCCCGACGCCGCCACGCGCCAGGCGGCCCTGGCCTCCGGCGAGGTGAACGTGATCGACAACCCCCTGCCGTCCGACATCGTGGCGGCGGAGGCGGGCGACGAGATCACCCACATCGACGCCCCGCGGCCGGGCTCGGTCAACCGCATCGAGCTCAACGCGGGCCAGGCGCCGTTCGACGACATCGCGGTGCGCGAGGCGTTCATCCGCGCGGCCGACCCCGACCCGGGCATCGAGGCGCTCTACCTCGGCACCGCGAAGCGCTCCTACTCGCCGCTGGGAAGCTCGGAGCCCATGGCGGTCTCCGACGAGGCTCTCTTCGCCACCGACGCCGACGCGGCGGCCGCCCTCCTCGACGAGGCCGGCTGGACCGAGAAGGGTGTCGACGGCGTGCGCATGAAGGACGGCAAGCGCCTGACCGTCCGCTTCCCCGTGAGCACGAACCAGTCGGTGGCCGCCGAGCAGTCGCTGTTCGAGCAGATCCAGGCGAACGAGGCCGCGGTGGGCTTCGACGTGCAGCTCTCCCCCGTCGACCTCGGCACCTGGTACGGGATGCTGGGCGCGAACGAGTACGAGGCCGTGAGCGCCCCCTACACGCGCGTCGGCGCGGAGGTGCTGCGGGTGCTGTACCACTCCGACGCGATCACTCCGGCGCCCTCCGGATACTTCGCCAACCACGCCCAGCTCGCCGATCCCGAGCTGGATGCGCTGCTCGACGAGGCCTCGGCGACCCAGGACGACGACGAGCGCGCCGACCTCTACGCCCAGGCGCAGCACCGGGTGCTCGAGAGCTTCACGATCCTGCCGCTGTACGACCAGCAGAACCACTTCCTCACGCGAGGCGTGACCGGGGTGGCCACCCTCAGCACGGTGGCCACGCCGACCTTCGTCGATGCGCGGATCGCCGGCTGACAGCCGACGGGCCCTGTCCGTCCTCGCCTGGCTCGCGAGGCGGATCGGATCCGCCCTGCTGGTGATCTGGATCGTCGCGACGGTCGTGTTCTTCGCCCTGCGGGCATCGGGCGACCCCCTCGAGGCGATCATGGGCGGGCCCGGGTCGCAGGCGGGCCCCGAGGCGGTCGCCGCGGCGCGCGAGGCGTACGGCCTCGATCAGCCGCTGATCGCGCAGTACGCGACCCAGCTGTGGCGCGTCGCGACCTTCCAGCTCGGCGACTCGTACGCCCGCCACCAGCCCGTGGCCGACCTCATCGGCGGGCAGCTGCCCGGCACCCTGCTGCTCGCGGCCCTGGCGCTGCTTCTCGCATGGGCTCTGGCGCTGGCCGGGTCGGCCCTCGCGGCCATGGCCCGCGCCCGGTCGGGCTGGCGCGGGGTCATCGGCCGCGCCGCCGTGGCGGTGCTGCGGGGATGCGAGTTGATCGCGACGGTCGTGCCGCAGTTCTGGCTCGGCGCGGTGCTCATCCTCGTGTTCGCGGCCTCGCTGCGCGTCCTGCCCGCCACGAGCGCGGGATCGGATCCCGCGGGGCTCGTCCTGCCCGTGGTGACGCTCGCGATCCCCATCGCGGGGTTCCTGGCCCAGCTGTCCCGCGATGCTCTGCTCGAGGCCGACACGGCGCCGTTCGCGACCACCGCCCGCTCCCGCGGCGCGAGCGAAGGTCGGGTGCTGCTCGCCCACACGCTGCGCCACGCGAGCCTCCCCGCCCTGGCGCTGTCGGGCTGGGCGTTCGGGCATCTGCTGAGCGGCGCGGTCATCGTCGAGTCGCTGTTCGCGCGCCCCGGGCTCGGGCGGCTCCTGCTCGAGGCGGCGCTCGGGCGGGATGTCCCGGTGGTGATCGGCACGGTCGTTGTGGTCGCGGTGATGTACATCGTGGTCGTCACGGTCGTCGACGCCGTCGAGCTGATCGTCGATCCGCGGCTGCGCACCGCCGCTCCGTCCGCCGAGCGCGCGCCCGAGCTGGCGGTGGGCTCGTGAGCGCCCTGCGACGCCTCGGCGCGGGCGGTGTCGTGGCCGCGGTCGGTCTGATCCTGATCCTCCTCGCCGTGTTCGCCCCGTCGGTGCTCGCGCCGGGAGATCCGCTCGCCATCTCCCCCACCGAGGCATTCCGCCCGCCGACGTGGGCGCACCCGTTCGGCACGGACGAGTCCGGGCGCGACCTGCTGACCCGCGTGGTGCACGGGGCCGCGGCCTCGGCCGGCATCGGCCTCGCCGCCACCGGCATCGGCATCGCCGCCGGGCTGGCGCTCGGCTTCGCGGGGGCGCTCGGGCCGCGGTGGCTCGACGCCGCGATCGCGCGGGTCGTCGAGGTGCTCTTCGCGCTGCCGACGCTGGTGCTCGCCCTGCTCCTGGTGGCGGTGATGGGCCCGGGCACGCAGGCGTCGATCCTCGCGATCGGCGTGGCGACGGCCCCGGGCTACGCGCGGATCCTGCGCGCGCGCGTGCGCGGGGTCGCCCGCAGCGACTACGTCCGCTACGCGCGGCACGAGGGCGCCGGGCCCGTCACCGTGTTCGTCCGCCACATCGCGCCGAACACCCTCTGGCCGCTCGTGGCGACGGCCACCCTCGGGGTGGGCCAGGCGATCGTCTGGGTGGCCGCGCTCAGCTTCCTCGGGCTCGGCGCCCTGCCGCCCTCGCCGGAATGGGGGGCCATGCTCAACGCCGGGCGCGTGTACATCTCAACCGCGTGGTGGATGACGGTGATGCCCGGGCTGGTGATCGTCGCGACCGCGGCCGTGCTGACCGTGCTCGGGCGTCGCGCATCGGGCGTGGGATCGGAGGCGACGTGAGCCTGCTCACCGTGCGGGATCTGCGCGTCCGGCTGGGCGGTGCCGACGTGCTGCGCGGGATCGACCTCGACGTCGCTCCCGGCGAGTGCCTCGCCATCGTCGGCGAATCCGGGGCCGGGAAGTCCGTGCTGGCGCGGACGATCCTCGGCCTCTCGGCGCGCGAGGGCGCCCGCGTCTCGGCGGACGTGCTGACCGTCGGCGACCGCGACGCACGGCGCCTCCCGGAGCGGCAGTGGCGCACGCTGCGGGGCGTCTCCGTGTCGCTCGTCCTGCAGGACGCCCTCCAGTCCCTCGACCCGCTGCGCACGATCGGCGCCGAGGTCGGCGAGGCGCTCGCGATCCGCCGGGTGCCCCCGGGCGAACGGCGCGCGCGGGTGCTCGACGCGCTCGAGGCGGCCGGACTGCCGCTCGGCGGGCCCGGTCGCCCCGAGGCGCCCGCGCGGCTCCGGCAGCGCCCCGGCGAGCTGTCCGGCGGCATGCGGCAGCGCGCGCTCATCGCGTCGGCGATCGTGGGCGGGGCTCCGCTCATCGTGGCCGACGAGCCGACGACGGCGCTCGACGCGACGACCGCCGTGCGGGTGCTGGATCTGCTGGGGCGCCTGCGCGACGAGGGTACCGGCCTGATCCTGATCAGCCACGACCTCGCCGCCGTCGCCCGCATCGCCGACAGGATCGCCGTGCTCGATGCCGGCGAGATCGTCGAGCAGGGCCCGTCCGCGCAGATCCTCACCCGCCCCGCGCACACGGTCACCCGAGCGCTGCTGGATGCGGTCCCGCGCGGGGCGAAGCACCACCCCGCGCGGGGCGGTGCTCCCCTGCTCGAGGCCTCCGGCCTGGTGCGGCGCTATCCGGGCCCCGCCGGCAGCACGCCCGCGGTCGGCGGCGTCGACCTGCGTGTGCGCGCCGGCGAGGTGCTCGGGGTCGTCGGCGAATCCGGATCCGGCAAGTCGACGCTCGCGCGCCTGCTCATCGGCCTGGAGCGCCCCGATGCGGGCACGGTGACGCGCGCGGGATCCCCGCGGATCCGGCTCGTCCCTCAGGACCCCTTGGGAGCGTTCGATCCGCGCCACACCGTCGAGCGGATCCTGGATCACGCCCGCCGTGGCGACGCGCCCTCCCCCGCGGGGCTCCTCGAGCGCGTGGGGCTGGATCCGGCGCTGCGCGGGCGTCGGCCGGCGTCCCTGTCGGGTGGCCAGCGTCAGCGCGTGGCCATCGCCCGCGCGCTCGCGGCGCAGCCCGACGTGCTCGTCTGCGACGAGCCGGTCTCGGCCCTGGACGTGACGACCCAGGCGGGGATCCTCGACCTTCTGCTCGACCTGCAGCACCGCGACGGCGTCACGATCGTCTTCATCTCGCACGACCTGGCGGTGGTGCGGCGCGTCAGCGATCGCGTCGCCGTCATGCGTCACGGCCGCATCATCGAGCAGGGCGAGACCGAGGCTCTCTTCGCCCATCCCGCCCACGCCTTCACCTGCGAGCTGATCGCCGCGCGAGGGGCGGCCCGGTAGCGACCGACGGGCGGCGTCAGTCGGCGCTGGTGACGTTCAGCACGGTGCCGTCGGACGACAGGTTCACCAGCAGGACGTCGTCGGCGGCGTCGGGATCGAGCGCGTATTCGAGCACCGCGAACGGGTCGGTTCCGCCGTGCTCGTCGGCCAGGATCGTCATGCTCATCAGCTGCAGCGACCGGATGATGTCGACGGCCGGCTCGGTGCTGATGTCGACGAGGAAGTCCTCCAGGTCGTCCCCCAGCGTGTCCTGCTGCATCAGGATGTACTCGGTCACCTCGCTCGCGCGATTGTCGACCTCGGCGAGCATCGCCTCGCGGGCACGACGGTCGAGCTCCTCCAGTGCGGACACCATCGAGGCGGCGGCGTCGAGCGCGGCGGCGGACACGTCGTCCTGATCGGGCGCGGTCAGATCGACCGTGACGTTCTGATCCCCGAGGTCCACGTTCTCGGACCAGAAGATCGAGCCGTCCGGCCCGGATTCCAGAAGGCCGAAGAAGTCGTGTTCGATCGCCATAGGCCAATGAAACCAGCACGGCCCCGCGCGCGGTAGTCACGCGCCCGCCCGCGTGTTGCCGCATCGGGCCGATCGTGGCCTTCGCCGCTCTCGTCGGCGAGGAAAGCGTGAGGATTCCGTGAGGATGACCGCGCCCGCCGTGTGCATTCCGTGCGACCCGGAAGGGGTCCCTCCGCACCGGCGTACGGTCATCAGACGTGACGGAACTGCTCGAACGTGCCCAGGCCCCGAAGGCGATCCCGGTGACGGCCCCCCGCGACCGCGTCCGGATCGCGCTCGTCCTCGGCGCGCTCGGGGTGGTCTTCGGCGACATCGGCACCAGCCCCATCTACACCCTGCAGACCGTCTTCAACCCCGACGACCCTCACCCGGTCCCCGTGACCACCGACAACGTCTACGGCGTCGTCTCGCTGATCTTCTGGTCCCTCATGATCGTGGTGACGCTCACCTACGTCTCCCTCGCGATGCGCGTCGACAACCACGGCGAGGGCGGCATCATGGCCCTCATCACTCTGCTGCGCTCCTGGGCCGCGAAGAACAAGGCCGCATCGACCGGCCTGCTGGCGGCGCTCGGCGTGTTCGGCGCCTCGCTGTTCCTCGGCGACGGCGTCATCACCCCGGCGATCTCGGTGCTGTCGGCGATCGAGGGCCTGAAGGTCGTCGACCCCGCGTTCGACAGCCTGATCATCCCCATCGCCGTGGTGGTGCTGGTGGCCCTGTTCATCAGCCAGAAGTTCGGCACCCACGTGGTCGGCCGCGCGTTCGGGCCCATCATCCTGGTGTGGTTCACGGCCCTCGCCGTGGCGGGCATCGGCGGCATCACCACCGAGCCGACGATCCTCGCGGCGCTGTCGCCGACGTACGCATTCGCCTTCCTCGTGGGCAACTTCCAGTACGCCTTCTTCGCGCTGGCGGCCATCGTGCTGTGCTTCACCGGCGCCGAGGCCCTGTACGCCGACATGGGGCACTTCGGGCGCAAGCCGATCAGCCGCGGCTGGATGTTCGTTGTGCTGCCGGCCGTCACGCTCAACTACTTCGGCCAGGGCGCCGTGGTGCTGCACGACCGGGCCGCCCTCGCGTCGCCGTTCTTCATCCTGGTGCCCGAGTGGGCGCGGATCCCGATGATCCTGCTCGCGACTCTCGCCACCGTCATCGCGTCGCAGGCTGTCATCTCGGGTGCCTTCTCGGTGGCCACGCAGGCCGCCGAGCTCGGCTATCTGCCGCGCCTGCGCATCCTGCACACCTCTCGC
The DNA here is from genome assembly GCF_049177115.1 of Microbacterium phosphatis. Taxonomy (GTDB): domain Bacteria; phylum Actinomycetota; class Actinomycetes; order Actinomycetales; family Microbacteriaceae; genus Microbacterium; species Microbacterium phosphatis. The sequence goes on along the minus strand of NZ_CP185370.1, from coordinate 1,318,097 downwards.
GACACCTACGGCCAGGTGTACGTGCCGTGGGTGAACTGGATCCTCCTCGGTGCGGTGCTGATCCTGGTCTTCACCTTCCAGTCCTCCACCGCGCTCGCCTACGCCTACGGGATGACCGCGATCGGCACCATCACGATCACCACCATCCTGTTCTTCTACGTGGCGTCCCGGTCGTGGCGCACCCCGAAGTGGATCCTCTGGGGCGGGGCGGCCCTGATCCTCGCGTTCGAAGTCCTCATCCTCAGCGCGAACCTCACCAAGATCCTGCACGGTGCGTGGCTGCCGCTCGCGATCGCGCTCACCTCGTTCCTGATCATGACCACGTGGCAGAAGGGCCGCAGGGTCGTCACCGACAAGCGCACGAAGATCGAGGGGTCGCTGGAGGGATTCATCGCCGAGATCCACTCCCATCCCGAGCGGATCGCGGTGGTGCCGGGGACGGCGATCTTCCTGAACCGCGGCAAGACCACCGTGCCGCTCGCCCTGCGCGACAACATCCGGCACAATCACGTCCGCCACGCCAGCATCGTGATCGTGTCCGTCGAGATCGCCACGGTGCCGCGTGTGCCGTCGAAGAAGCGGATCGTCATCGACGATCTCGGTGACCCGGCCGACGGCATCACCCACGTCACGATCAACTTCGGCTACGCCGAGGTGACGGACGTGCCCCGCGCGCTGTCGCTGGTGTCGCCCAAGGCGGCGTGCGGCAGGCTCGATCTCGACGAGGCGGTGTTCTACCTCTCGAAGATCGAGCTCCGCGCGGGGCGCAAGCCGCGGATGGCGCCATGGCGGAAGAAGCTGTTCCTCGCCACGGCGCGCATCACGGTCGACGCCGCCGAGCACTTCAACCTCCCCCTGAACCGCACCGTTGTGCTGGGCGAGGTCGTCGAGATCTGATCCGTGGCGCGTCGGCGGGCTCTCGGCGAGAATGGCCGGCATGGATGAGGTCGAGGTCGTCGTCGCCCACAGTCAGCGCGCGACCCTCCGCGTCGGAGACGTCTTCCTGAAGATCGACGTCGCCTCCGCCCACGCCGAGGTCGAGACCCGCGCGATGGCGCTGGCACCCGTGCCGACGCCCGCGATCCTCTGGCACCAGCCGCCCGTGCTCGCGATCGCGGCGGTGCCCGGCATGGCCCTCGGCATCCTCGGGGCGCCGTCGGCGGCGTCGCCCGCCGCCTGGGCGGCCGCCGGCGCCGCCGTGCGGACGCTGCACAACGCGCCGGTCCCGCCGTGGCCGGGCCGGCGGCGCGGCGACATCGAGGCAGAGCTCGACAGCGAGTGCGCGTGGCTGCGCGAGAACGCCGTGCTGCCCGCCGAGGTGATCCGGCGCAATCGCGAGATCGCGCAAGCGGCGCTGCGGCCCTGGAGCCCGGTGTTCATCCACGGCGACCTGCAGATCACGCACGTGTTCGTCGAGGACGAGGCCGTCACGGGCATCATCGACTGGTCGGAGGCCGCTCCCGGGGACGCCCTGTTCGATCTGGCGATCCTGACCCTCGGGCACGAGGAGCGCCTCGACGACCTGCTCGCCGGCTACGGGGAGGATGTCGACCGCGACGTCATCCGCGCGTGGTGGTCGCTGCGCAGCCTCACGGCCGCGCGCTGGCTGATCGAGCACGGCTTCGACCCGGACGACCCGGGCTGCGAGTTCGACGTGCTCCGATCGCGCATGCGCGACTCCTAGTCGACGGCGCCCTCGACGAGCGCCTGCACGAACACGTGCGGGGTGAAGCCGGTCAGGTCGCCGATGCCCTCGCCCTGGCCCAGCAGCTTGACGGGGATGCCCGTGCGCTCCTGCACCGCGAGCACAAAACCGCCCTTGGCCGATCCGTCGAGCTTCGAGATCACGAGCCCCGTGACCCCGGCGTGCTGGAGGAACGCCTCGGCCTGCATCACGCCGTTCTGGCCGGTGGTGGCATCGAGCACCAGCAGCACCTCGCTGATCGGCGCCTGCTTCTCGATGACCCGGCGGATCTTCGTCAGCTCGTCCATCAGGCCGCCCTTGGTGTGCAGGCGCCCCGCGGTGTCCACGAGCACGATCTCGGTGCCCGTCTGCTTGGCGTAGTCGATCGTCTGGAAGGCGACCGATGCCGGATCCTGCCCCTCGCGATCCGGGCGGACGATCGTCGCGCCGCCGCGCTCGGCCCAGGTCGCGAGCTGATCGACGGCCGCCGCGCGGAAGGTGTCGGCGGCGCCGACGACGACCGAGCGCTGGTAGCGCCGCAGGAAGTGCGCGAACTTGCCGATCGTGGTGGTCTTGCCGACCCCGTTCACGCCGACGACGAGCACCACGGCCGGGCGCTCGGTGAGCTTCAGCGTCGAGTCGTACTTCGCGAAGCGCTCCTCGAGCGTCTCCTGCAGCATGCGGTTGAGGTCGCGCGGGTCGGTCGTGCGGAAGCGCTCGACGTCGGCACGCAGCTGCTCGACGATCGTCTCGGTGATGTCCGGCCCGAAGTCGGCCTGGATCAGGGCGCTCTCCAGGGTCTCCCACGTGTCCTCGTCGATCGTCGGACGGACGAACACACCGCGCAGCGCGCGACCCAGGGACCACTTCTCAGCCATGGATCCAGCCTATGTCGCCCGGCGTGCCGGGCCGACGCTCAGCGCGCCGTGGGGCTGCGGGTGACGTGCACTCCCTTGCCGACGACGGTGATCCCGGTGTCGGTCACCGTGAATCCGCGGAGGCGATCCAGCTCGGGGTCCACACCGACCGTCGCGCCGGGCTCGACCACCACGTTCTTGTCGAGGATCGCCCTGCGCACCGTGGCGCCCTTCGTGATGCAGCTGTCGTCGAACACGATCGAATCGGTCAGCATCGCCCCCGAGTCGACGACCGCGCGGGTGCCCACCACGCTGCGCTCGATGTGCGCGCCCGAGATGACGGTGCCGAGGGAGACGATCGAGTCGATCACCGTGCTGAGGGTGCCGCGGGCGTCACGCGTGAACTTCGCCGGAGGCATGTTGTCCTGGCGGCTGAAGATCGGCCATTCGTTGTTGTACAGGTTGAAGATCGGCAGCACCGAGATCAGGTCCTGGTGCGCGTCGAAGTACGACTCGATGGTGCCCACGTCGCGCCAGTAGTAGCGATCGCGTGCCGTGCTTCCGGGCACGTCGTTGTTCTTCATGTCGTAGACGCCGGCCGTGCCCTTCTCGACGAAATAGGGGACGATGTCGCCACCCATGTCGTGATTGGACTCGGTGCGCTCACCGTCGGCGAGCACGGCCTCGACGAGGGCGTCCGCCGTGAAGATGTAGTTCCCCATCGAGGCCAGGACCTCGCCCGGCGAGTCCGGCAGGCCCTGGGGCGATGCCGGCTTCTCGAGGAATTCGCGGATGGTGTCGGGCGCGTCCGGGTTCACGTCGATGACGCCGAACTGGTTCGCGAGAGAGATGGGCTGACGGATGGCCGCGACCGTGCACTCGGCACCGGACGCGATGTGCGCGTCGAGCATGGCCTCGAAGTCCATGCGGTACACGTGATCGGCGCCGACGACGACGATGTAGTCGGGCTTCTCGTCGTAGACGAGGTTCAGGCTCTGCAGGATCGCATCGGCCGATCCGAGGTACCACCGCTTGCCGAGGCGCTGCTGCGCGGGAACGGACGCGACGTACGAGTTGAACATGCCGCTCATCCGCCACAGCTGCGAGATGTGACGGTCGAGGCTGTGCGACTTGTACTGGGTGAGGACAACGACCTGGCGCAGGCCCGAGTTCATCAGGTTCGACAGCGCGAAGTCGATCAGCCGGTAATGGCCGCCGAACGGGACCGCGGGCTTTGCCCGATCCAATGTCAGGGGCATCAGCCGCTTTCCTTCACCGCCCGCGAGAACGATTCCCAGCACTTTCCTCGTCGCCGCTGCCATACGCCTGACACTAGTGTCATTCCGCCATCTTGTGGGCGGTGATTCGGGCCGCGTCGCCCATGTTCTCACCTGTCTGGCGGGCACGGCTCGCGCACGCCCGGGGGCGCCGGCGACGCGGGCCTCGCGCTAGGTTGACCTCATGCGCGTCGACCTGCTCACCCGTGAATACCCGCCGGAGATCTACGGAGGCGCCGGCGTCCATGTCGCCGAGCTCGTGAAGGCCCTGCGCCTCACGGGCGGATCCGACCTCGAGGTGCTTGTGCGCTGCTTCGGCGCGCCGCGCGAGGAGGAGGGTGCGACCGCCTACGCGGTGCCCGCCGAGCTCGCGCAGGCCAACGGCGCGCTGCAGACCATGGGCGTCGACCTCGCCATCGCGGGCGACGCCGCCGGAGCGGATCTTGTGCACTCGCACACCTGGTACGCCAACTTCGCGGGCCATGTCGCCAAGATGCTGCACGGCATCCCGCACATCGCCACCGCGCACAGTCTCGAGCCGCTGCGCCCGTGGAAGGCCGAGCAGCTCGGCGGCGGCTACCGGCTCTCGAGCTGGATCGAGCGCGACGCCCTGCAGTCGGCCGACGCCGTCGTCGCGGTGAGCGAGGGCATGCGCCTCGACCTGCTGCGGGTGTACCCCGACCTCGACCCCGAGCGCGTCAAGGTCGTCTACAATGGCATCGATCTGAGCTCCTGGGCCCGCGTCGAGGATCCGGACACGGTCCGCGCGCTGGGCATGGACCCCGACCGCCCGTCGGTCGTCTTCGTGGGTCGCATCACCCGGCAGAAGGGCCTGCCGTACCTGCTCCGCGCAGCGCGTCTCCTGCCGCCGGAAGTGCAGCTGGTGCTGTGCGCGGGCGCCCCGGACACCGCCGAGATCATGGCCGAGGTCGAGGGCCTCGTCGCCGAGCTGCGCGAGACCCGCGACGGCGTGGTGTGGATCGACCGCCACCTGCCGCGCCACGAGCTGTGCGCGCTGCTGAGCGCCGCCACGACGTTCGTGTGCCCCTCCGTGTACGAGCCCCTCGGCATCGTCAACCTCGAGGCGATGGCCTGCGGCGCTCCCGTGGTCGGCACGGCCACGGGCGGCATCCCCGAGGTCGTCGCGCACGGCATCACCGGCACGATCGTGCCCCTCGATCAGCTCGACGACGGCACCGGCACGCCCACCGACCCGGAGACGTTCGTCCGCGATCTCGCCGCGGCGCTGACCGACATGATCTCGGATCCGGATCGCGCCCGTCGGCTGGGCGAGGCCGGTCGCCAGCGCGCCGAGCAGGAGTTCTCGTGGCTCGCGATCGCCGAGCGCACCCGTGCGCTCTACGACGAGGTCGTCGGCGCGGCGCGCTGAGCGCTCCCGGCGGGTGCCGCGCTACCGGCGCGTCGAGACCGTGACCGTGAACTTCGCGTTGCGGCCCGCCTGACGGGTTCGGCCGACGGTGCGCTCGAGGAGCGGGCGGTACGCGAGGTGCGAGTTGAACACGCACCACAGCTCGCCACCGGCCGTCAGCACGCGCGCGGCGTCGGCGAACATCCGCGGGGCGATCTCCTCGGTGACGGCGGCGCCGGAATGGAACGGCGGGTTCAGCACGATCAGGTCGGCCGAGCGGTCCGGCTGCGCGCCGAGCCCGTCGTCGCGCACCACCTCGACCCGGTCGGCCACACCGTTGACCTCGGCGGTCGCGCGCGCCGAGGCCACAGCGGCGGCGGACTGATCCGTCGCGACGACGCGGGCGCGAGGCTGCGCCGTGGCGAGCATCGTCGCGAGCACCCCGGTGCCGCAGGCGAGGTCGATCGCCCGCTCCGCCCGGCGCATGTCGCCGAGGAAGGTCAGCAGGTAGCGCGTGCCGATGTCGACCGACGTGCCTGCGAATGCGGCCCCGTGCGCGCAGACGGTGAGCCCGAGGTCGGCGTGATGCTCGCGACGGGGCCAGACGCCCGCGGTGCGCGCCAGCGGCTCGCCGGCGTGCAGCACCCGCGACTTGCTCGCCGCGCGGCTGACGTCGACGCGGCCGAAGTGCCGCGCGAGCACGTCGTTCATCGACACCGTCATGTGCTTGATCCGGCCGCCCGCGACCAGCCGCGCACCGGCGCCGGCGACCACGCCCGCGATCTCGTCCAGCGCATCCAGCGATCGCGGCAGCTGCAGGAGGGCCGTGCCGGCCCCCGCCACCAGCGACGGGTCGAGATCGTGCCAGGTCACCCGCTCCAGGGAGACCCCGAGGTCGGCCGCATTGAGGGCCAGCGCCCTCTCCCCCGTGAGCGCGTCCTGGTGCACCCGGATCCGCAGGCCCGGATCCGTGCGCAGCAGCGAGAGCGTCAGCGCCCCGTACCGATCGCCGATGACGGCGACCTCGCCCTGCGGTGAACCCGCCTCGGTCAGGATCAGCCGATCGCTCGCGTCCGCGGCGACGAGATCGTGCGCCTCGATGTCGGGGCGGCGTCGCAGCCGCGGCGCGATCTCGTCGAATGCCTCCGCCGGGGTCACGAGGCGACCTGCTCGACGCGCTCGGCGGCGCCGCGCTCGGTGATGCGCTGACCGACGACGGCCGAGACGCCGTCCTGGCGCATCGAGACGCCGTACAGCGCGTCGGCGATCTCCATCGTGCGCTTCTGGTGCGTGATGACGAGCAGCTGGCTGGACACCCGCAGCTTCTCGAACACGCCGAGCAGTCGCCCGAGGTTGGCGTCGTCGAGCGCCGCCTCGACCTCGTCGAGGATGTAGAAGGGGCTGGGGCGCGCGGTGAAGATCGCGGTGAGGAACGCCACCGCCGCCAGCGACCGCTCGCCGCCGGACAGCAGGGACAACCGCTCGATCTTCTTGCCGACGGGGCGCACGGAGACCTCGATGCCGGTGGTCAGCATGTCGTCGGGCTTGGTCAGCGAGATCGACCCCGTGCCCCCGGGGAACAGGATCGGGAAGACCTCGGTGAACGCCGCCTTGGTGTCCTCGAAGGCGGCGGCGAAGATCAGCTGCATCCGCTCGTCGAGGTCGGCGATGATCGTCATCAGGTCCTTGCGGGTCTGAACGAGGTCGTCGAGCTGCTCGGTGAGGAACTTGTGGCGCTGCTCGAGCGCGGCGAACTCCTCCAGGGCCAGCGGGTTGACCCGTCCGAGCTGGGCCAGCTTGCGCTCGGCGTCGCGCAGACGGCGCTCCTGCATGCGGCGGTCGTACGGAACGGTCGCGGGCATGCCGTCCTCGGCATATTCCTCACCGTCGCCGGGTGCGGGGTCGACCGGATCGCGCGGGATCGGCTGATCCGGGCCGTATTCCGCGACCAGGATCTCCTCTCCCAGGCCGAGCTCGCTCGCCACCCGCTCGAGGAGGCTCGTCAGGTGCACCTTCTTCTCGTGGATCTGGAGTTCCAGGCCGTGGACGCTCTCGGTCAGCCCCGTGAGGCGCTCTCGCAGGCCGGATTCGGCCACCCGCAGGTCGCGCAGCTCCGCCGTGACGGTGGCCCGCGCGCTCTCGGCCTCGGCCAGCGCCATGCGCGCCTCGGTGACCGACCGGTCGACCGAGTCGAGCACAAGCGGGAGATCCGCCGCCACGCCCTCGGCGATCTCGCGCTGGCGGCGACGCAGCACGGCGCGGCGCGCCGCGGCCTCGGCGGCCTCGCGCTCGCGCTCGCGCTGGCGCTCGAGGCCCGTGGCGCGCGACTCGGCCGAGCGCATGCGCTCCCGGAGCGTCTCGACCTCGAGGCGGGCGCGCATCTCCTTCTCGCGCGCGGTCTCGAGGGCGGCGGCGAAGGTCTCGCGCGACGACGCATCGAGGATCGGCCGCGGCTGCCCGAGCGCGGCGTCGAGTTCCGTGGCAGCCGCCTGCGCCTTCGCCTCGGCCTCGGCGACCGCGCCCTGCGCCTGGGCGAGCCCCGACCGCAGTCGCTCGCATTCGGCGACCGCGGCCTCGTGGCGGATGGTGGCCTTGTTGAGACGCTCGGCGTGCTGGGCGAGCTGCGCGTCGTGCTCGCGCAGCTGCTGCAGCGCATCCTTGGCGACGCGGCGAGCCGTCTGGAGGCGCTCGTTCGCCTCGGCACGCAGCACCGTCAGCTCGTCCACCTGCACGCGCACCTCCGCGAGACGCGCGGCGGCGCCGTCGCGCTCGGCCTGCAGCTCCAGGCGGGACCGCTCGCCGGTTCCCGCGCGCACCGTCTGGGCCGTGCAGACCTCGCCGGCGCGGGTCACGACGGTCAGCGCCGCATCGGGCTCCGCCTCGAAGACCGCACGGGCGGCGGCGAGATCATCGGCGACCGCGACATGCGCGAGGATCCGCAGCACGCCGTCGGGCGCGCTCACCACCTCACGGGCCGCCACGACCCCCGCGACCGCCGGAAGAGCGGCACCGGCGTCGCCGGCGTCGGCGATCACGATGTCGACCACCCCGAACTCGCCCGCCTGGGCCGCGACGGCGAAGGCGGCATCGCGCGAGTCGACGAGCAGGCCCTCCGCGAGCGGGCCCAGCACGGCCGCGATGGCCGCCTCGTACCCCGCGTCCACCTGCACCGCGTCGCCGACGAGCCCGCGCACGCCCGGCCCCCCGCGGGTCAGGAGCGCCGCGGCGCCGTTCTTGACGTCGAGCATGCTGGACAGCGCGGCGACCTTCGCGGTGAGGGCGTCACCCTCGCGCTCGGCCGAGCGGTGCGCCTCTCGGATCCTCTCGAGCTCGCCCTCGGCGTCGGCGGCCTCGCGCTGCGCCGCCTCGTAGGCGGCCTGATGCTCGGCGGCGGATCCGGCGGCGGATCCCTCCTCCGGATCGATGCGCTCCAGCTCGTCGGCGGCCTCGAGGCGACGCTGGTCGGCGGCATCGAGCGCGTTCTGCTGTCGCAGCACACCGCCGCGCACGGCCGCAAGGCCCGACTGCGCCGCGTCGGCCGCACCCCGCAACGCGGCCAGGCGCATGTCGTGCTCGGATACGAGGGCGCTCTGCGCCGCGATCTCGGTGTCGAGCGCGTCCAGCTCGGCGCGGGCGCGGGCGACGTCGCGCCCCGCCTCCTGCACGGCGTCCTGCGCCTCGGCGAGGCCGTCCGAGAGGCGGGTGATCTCCTCCCGCGCGGCGTCGATGCGGTTCTGCGACACGGTGATGACGCCGGCGTTCGGGTCGTCATCGGCCCCGAGCAGCGCCAGGCGCTGATTGGCGAGGGTGAAGAGCCCGCGCATGCGCTCCTGCACCTGTTCGAGGCCGAAGGCCACTCCCCGGGCGGCGTCGACGACCTCGGCGTTCTGCTCGCGCTCGAGGTGCGCGATCCGGGCGCGGACGCGATCCACCTCGTCCTGCAGCACCATGCGCTCGGTGTTGCGCTCCTGCTCGCTGCGCGCGTGATCGGCCAGCGCGGCGCGCAACTGCACGACCTCGTCGGCCAGCAGGCGGGCACGCGCGTCGCGCACGACGGCGGCGATGGTCTGCGCCTCGCGGGCGATCTCGGCCTGCTTCCCGAGCGGCTTCAGCTGCCGCCGGATCTCGCCGGCGAGGTCGCTGAGGCGCGTGAGGTTCGTCTCCATCGCCTCGAGCTTGCGCAGGGTCTTCTCCTTGCGGCGGCGGTGCTTGAGGATGCCGGCCGCCTCCTCGATGAACCCGCGCCGGTCCTCGGGGGTGGCCTGCAGCACCGCGTCGAGACGACCCTGGCCGACGATCACGTGCATCTCGCGACCGAGACCCGAGTCGCTCAGCAGCTCCTGGACGTCGAGCAGACGGCACGATTCGCCGTTGATCGCGTACTCGCTGGAGCCGGATCGGAACAGGGTGCGGCTGATCGTCACCTCGCTGTACTCGATCGGCAGCGCGCCGTCGGCGTTGTCGATCGTGAGCTGCACCTCGGCGCGCCCGAGCGGCCCGCGCGTGGCGGTGCCGGCGAAGATGACGTCCTCCATCTTGCCGCCGCGCAGCGTCTTGGCCCCCTGCTCGCCCATCACCCACGCGAGCGCATCGACGACGTTCGACTTGCCGGATCCGTTGGGGCCCACGATCGCGGTGACGCCCGGCTCGAGCGCGAAAGTCGTCGGCTGGGCGAACGACTTGAAGCCCTTGAGCGTCAGGCTCTTCAGATGCATCCGCGCTCCTTCCCGGGCCCCGTGATCATGCGGATTTCACGCTACCTGACGGGGTCGCGCGCCCTCGATCGCACACGCGGGAATCTGCGACACGCCCGGGAGAAGTCTTGACGAAGCCTGAATGCCGCCTCTACTGTCGGGAATCGCGACCCACGCGAATACGAGAGGAGGGGCGCAGATGATCACCATTCTCACCCCAATCCGCAGCTCGGATCTCTCTGCGTTCGGCGTCGATGTGCGACGCGCCCTCGGCCTTGCCGCGCGGCGCACGGCAGCCATCGGCTGACGTCTCGCACCACCGGTCTGCCCTCTGAGGCACCTGCCTGAGCCCTGCTCGGCGGGATCGCCCTCGGCACGCCCGATCCGCTGACGCGTCGATCGCCTCCGCCCGGCCCCCGGCCGCGGTCGTCGGTCGTCGCGCTCCCCAGCCCGGATCCTCTTTCGCAGGATCCGTCATCCCCCCGTCTCGGGGATCCATCCATCCACGCCCCCGTCCGGGGGCCACACCGAGGAGACAGCCATGTCCACCACGCGCACCACACCGATTCCGACCGTCGCATCCGCCGAACGATCCATCCAGACCACGGAGAACATCACCATGAACGCTCACCTCGCCGAGGCTCAGGCGGTGCGCACGTCGCATCCGCCGCAACCGCCGGGTCCCCCTCGGATAGCGCAGTCGCTGCAGAACCGCACCGCACGCACTTCGCTTCCGGACCGGGTGGCCATGTGGCTCGGTCTCAAGCTGCTGCTCTGGGGCACCCGCCCCGTGGAAGGGCAGCTCACCACCACGGAACTGCACGAACGCCGGCTCGAGCGCGAGCGGGTGATGCTCCAGCTGGAGCTCGACCGCGCACGCGCCATCGCCCTGTTCGGCCAGCAGATCCGCTGACACATCCCATCCGGGCCGGGCGGGGCACGAACCCGCCCGGCCCGATCCTCCTCCCGGAAGGAAGCACCACCCCGCATGTTCGACACGATCGACATCCCCGGTCTGCGCATCGACGCGCTGACCTTCCCGCCCGCGATCGACGTGCCCGAGGCCGCCGATCTGCGCGCGACCGCCGACATCATGACGGCATCCACCCGGTACGACACCGGCACCACTCTCTTCGACTGCGAGCCCGCCGAGTGGCTCGTCGCGCTCCACGCCACCGCATACACCGACCGGCAGGTCCACGTCGCCCGCGAGGACGGGCGGATCGTCGGAGCCCTGCTGTTCGAGTACCAGCGGGAGGGCGAGAAGAACGCGTACGCCGGTGTGCACGTGCCCCCGGACGAGCGCGGCCGCGGCATCGAGGACGCGCTCCTCGATCACGCCGACCGCCTCGCCCGCGACCACGGCCGCACCGTGCTCAACTCCTTCAACCTGCTGCGCGCCGGGCTGACCGGTGAGCAGCTGCCCTCCCCCGCCGGCTTCGGCTCCGTCGCCCGCGATGCCGCATCGACGCAGCTGCTGCTCCGTCACGGCTACACGCTGGGACAGGTCGAGCGCTGCAGCGTCTTCGAGTTCTCGAACTCGCTCGAGCACGCCGAGCGCATGCTCGCGGAATCGCTCGAGAAGGCCGGCCCCGACTACCGCCCGGTGTGGTGGCAGAACCCCACCCCGGAGGAGTACGTCGACACCTACGCCTACGCCGTCTCCCGGATGGCGACGGACGTCCCCAGCGGCGACCTCGAATGGGAGGAGGAGACGTGGGACGCCGAGCGCATCCGGTACCGCGAGAAGCTGAAGGCCGATGCCGGCCAGATCATGGCGGTCGCCGCCGTGGTCCATGAGCCCACCGGTGCGATCGTCGCCTTCAACGAGATCGTGATCGGACGCGACCGCTCGCGCCGATCCGAGAACTACGGCACCCTGGTGCTGCGCGAGCACCGCGGGCACCGCCTGGGCACCATCGTGAAGTGCCTCGGGCTGATCCGCTGGCACGAGCTCGTGCCGACATCGCCGAGTGTGATGACCTTCAACGCCGAGGAGAACCGCTACATGCTGGACGTGAACGAGGCCGTGGGGTTCGTCCCGGCTGCCACGTCCGGCGAGTGGAAGAAGGAGCTGTGATGGACGTTGTGATCGAGCCTCTGATCGTGCCCACGACCCTCGACGCCCCGGACGCCGAGGGCTTCCTCGCGATGGTCGAGATCGGCAACGACGCGTGGCAGCGCTGGTCCGGCACCGACCTGCACGAGGATTCCGCGGTCGAGTTCCGCGCCCGCGCGCAGGAGACGCCGTACCGGGTGATGCTCGGGGCGATCGCGCGCGTCGGGGGTGAGATCGTCGGCGCCTGCCGCGTCGACATCGACAAGACGACCCGCGAGTCGTGCGAGATCGACGTGATGATGACCGAGGAGCACGAGAACGGCGGCCCCGTCGTCGACGCGCTCGAGGCCGAGGCGGAGCGCATCGCCCGCGAGCACGGTCGCACCGTGGCCCAGTCGTGGACGATCCACCGCGCCGACCCGGTCGACGAGCGGCTGGTCCCGCCTACGGGCGCCGGGTGGATCCCCGCCGACGACTCGAGCACCCGGCGCATGCTGGCCGCGGGGTACCGGCTGGGTCAGGTCGAGCGCAACAGCCGCTTCGACCTGCAGGGCGACTTCGAGCCGGTCGAGCGGCTCCTGGCCGAGGCGATCGCCACAGCGGGCCCCGACTACCGCGCGGTGTGGTGGGCGGGTCCCACCCCGCCCGAGTACGCCGACGGCTACGCGAAGGCGATCGGCCGTATGCACTCGGACGTCCCCAGCGGCGACCTCGTGATGGAGGAGTCGGTGTGGGACGCCGAGCGCGTGTTCGAGCGCGACCGTCGGTTCGCCCAGGCGGGAACCGTCTTCGGCGTGACCCTGGTGATCCATGAGCCCACGGGCGAGGTCGCCGCGTTCAACGAGCTGACGATCGGCCCCGACCGCACCAAGGCGACATCTCAGTGGGGCACCCTCGTGATGCCGGAGCACCGCGGCCACCGCCTCGGCTCGATCGTCAAGTGCGTGGGGCTGTCGAAGTGGCACGAGGCCGTGCCCGAGTCGCCGTGCGTCTCGACGTTCAACGCCGAGGAGAACCGGTACATGCTCGACGTGAACGAGAAGGTCGGCTTCGTGCCGGCGTCGTACGCGGGCGCCTGGGAGAAGAAGCTGTCCTGATGCACCCGGCCGACGCCGCCGCTGGTTGACTGGTGGGATGAACATCACCGTCATCGGCGGCGGCGTCGGCTGCGCGCGCTTCGTGAAGGGTGTGCGCGAGCACGCACAACGCTCGGGCCGGGATCACCGCATCGACGTGGTCGTCAACACGGCGGACGACTGGTGGGTGTCGGGGCTGCGCATCGCGCCGGATCACGACAGCCTGCTCTACGCGCTCGCGGGCGTGAACGACACCGTCCGCGGGTGGGGCAGGGACGACGAATCCGAGCGGGTCGCCGCCGAGCTGCAGGTGTGGGGCACGGCGCCCGAGTGGTTCACGCTCGGCGACCTCGACCTCGGCACGCACATCGCCCGCACCGCCTGGCTGCGCGAGGGCCTGTCGGTCTCCGAGGTGTACCGGCGTCTCGGAGCGCGATGGGACCTGGGCGTCACCCTGCACCCCGCGACGGACGCCGAGATCGACACGCACGTGCTCATCGAGGGCGCGGAGCCGATCCACTTCCAGGAGTGGTGGGTGCGCCACCGCGCCCACCTGCCGGCGACCGGGTTCGCCCAGCGCGACATCGCGGACGCCGCTCCGGCCCCCGGCGCGCTCGAGGCGATCGCGCGGGCCGACGTGGTGCTGATCGCTCCGTCGAACCCGGTGGTCTCCGTCGGCCCCGTGCTGGCGGTGCCCGGCATGCGCGACGCCCTGTTGGCGGCGTCGGCTCCGGTCGTCGGCGTCTCGGGCATCATCTCGGGCGCCGTGGTGCGCGGCATGGCCGACGTCTGCCTCGCCGCGATCGGGCTCGAGACGAGTGCCGAGGCCGTCGGCCGGCACTACGGCGCGCGCGCGACCGGCGGCCTGCTCGACGGCTGGCTCGTGGACACCTCGGATGCGCATGCCGTCGACGCGCTCGCCCCCGCGGGCCTCACGGCCCGGGCCGTCCCGCTGTGGATGCGCGACGCCGACTCGTCGGCGCGGCTCGCCGCGGACGCCCTGGCCCTCGCGGCCGACGTGGCCCTCGCGGCCGACGCGCACTGATCCGGGTCAGGCCCCGAACTCGCGGGCGCCGATGCGGAGCGCGCGCACCAGCGGCTTGTTGATCGCCTGCGAGACGGCGGCCTGGGTGATGCCCTCCTTGGCCGCGATGTCCTTCTGCTGCATGCCGCGCCACGTGTCGAAGGTGGCCCGCCGCGCCCGCGGGTTCATGTCGGCGACGACCTGGTCGCGCAGCAGCAGGTAGGCGTTCACGACCGGCTCGCGCGCGCGCAGCGCGTCGCTCTCGCCCTCGTGCACCACGAGCCACGAGCGCACCCCCGGCAGCTTCCCCTTGTCCAGGAGGTTCGCCCGCCCGACCGCCTCGCGCGCCGCCCACCATCCCGGCCCGTCCTGGATCCGGTCGGCGAGCCGCGACTCGACCGGCGTGATGTCCCCCACGCCGAGACCGAAGCGGCAGGCGACGCCCTCGGGCAGGGCCAGCTGCAGGAACAGCGTCGCGACGAGCGCGTCCTCCATCGTGTCGTAGACCGCCTGGAACTCGTCTCCCACGGTGGGCCACCAGTCCTGGCGGGCCCGAGGCCGGGTGCGCTCGACCTCACGAGCGGCGGCTTCGATCTCGCGCTGGACCGCGTCGCGGTCATGCGCGGCGCGGGAGGCGACGATGTCGGCGATGACGGCGATGACCATGGGATCACCATAACACTGATATTCGCACCACATAAGCGAATACGCTTAATTCGTCCGCATATCAGCGATCCCCTGCGTAAGCTCGGACCCTGGCCCAGCGCACGATCCTCATCACCGGCGGCACCCGCGGCATCGGCCGAGCCTGCGCGCTCGATCTCGCGGCCCGAGGCGACCACCTGATCCTCGGCTACGCGCGCAATCGCCGCGCGGCGGAGGATCTGCAGGCGGACATCGAGCGCCTCGGCGCCGAGTGCCTGACCGTCCGGGCCGACCTCACCACCGACACGGGCGTCGACGAGCTGTTCGCCGCCGCCCTCGCCTGGCGCTCTCCCCTCGACGCCGTCGTGAACAACGCCGGAGGCACCCTGCACGTCGGGCCCCTCGTCGAGACGCCCGTCGAGATCGTCCGTCGCGTCATCGACCTCAACCTCACCTCGGCGATCCTGGTGGCGCGGCGTGCGGTGCAGTGCCTCGCCCCGGGAGGCGTGCTGGTCAACATCTCCTCGGGGGCGGCGACCACCGGCTCCCCCGGCGAGTACGTCCACTACGCGGCCGCCAAGGCCGGGGTGGACGCCCTCACCAAGGGGCTCGCCCTCGAGGCCGCCCCGCGCGGGATCCGGGTGGTGGGCGTCGCGCCCCGCACGATCGACACCGACATCCACGCGGACGCCGGCGACCCGGGGCGCCCGGCCCGCGTCGCCCAGAGGCACCCGATGGGCCGCGTGGGCACAGCCGACGAGGTCGCGGCGACCGTCGCGTTCGCCCTGTCCCCCGGCGCCGGCTACATCTCGGGCGCAACGATCCGCGTGGCGGGCGGCCTCTAGAGGGCGCCCTGCGGTCGCCGGTGCCCTACCGGCGCCGCTGGCAGTGCGGGCAGAAGTGGCTGCCCCGGTTCGCGAACGACTCGCGCACCAGGGGGCGGCCGCACCGCGGACACGGCTGGCCGTGCCTGCCGTACGCGTTGAGGCTGTGGGCGAAGTAGCCCGCCTGCCCGTTCACGTTGACGTACTGCGCGTCGAAGCTCGTGCCGCCCTCGGCGAGAGCCTTGGCGAGCACCGCCCGCACCTCGGCCAGCAGCCGGTTCACGGCGCGGGTCGGGAGCTCGCGCGCGAGCGTCTCGGGGTGCACCCGCGCCGCCCACAGCGCCTCGTCCGCGTAGATGTTGCCGATGCCGCTGACGACGGTCTGATCCAGCAGCACCCGCTTCACGCCCGACGACTTCGTCGCCAGACGGCGGCGGAACAGCCCCTGGTCGAAGGCGGGGTCGAGCGGATCGCGCGCGATATGCGCCGCCTGCTCGGGCACAAGCGGCGCGGGATCGCCGAAGCCCCCGGCCTGCCCGTCGAGGGTCGGGATCAGCGGATCGATCGCGAGGGAACCGAACGTGCGCTGATCGGCGAACACCACGGCGAGCTCACCGTGCTCCGGATGCTCGATCGCGAGACGGATGCGCTCGTGCCGCTCCGCGGGAGCACCCGGCGCGCGCAGCAGCATCTGCCCGCTCATGCCGAGGTGCACCATCACGGCCTCGGGCCCCCGCGCCGGCTCGTCCTCGAGCGTCAGCCAGAGGAACTTGCCGCGCCGGGCCGTGCCCGCGAAGACACGGCCGCTGAGCCGCGCCTCGAAGTCGCCGGCCGTGCCCGGGTGGCGCGTCAGCGCGCGCGGGTCGTGCGCCTCGACGCCGAGCACGCGCGCGCCGGTGACTGCGGGCGCGAGGCCCGCGCGGACCACCTCGACCTCGGGAAGCTCGGGCACGGGTCAGACCCGCGCGCGGTCGCTGAGATCGCGCCAGAGGTCGAGGGCGGCCGCCATCTCGGCCGTCTTCTTGCTGGTGCCCTCGCCGCTGCGCGACCACCTCGCGACCGTCACCGTCGCGATGAAGCGGCGCTCGTGATCCGGGCCGCTCGCCTCGACCGTGTACACGGGAGGTGTGAGCCCCTGGCGCGCCGCGATCTCCTGCAGAGCGGTCTTCGGATCCATCGCCGCGCCGTAGCGCTCGGGGTTCTCGAACAGCGGCTCGACCAGGCGCAGCACCATCTCGGTCGCGACGGGAGCCCCCGCCGACAGATAGGCCGCGCCGATCACGGCCTCCATGGCATCGGCCAGGATCGAGTCCTTGTCGCGCCCGCCGGTGAGCTCCTCACCACGGCCGAGCTTGATGTGGTCGCCCAGGCCGATCGCGCGCGCGACCTCGGCCAGCGCCACGGTCGAGACGACGCTGGCGCGGCGCTTCGCGAGCGCTCCCTCTTCGAGCTCGGGGTGGCGCGTGTAGAGCATCGAGGTCACCGACAGGCCCAGCACCGAGTCGCCCAGGAACTCCAGGCGCTCATTGTGCGGCAGGCCGCCGTTCTCGTACGCGAATGAGCGGTGCGTCAGCGCCAAATCGAGAAGCTCGGCGTCGATCTCGACGCCGAGCTTCTCGGTGAGGTACTGCGTTCCGCGACTATCTACCGTCACGGGAAGCCGATTCAGACGTCGGCGACCTTGCGGCCCTTGTACTCGAGGAACAGCTCGGTGCCCTGCGAGTCGGTGACGACCTTGGCCTGGTGCGGACGGCTGTAGACGACCTTGCCGTTCTCGATCGTCTTGACGAGCGGCGTCGCCTCGGCCTTCCACTGCGCGCGGCGCGAGCGGGTGTTGGAGCGGGAGACCTTCCGCTTCGGGGGGTTACCAGCCATTGTTCAGCTCTCTTCTGTGTCGCGGGCGGCGTCAGGCGCCGATCCGTGGTCGGTGAGGTTCTGGAGCGCAGCCCATCGAGGGTCGACGGGCATCTGCGAGGCGCTTGCCGAAGACGTCAGACGCTCACCCGTAGCCGGATCAAGGCCGGGGCAATCCGGCTGACACACCGGCTGAAACGGGAGCGCCAGAACGATCGCATCCCTGACCAGAGTTTCAAGATCCACGTGGTCGTCTTGAACTTCGAAGTCAGCAGTTTCCTGCCCAGGATACTCGAAAAGCTCCTGGATCTCGACTTCGAGCGGCGCGGCGATGTCGCGCAGGCAGCGCCCGCACTCGCCCTTGTACTCGACGTCGATGGTGCCGGTGACGAGGATGCCCTCGTGCACGGACTCCAGACGCACGTCGAGATCGATCTCGTCGCCCTTCGGCACGGCCACGATCCCCTCACCCCAGCGCTCGGGAACGGGGATGGTCAGGAAGTGCTCGCGCATCTCACCCGGCTTGCGAACGATGTCGCGAGCGGGCAGCACAAAGGGTCCGGAGAGTCGAGGTCGCACCATTCGATGGTACCCGCGGGGTCCTGCGACGGGGCTGAGCCTCGCCGGATTCAGAAGTCCCTCGCGCCGGCCTGACGCAGGAAGCGGGCGACGGCCGCGGGCACGTAGGGTGTCACGTCGCCGCCCAGCCCGGCCACCTGCCGCACCAGCGAGCTGGACACCAGCGCGTGCGAGGGCTCGGGCAGCAGGAAGACGGTCTCGATGCCCGCGAGGTGACGGTTCACCACGGCCATCGGCGTCTCGTAGGCCACGTCGACCTGCGAGCGGATGCCCTTCACCAGCACCCCGGCGCCGACCTCCTGGGCGTAGTCGACGAGCAGCCCGACGCTCCAGGAGCGCACCACGATGTCGCCCGGCATGCCGTCCTCGGCGATCGACTGCTCGAGCAGCGAGACCCGCTGCGCGGCCGGGAGCATGCCCGCCTTGTCCGGGTTGTGCACGACCAGCACGTGCAGCTCGTCGTACAGCTTCGCGGCCCGGCGGATCACGTCGAGGTGACCGAGGGTCGGCGGGTCGAAGGATCCGGGGACGACGGCGATCCGGCTGCTCATGCTCGCAGACTATCGGGCGGTTCCTATGCCAGGGATCGGAACCCGACGGATCCGCTCCTGGTCACGATTTCGACAGCGCGGCGCGCTCCTCGTGGGTGACGCGACGGGCCAGGGCGTCGGCCAGCTCCGGGTGGGCGGCGAGCGTCGGGTCGTCCGCGAGGATGCGCTCGGCCTCGCCGCGCGCCAGGGCGATGAGGTCGGCGTCCTTCACCACGCGCAGCAGCCGCAGGGAGGACCGGACCCCCGACTGGGCGTCGCCCAGCACGTCGCCCTCGCCGCGCAGCTCGAGATCGATCTCCGCCAGCTCGAACCCGTCCAGGGTCGAGGCCACGGCCTCGACGCGCGAGCGCGCGATCGACTCCGCCTCGGCCTCGGTCACCAGCAGGCAGAGGCCGGGCACGCCGCCGCGGCCCACGCGCCCGCGCAGCTGGTGCAGCTGCGAGACACCGAACCTGTCGGCGTCGAGGATGACCATCGTCGAGGCGTTGGGAACGTCGACACCGACCTCGATCACGGTCGTCGCCACAAGCACATCGATCTCGCCCCGGGCGAAGGACTGCATGATGCGGTCCTTCTCGTCGGCGGGCATCTTCCCGTGCAGCGTCGCGATGCGCAGCTGCCCGACGCGGGGGTGCCGCGCGAGCAGCTCGGCGACCTGCACCACGCCCCAGTGCGGGCGGGCGGCCTCGCCCTCCACCAGCGGGGTCGCTCCCCCGGTGCCGTCGTCGGCGCCCGGGCGGATCGTCGTCTTGGTCTCCTTCTCGGCATCGATGGCCGAGCACACGACGAAGACCTGGTGGCCCTTCTCGACCTCCTCGGCCGCGCGATCCCACACGCGGGCGAACCAGCCGGGCTTCTCGGCGACCGGGGCGACGAAGGTCTCGATGCCCGCCCGCCCCGCCGGCATGGTGCGGATCGTCGACACGTCGAGGTCGCCGAACACCGTCATCGCGACGGTGCGCGGGATGGGGGTGGCCGTCAGCACGAGCGCGTGAGGGCTCGTGCCCTTGGCGCGCAGCGTCTCGCGCTGCTCGACGCCGAACCGGTGCTGCTCGTCGACCACCACAAGACCGAGGTCGGCGAAGGTGGTGCCCTCGCTGAGCAGGGCGTGGGTGCCGATCACGATGAGCGCCTGACCCGATGCCACACGCAGCGCGGCCTTCCGGCGATCGGCCGCCGACATCTGCCCCGTCAGCAGCGTGGGCATCAGCTCGGGCGCGAGCGCGGGGCCGAGCATCTTCGTCATCGAGCGCAGGTGCTGCCCGGCGAGCACCTCGGTCGGGGCGATGAGCGCCGACTGCCCGCCGGATTCGGCGACCTGCAGCATCGCCCGCAGAGCCACGAGCGTCTTGCCCGATCCCACCTCGCCCTGCACGAGGCGGTTCATCGGCCACGCGGCGGTCATGTCGGCCGCGATCGCCTCGCCCACGGTGACCTGGTCGGGTGTGCGCTCGAACGGCAGCACCGCGTCGAAGCGCTCGAGCAGCCCGCCCGCGGCCGCGGGGCGCCGGATCGCCGACATCGTGCGGACGAGCTGGCGCTGCTGCGCGAGCGCCGTCTGCAGCACCAGCGCCTCGTGCATCCGCAGCGTGTTGCGCGCGGCGTCGATCTGCGAGCTCGTCTCCGGGCGGTGGATCCACTCGAGGGCCTCGCGGGCGGTGAGCAGCGTGCGGCGGGCGCGCAGCTCGGCCGGCACCGGATCGGGGACCTCCCCCAGCTGGTCGAGGGCGTCATTCACCCAGCCCGCGATCGACCAGGAGGGCACCTGTGCGGTGGCGGGATAGATCGGGATCGGGGTGCGCACGATCTCGTCCGCCTCGGCGACGCCGACGCTCTCGTTGTCCTCGAACAGCTGGTAGTCGGGGTTCGCGAACTGCAGCTTCTGGCGGAACTCGCTCACCTTGCCCGAGAACACCCCGCGCCGTCCGGGCCGCAGCTCGCGCTCTCGCCACTTCTGGCCGAAGAAGGTCAGGGTGAGCTCGCCCTGGCCGTCGGTGATGACGACCTCGAGCATGCCGCCCTGGCGGTTGCGCATCTGGCGCGAGGAGACCTGCCGCACCTCGGCGATCACGGTGGCGAGCTCGCCGATCGGCAGCCCCCGGATCGGCGTCAGCTCGCCGCGGATCGCGTACCGACGCGGGTAGTGCGCCAGGAGGTCGCCGATCGTCACCATGCCGAAGGCCTTGGAGAGGCGGGCGGAGACCTTCTCGCCGAGCACGTCGCGCAGCGTGGTGTCCAAGGTGGGCGACATGATCCGATTCTAGGGCGAGAGTCGGACATCTCTTCGAATCAGCACGACGCCGATCGGCCAGCGGCTACCGTGGAGCGGTGACCAGGATCATCGCGGGGGCCGCGGGCGGCGTGCGCCTCGACGTGCCCTCCGCCGGCACCCGGCCCACCAGCGACCGCGTGCGCGAATCCCTCTTCGGTGCCCTCGAGTCGGCCGACGCGCTGTACGGCGCCCGCGTGCTCGACCTGTACGCCGGATCCGGGGCCCTCGGCCTCGAGGCCGCGAGCCGCGGTGCCGGCTCCGTCGACCTCGTCGAACGGGCCAAGAGCGCCGCGGCCGTCGCCCGCCGCAACGCCGACAACGTGCGGCGGTCGATCGGCGACGGCGCCCCTGCGGTCCGCGTCCACGCGAACCCGGTCGGCAGCTGGCTGCGCGGGGCGAGCGGGCCCTTCGACCTGGTGTTCCTCGACCCGCCCTACGATCTGCCCGCCGCCGAGCTCGACGAGAACCTCGCCGCGCTGCGGGGCGCGCTGTCCCCCGACGCCCTGGTGATCGTCGAGCGCTCCGCCCGCTCCGGCGCGCCCGGCTGGGCCGCGGCCGGGCTCGAGCCGATCCGCGACCGTGCGTATGGCGACACCGCGCTGTGGTGGGGCCGCCCGGCCGCTCAGCCCGAGACCGAGTCCCAGTCCCGGTAGGGATCCCAGCCTCCCGGGCCCCCGTAGGCGAGCCCGGCGACCGTCACGGGCGCCTCGCCGCGGTCGACCACGCGGCCGATGGCGCGGAACCCCGGGGGCAGCACGTCGTCGCCGAACGTGGCCAGCAGGGCGTGATCCTCCCCGCCCTCGATCGCGCGCACCGGGTCGTCGCCGAGAGCGGCCGGATCCAGGTCGATCGTGACGCGCGAGGACTCCGCCATCCGGCGCGCGTCCAGCCCGAGACCGTCCGAGACATCCATCATCGCGTGCGCGCCGGCCACGGCCGCCATAACGCCGAGGCCGATGGGCGGCGACGGGCGCAGCTGGCCCCTCAGCGCGGCGTGCTCGCCGGACGCCAGCAGCGCACCCTCGACGGCGACGGGTGCGCCCGAGCCGTCGCGGAACCTGTCGAACAGGATCGCGAGCCCGCGAGCCGCGACGCCCAGCTCGCCCGCGACCGCGACGACGTCGCCCGGCCGTGCGCCCGAGCGCAGCACGGGGGCGCGACCGTCGAGGTCGCCCAGCGCGGTGATGGCGAGCGTCAGGGTGGCCGAGACCGTGAGGTCGCCGCCGACGACCGCGCAACCGGGCGCCAGGGCGTCGCACGCCTCGCGCAGGCCGTCGGCCAGCGCCTCGACGAACGAGATCCGGGTGTCGTTCGGCATCGCCAGCGCCACAAGCAGCGCCGTGGGGCGCGCGCCCATCGCGGCGACGTCGGCCAGGTTGACGGCGGCGGCCTTCCAGCCGAGGTCGTAGCCGCTCGACCACGCGAGGCGGAAGTCGGGTCCGTGCACAAGGGTGTCGGTGGTGGCGACGACCGACCCGCTCGGGGTGGCGACCACCGCCGCGTCGTCGCCGGGCCCGACGAGGGCCGCGGCCGCACGCCCGGTGCGCGCCGCGATCCGGGCGAGCACCTCGCCCTCGCTCAGCTCGCCGATGGTCGGATCCGCGGGGGCGCCTTCATGCATCCGTCCAGGCTATCCCGCGGCGCCGCGATCGACCCGGGGCCGCGGCCGCGGGCGGTCGCGGACCGCCTGTGCCGCCGACCGCCTGATGGCAGCGGCTCGTCCGACACACCGGGCGCCCAGCGCGCGAACGTAGGCTGAGGGGGTGCTTCGTCGTCTCGCCGCTCTGGTCACCCTCGGACTCGCCGCGACGGCCCTGGCCGGCTGCGCCTCGACGGTGTCTCTGCCCGCCGCGGACGACGCGAACAACCCGCTCTGCGCCGATGTGACGGTGCGCCTGCCCGACTCCTTCGGCGAGCTCGACCGCCGCTGGACCGACGCGCAGGCGACCGGAGCCTGGGGCGAGCCCACCGCGGTGGTCGTCAGCTGCGGCGTCGAGGTCCCGGGCCCGAGCACGCTCCAGTGCGTCACGTTCGAGGGCGTCGACTGGGTCGTCGACACGGCCGAGTTCCCGATGCAGCGCATCACCACCTACGGCCGCAACCCCGCCACCCAGGTGTTCGTGGACACCGAGGTGATCAGCCCCTCGGACATCCTCCCGGCGATCAGCCGGATCGTGAAGCCGATCGAGCCGACGTCGTCGTGCGTCGCGCTCGAGGACGCCACCCCCGTCCCGCAGGACTGAGCCGGCTCAGGCGGCGCGCGCCATCCCGAGCTCCAGCAGCTCGGTGATGAGCTCGGCGTAGGTCATGCCCGACGCGATCCAGCACTGCGGGAACATCGAGATCGGCGTGAAGCCGGGCATCGTGTTGACCTCGTTGACGATGACCTCGCCGTCGCCGGTGAGGAACACGTCCACGCGCGCGAGACCGCGGCCGTCGAGGGCCTCGAACGCGCGCCGGCCGATCTCGCGGATGGTCTCGGTCTGCTCCGGCGTGAGCGCGGCCGGGCACACCGTCTCGACGCCGTCGCCGCCGAGGTACTTGCCCTCGAAGTCGTAGAAGTCGCGGGTGGTGAGCACGATCTCGCCGGGCTGCGAGGCGCGCGGGCGCCCGCCGTCGCGGCCCTCCAGGATCGCGACCTCGATCTCGCGGCCGACGATGCCGGTCTCGACCAGCACCTTGTCGTCCTCGGCCAGCGCCGTGCGCATCGCCGCGTCGAGCTCGGAGGCGTCCTGCGCCTTGGAGACGCCGACGCTCGACCCCGCGCGGGCGGGCTTGACGAACACCGGGTATCCGAGGGCGGCGACCTCGTCGCGCACGCCCTGCGCGTCGGCCGACCAGCGCGTGGCGCGCACCGTGAAGCCCGGCGCGACGCGGATGCCCTCGGACCGCAGCGCGATCTTGGTGAAGTGCTTGTCCATGCCGATGGCCGAGTCGAGCACACCGCCGCCGGCCCACGGGATCTCGAGCACGTCGAGGAAGCCCTGCATCGTGCCGTCCTCGCCGTGCGGGCCGTGCAGGATCGGCAGCGCCACGTCGATCTCGGCGAGCACGTCCACCGAGCCGTCCTCGCGGCGCACGCGCAGGGTGCGGTCGCCGCCGCCCGATGGCCACAGGATCCGGGTGCCGTTGTCGACGACCTCGGGCAGGTGCGCGGCATCCAGCGCGAACCGCGCCGGATCGTCCTGCTCCAGCACGAAGACGCCCTCGCGGGTGATCCCGACCGGGATCACATCGAAGCGCTCGCGATCAATGGCTCCGAGGACCCCGCCCGCCGTCGCGGAAGAGATCGAGTGTTCGCTCGAGCGCCCTCCGAAGAGCACCGCCACGGTCGTCCTGGCCATTCTGCGTCCCTTCGCCCTGGGGCGTGTCGTCGTCTGTCGTGAGGTGGGGCGCGATGTCGCGCGGCTTCATCCGGCCGTCGAGCACCATCTTCACCTGCTGCACGATGGGCATCTCGACGCCCGCCTCGCGGGCGAGCTGCAGGATCGGACCGACGGACCCGAGACCCTCGGCCGTCTGGTTCATCTGCGCGATGACCTCTTGGAATTTGTACCCCTGGCCGAGCAGGCGGCCGGCGGTGTTGTTGCGGCTGAGCGGAGACTGGCACGTCGCGATCAGGTCGCCCAGACCCGCCAGGCCCTGCAGGGTGCCGGGCTGGGCGCCGTAGGCCACGGAGAAGTCGGTCATCTCGACGAGACCGCGGGTGATGATCGAGGCCTTCGTGTTCTCGCCGTAGCCGACGCCGTCCACGATGCCGATCGCGACGGCGATGAGGTTCTTCAGCACGCCGCCGAACTCAGTGCCGATCACGTCGGTGTTCACGAAGCTGCGGAAGTAGTCGTTGCGCGCGCGGCGGGCGACGGCGTCGGCCGTGTCCTGGCTGCTCGAGGCGATCACCGCGGCCGTGGGCTGCTGCTTCGCGATCTCGAGGGCGAGGTTCGGGCCGCTGGCCACCGCGATCCGCGCCGGGTCGCAGCGCAGCTCCTGCTCGATCACCTGGCTCATACGCAGGTTCGTCTTCTTCTCGACGCCCTTCATCAGGCTGACGAGCGGGATCGCGTCGTCGCCCACGTAGGGACGCATCGCCTGCAGCGTCTCGCGCGCCGACTGGCTCGGCACGGAGAGGTAGATCTGGGTCGCGCCGTCGATCGCGCGCGCGAGGTCGGCGGTGGCGTGCACCGACCGAGGCAGGTTGATGCCGGGCAGGTACTTCGAGTTGCGCTTGGCCTCGTCGATCTCGAGCGCGAGCTCGGGACGACGGGCCCACATCGTGACCTGAGCGCCGCCGTCGGCCAGCACCTTGCCGAACGTCGTGCCCCAGCTGCCGGCGCCGATCACCGCGACCTTGGGCGCCTCGGAGCGGCGGCCGGACTGCGGGCGCCCCGCGGGAGGGCGGCTCACAGTCGGCCCGTCTCGGACTGACCGTGCGAGGTCGGATCCCACCGGGACTCCGGGGCCTTCTCGTCGCGAAGGCCCTCCAGCAGCAGCGTGATGGCGTGCATCACGCGGCTCGTCGCCTCGGTGATCGCGGCCGGGTCGTTGGGACGGCCCTTGAGATCGGAGAGGTCGACGGGGTCGCCGATCGCCACGCGGACGAGCTTGCGCGGCGGCCAGAGGCTGAGTCCCCGGGAGTACCGGCCCATGATGTTCTGCACCCCCCAGTGCGCGACGGGGATGAGGGGCATGTCGCCGGCGAGGGCGAGGCGGGCTGCGCCCGACTTGCCGCGCATCGGCCAGAGCTCGGGGTCGCGGGTGAGCGTGCCCTCGGGGTAGACGATCACCCCGCGGCCCGCTTCGACGAGCGCCGTCGCCTGCGTCATCGTCTGACGGGCCCCGTCGCGCGAGGAGGCGCGTGCCACCGGCACCATGCCCGTCGCCCGCAGCGCGGCGCCCAGCACCGGCACCCGGAACAGGCTCTCCTTCGCCATGAACCGCGGCGCGCGGCCCAGACGCCAGACCGCCGCGGCGACGATCACCGGGTCGAGCTCGCTGACGTGGTTCGGTGCCATCACGTAGGCGCCCTCGGCGGGGAGCTTCTCGGCGCCGGTGATGCGGATCCGGGCGATGAGCCCGACGATCGGCACCACGATCCCGGCCAGCGGCCAGAACCAGCTCGGCCGGCTCTTCTCAGGAGACGACATCGCCCGCTCTCAGCCGACGACGTCGAAGTCGGCGCCGAGAGCCGTGAGCTTCTCGAAGAACTTCTCGTACCCGCGACGGATGATGCCGACGCCCGACACGCGCGAGGTGCCCTCGGCCGCCAGGGCGGCGACCACGTAGCTGAAGCCGCCGCGGAGGTCGGGAACGACGATGTCGGCGCCGCGGAGCGGCGTCGGGCCGTTGATGACGGCGGCCTGCTCGAGCGCGCGGCGCGGGACGCGGCGGTTCTCGCCCTCGAGGCCCTGCTCGTGGACCACGATGTCGGCGCCCATCTGGTTGAGCGCGCGGGTGAAGCCGAGGCGGTTCTCGTAGACGGTCTCGTGCACGATCGACTCGCCGTTGGCCTGCGTGAGCGCCACGATCAGCGGCTGCTGCCAGTCGGTCATGAAGCCGGGGTGCACGTCCGTCTCGACGGTGATGGCCTTCAGCGGCGCCTTCCCGCGGTGGAAGCGGATGCCGTCGTCGGTGATGTCGAAGTCGCCGCCGACCTTGCGGTACACGTTCAGGAACGTGAGCATCTCGTACTGGCGGGCGCCCTTGACGAAGATGTCGCCGTCGGTGGCCAGGGCGGCGCAGGCCCACGATGCGGCCTCGTTGCGGTCGAACAGCGAGCGGTGGTCGTAGCCGCGGAGCTCGTCGACGCCCTCGATGAAGATCACGCGGTTGGGCTCGTACGAGATGATCGCGCCCATCTTCTGCAGCACGCCGATCAGATCCATGATCTCGGGCTCGATGGCGGCGTTGCGCAGCTCGGTGACGCCCTTCGCGCGGACGGCGGTGAGCAGCACCTGCTCGGTGGCGCCGACCGACGGGTACGGAAGCTCGATGGAGGCGCCGTGCAGGCCCTCGGGCGCCGAGAGGCGGATGCCGCTGGGCTGCTTGTCGACGATCGCCCCGAACCGGCGGAGCGCGTCGAGGTGGAAGTCGATCGGGCGGTCGCCGATGCGGCAGCCGCCGAGGTCCGGGATGAACGCCTGGCCGAGCAGGTGCAGCAGCGGCCCGCAGAACAGGATCGGGATGCGCGACGACCCGGCGTGCGCGTCGATCTCCTCGAAGTTCGCCGACTTGGCATCGGACGGGTCGAGCACGAGCGAGCCCGCCTCGTCGCCCTCGGAGACGTGCACGCCGTGCACCTCGAGGAGCGAGCGCACGACCTCGACATCGCGGATATCCGGCACGTCGCGCAGGATGCTCGGGGTCTCGCCGAGGAGCGAGGCGACCATCGCCTTGGTCGCGAGGTTCTTCGCGCCGCGCACGTCGACCTGGCCCCGGAGCTGTCGCCCGCCGCGGATCTCGAGAACCTCGCCCGACGCGTACGCGGGGGTGCCGGGAGTCTTCGCCTCGCCGATAAGAGTCATGTGATGGTGCCTCACTGGAGATCTCGCGGCGGTCGGCCGCTGGATTTATCGGGCGAGTCCGGGGCCCCACAGGGCCCCGGCAGGGTCACGAGACGGGTGTCGTCCGCGGCCTCCACGCCTCACGGCGTGCCTCGAACTGCGCGATCTTGTCTGCGTTGCGCAGCGTGAGCCCGATGTCGTCGAGCCCTTCGAGGAGCCGCCACCTAGTGTAATCGTCGATGTCGAACGAGGCAGTGAAGTCGCCGATACGGGCGGTTCGCGCGGTCAGGTCGACCGTCATCTCGACGCCGGGCTGCGCGTCGATGGCAGCCCAGAAGCGCTCCAGGTCGTCCTCGGAGATGATGCCCGTGACCAGGCCCTGCTTGCCCGAGTTGCCGCGGAAGATGTCCGCGAAGCGGGGGCTGAGGACCACCTTGAACCCGTAGTCGCGCAGCGCCCAGACGGCGTGCTCGCGGCTCGATCCGGTGCCGAAATCGGGGCCGGCGACCAGGATCGAGGCGCTCTGGAACGGGGCCTGGTTCAGGACGAACTCGGGGTCCTGACGCCAGCCGTGGAACAGCGCGTCCTCGAAGCCGGTCTTGGTGACGCGCTTCAGAAACACGGCGGGGATGATCTGGTCGGTGTCGACGTTCGAGCGCTTCAGGGGCGCGGCGATACCGGTGTGAGTCGAGAACTTCTCCATGTCAGGCCTCCGCCCCGATCGTGGTGAGCGCATCCGCATCGGCGACGCCGATGTCCGACGGGCTCGACAGCGTGCCGCGGATGGCGGTGGCCGCCGCGACCAGCGGCGACACCAGGTGCGTGCGACCGCCCTTGCCCTGGCGCCCCTCGAAGTTGCGGTTGCTGGTCGAGGCGCAGCGCTCGCCCGGGGCGAGCTGGTCCGGGTTCATGCCCAGGCACATCGAGCAGCCCGCGAAGCGCCACTCGGCGCCGAACTCCGTGATGATCTTGTCCAGGCCCTCGGCCTCGGCCTCCAGCCGCACGCGGGCGGAGCCCGGGACGACCATGACCCGCACGCCGTCGGCCTTCTTCTTGCCCTCGATGATCGACGCGAACGCGCGCAGATCCTCGATCCGGCTGTTCGTGCACGAGCCCATGAAGACCGCGTCGACCGGGATCTCCTTCATCGGGGTGCCGGCGACGAGGTCCATGTACTCGAGGGCGCGCTCAGCTGCGGCGCGCTCGTTGGGGTCGGCGATCTCGGCGGGCGTCGGCACGACGTCGCTCAGCGACACACCCTGGCCCGGGTTGGTGCCCCAGGTCACGAACGGCTCGAGGGCATCGGCGTCCAGGTGGACCTCGGCGTCGAACGTCGCGCCCTCGTCCGTGGGCAGCGTCTTCCAGTAGGCGACGGCGTCGTCCCAGTCCTGGCCCTGGGGCGCGTGGTCGCGGCCCTTCAGGTAGGCGAACGTCGTCTCGTCGGGGGCCACCATGCCGGCGCGGGCACCGGCCTCGATGGACATGTTGCAGATCGTCATGCGCCCCTCCATCGACAGCGAGCGGATCGCGCTGCCGCGGAACTCGAGGACGTAGCCCTGCCCGCCGCCGGTGCCGATCTGGGCGATGACGGCGAGGATGATGTCCTTGGCGGTGACGCCGGGCTTCAGCGTGCCCTCGACGTTGATCGCCATGGTCTTGAAGGGCTTCAGGGGCAGCGTCTGCGTGGCGAGCACGTGCTCGACCTCGCTCGTGCCGATGCCGAAGGCCATCGCGCCGAAGGCGCCGTGGGTCGACGTGTGGCTGTCGCCGCACACGACCGTGATGCCCGGCATCGTGAGGCCGAGCTGGGGGCCGACCACGTGGACGATCCCCTGCTCCTTGTCGCCGAGCGAGTGCAGGCGGACGCCGAACTCCGCGGCGTTGCGGCGCAGCGTCTCGATCTGCGTGCGGCTGGTCAGGTCGGCGATCGGCTTGTCGATGTCGAGCGTCGGGGTGTTGTGGTCCTCGGTCGCGATCGTCAGGTCGAGGCGGCGCACCGGGCGTCCCTCGGCGCGGAGGCCGTCGAAGGCCTGCGGGCTCGTGACCTCGTGCACCAGGTGCAGATCGATGTAGATCAGGTCGGGCTGGCCGGCCTCGCCCTTCACGACCAGGTGGTCGTCCCAGACCTTCTCGGCCAGGGTGCGGGGGCGGGCGGAAATGCTGTCGCTCATGATTCTTCTCCGGGTGGTTCGCGTATCGGCCTGCACGACGGACTCCGCGACGGGGAGAGGCCTAGAGAAGGATCCCGCCGCGGCGCAGAAGGAGAAGAACTCCGGCGAACCGCATGGACAGAGCCTAACATCCTGCCTCGAAAGGGGACGCCCGGTGCACAGAGTGCACAGACGAAGGCGGCGGGGAGATCCTGCCTCTCAGCAGATCTCCGCGCCGCCTGTCAGATTGCGCAGACGCGGGGCGTCAGGCCTCGATGTCGGCCTTGCGCTTCGTGCGCGCCGACGAGATGAGGCTCGCCACCGTCGCCACCGCCATGGACAGCACGATCACCGCCAGCGAGACCCAGTTGTTGATCTCCGGGGCCCAGTCGATGTGCTGGCCGTTGTTGATGAAGGGCAGCTCGTTCTCGTGCATGGCGTGGAAGAACAGCTTCACGCCGATGAAGAACAGGATGAAGGCCACGCCGTAGTGCAGGTACTTGAGGCGCTCGAGCAGGTCGCCCAGCAGGAAGTACAGCTGGCGCAGGCCCATCAGGGCGAAGATGTTCGCCGTGAACACGATGAACGGGCTCCGCGTCAGGCCGTAGATGGCCGGGATGGAGTCGATCGCGAACATCAGGTCGGTGACGCCGATCGCGACGAACACCAGCAGCAGCGGCGTGAAGAAGCGCTTGCCGTTGACGACGGTGCGCAGCTTCTTGCCGTCGTAGTGGTCACTGATGTCGATGAAGCGACGGAGGAACCGCACGATGGCGTTCTCCTGCTTCTCGTCGTCCTCGAGCTTCTCGGGGAGCGCCTGGCGGATCGCCGTGTAGACGAGGAAGGCGCCGAACACGTAGAAGATCCACGAGAAGTTCTCGATGAGCGTCGCACCCAGCAGGATGAACGCGCCGCGCAGCACGAGCGCGATGATGATGCCCACCATCAGCACCTCCTGCTGCAGCTTCCTGGGCACCGCGAACTGGCCCATGATCAGCACGAAGACGAAGAGGTTGTCGATCGAGAGGCTGTACTCGGTCATCCAGCCGAGCAGGAACTGCTGGCCGTAGTCCGGGCCCGCGATGTTCCACATCAGCATCGCGAAGATGAGCGCCAGGACGATGTAGAACACCACCCACAGCGTGGATTCCTTCGTCGAGGGGATGTGCGGGCGCTTCAGGATGATCAGCAGGTCGGCGAGCAGGATCAGCGTCAGCACGACGAGCGATCCGATCTCGAACCACAAGGGGAGGTACAGGTCCATTCGGGCCTTTCGGGTACGGGCCCCGCAGGGAGGCTCGGCGAAGAGACGAGAGTCTCTCCCCCGCCGGCGACGGCGGCGCGGCCCGGGATCCCACCGTCGAGATCCGTGATGACGAGCGCGCGTTGACGGGATACTCCCTCTCGCAGATCCCAGGATAGCCCGCGCTGGGTATCGAGGATGTGTCGGCAGCGGGGAATCGGCCGTCACCGGATCGAGACGATCCGCCCGGCCCCGACACTGACAGGGTGAGAGATGACGCGGACCGACCCCGGTCCGCGCGAGGAATCGGACGACGATGGACGACATGGCCGACAGCGATGCCGCGCTCGTCAGGCGCGCGGCGGGCGGAAGCGAGGCCGCCTTCCGCCTGCTGTACCGGCGGCACGCGCGCCCCGTCTACTGGATCGCGCACGGACTGCTGCGCTCGCCCGCGGACGCCGAGGACGTGACCCAGGAGACCTTCGTGGTGGCCTGGCGGAAGCTCGGCGGATTCGAGCTGGCCGGTGACTCGCTGCTGCCGTGGCTGGCGACGATCTGCCGCTTCCAGGCCGCGAACCGGCTGCGCGCGCTGAGGCGCGCGCGGGCGGACGAGCTGGATGACCGCGCCCCGGACGGCGTCGACATCGAGCAGCAGGTGATCGATGCCGACCTCGCCGACCGGATCCTGCGGGCCGTCGGCGACCTGTCGGAGCTGGATCAGCGCATCTTCCGGCTCTGCGTCGGAGAGGGCTTCGCGTACCAGGCGGCCGCCGACGAGCTCGGAGTGGCCCACGGCGTCGTCCGCAACCGTCTCTCCCGCATCCGCACGCGACTGCGGACCGCTGTGACGGAGGAGGCATCGTGATGGATGCGATCTCGCACGATGACACGCTGCCAGAGGTCTCCGAGGAGACCATCGGGCGCATGGAGGCCCGGGTGTTCGAGGCGATCCGCGAGGAGCGGCGCCCCCCGCGCACGGCCCGAGCGCGCCGCCGGCGCCTCTGGCAGGGCGTGGGGCTCGCTGCCGCGATCGTCGCCGTGGCAGCGGTGATCTCGCCCGCCGTGCTGGGTGGGCTCGCCGGCGAGGGCGCCACGGACGCGGCCGACGGGGGCGGCGCCCAGTCGGCCCCCGGGGTCGTGCCGGAGCGCGCGCCCGGTCCGGCCGAGGATGCGCAGGGTGGCGGCGCGGACGGCACCACCGCCGGGGGCTCGCCCACGGATGTCGCGGCGCCCTCGGAGGGGCGGGACATCATCCGCACCGGCACGGCGACGATCGTCGTCGACGACGCCTCCGCCGCGGTCGAGGAGATCGTCGGGCTGGCAGCCGACCACCAGGGCTGGGTGCAGCTGCAGTCGGTGGGCGCGGACGGGTCCGTGGTCGGCCCGGAGCAGACGGACGACATGTCCGTGTGGGTGCCCGAGGACGGCGGCTTCGTCTCGATCCGGATCCCCTCCGACACGCTCGACGCCGTGATGGCCGACCTCGACGAGGTGGGCGAGGTGACGAGCAGGCGCGTGTCCGCCGAGGACGTGACCACGACCGCGATCGACCTGCGCGCGCGGATCGAGGCCGCCCAGGCGTCGGTCTCGCGCCTCACCGACCTGCTCGCCCAGGCGGGCGACGTCGCCGATCTGGTGCAGGTCGAGACGACGCTCTCGCAGCGGCAGGCCGAGCTGGAGTCGCTCCAGCAGCAGCTCGCCTCCCTCGAGGGCCAGGTGGCCATGTCGACGCTGTCGGTGTCGCTGGTGACCGAGGCGCCGCCGGTGAAGGCCGATCCGGCTGGCTTCGGAGACGGGCTCGCCGCGGGATGGGACGGCCTGCTCGCCACGCTCAATGGCATCGTGATCGCGCTCGGCTTCCTGCTCCCCTGGCTCGGCGTGGCGGCGGTGATCCTCCTCCTTCTCTGGGGCGTCCGTCGAGCGACACGCCGATCGCGTCGGGCCCGCGTCACCGAGAGTTCAGGAACCACACAGGGGCCCTAGCGCCGGGCGTGTCGCCGTCGCTATCGTCTGCGGCATGACGCCCCGCATCGGTGTGGATGGCCCCGCGACCGACGCTCTGCTCGCCACCGGAAGGTTCTTCACCCGGCGCGAGCAGACCGCCGATCACCGCGCAGAGTTCCTGAAGGGCGGGCGCGAAGGCGACGTGTTCTATCGCGATCGCTGGAGCCACGACAAGGTGGTCCGCTCGACCCACGGCGTGAACTGCACGGGCTCCTGCTCGTGGAAGGTGTACGTCAAGGACGGCATCATCACGTGGGAGGCGCAGCAGACCGACTATCCGAGCGTCGGGCCCGACCGCCCCGAGTACGAGCCCCGCGGCTGCCCGCGCGGAGCCGCGTTCTCCTGGTACACGTACTCCCCCACCCGCGTCCGCTATCCGTACGTCCGCGGCGTGCTGCTCGAGGAGTACCGCGCCGCGAAGGCGCGCACCGGAGACCCCGTCCTCGCCTTCCACGAGGTCACGACCGACCCCGAGTCGCGCCGGCGCTACCAGCAGGCCCGGGGCAAGGGCGGCCTCGTGCGCGCCACCTGGCAGGAGGCCGTCGAGCTGACCGCCGCCGGATACGTCCACACGATCAAGGAGTACGGGCCGGATCGCGTCGCCGGGTTCTCGCCCATCCCCGCGATGTCGATGGTGTCGCACTGCGTCGGCACGAGGTTCACGCAGCTCATCGGCGGCGTGATGACCTCGTTCTACGACTGGTACGCCGATCTCCCCGTTGCCAGCCCGCAGGTCTTCGGCGACCAGACGGACGTGCCGGAGTCGGGCGACTGGTGGGACGCGACCTACCTGATGATGTGGGGCTCGAACGTCCCCGTCACCCGCACCCCGGACGCGCACTGGATGGCCGAGGTCCGCTACCGGGGCACGAAGGTCGTCACGGTCAGCCCCGACTACGCCGACAACACCAAGTTCGCCGACGAGTGGCTGCCGTGCCAGGCGGGCACCGACGCCGCCCTCGCGATGGCCATGGGCCAGGTGATGCTCACCGAGCACTATGTGAAGAACCGCGAGCCGTTCTTCGCCGACTTCGCGCGCACGTACACCGACCTCCCGCACCTCATCGAACTCGTCTCGCGCGACGGCGCCTACGTGCCGGGTACGTTCCTGACCTCCGCCGACCTCGGGGGCACCACCGACGAGGACAAGTGGAAGACCGTGGTCCTCGACGAGGCCACCGGCGAGGCGCGCGTGCCGAACGGATCCATGGGCTTCCGCTACGCCGACTCCGGCGAGGGCCGCTGGAATCTCGACCTCGAGGGCGTCACGCCCGCGCTGTCGATCAGCGACCTCTCCGCGGCGAGCGCGGCGGTCGAGGTGCTGCTCCCCCGCTTCGATGCGGCGGACGGCTCGGGCGACGTCCTGCGCCGCGGGGTGCCCGCCCTGCGGGTCGGCGGGCGCCTGGTGACGACGGTCCTCGACCTGATGCTCGCCCAGTACGGCGTGGCCCGCGACGGGCTGCCGGGTGTGTGGCCGAGCGGATACGACGACGCCGAGGTGCCGTACACCCCCGCGTGGCAGGAGGAGATCACCGGGGTCCCGGCGCAGGCGTGCACACGCATCGCGCGGGAGTTCGCGAAGAACTCGATCGACTCGCAGGGCCGCACGATGATCATCATGGGCGCGGGCATCTGCCAGTGGTTCCACGGTGACGCGACGTACCGGGCGATCCTCGCCCTGCTGATCCTCACGGGCGCGATGGGGCGCAACGGGGGCGGCTGGGCGCACTACGTGGGCCAGGAGAAGTGCCGCCCGATCACCGGCTGGCTGTCGCTCGCGAACGCGCTCGACTGGAACCGCCCGCCGCGCACGATGATCGGCACGGCGTACTGGTACATGCACACCGACCAGTGGCGCTTCGACGGCTACTCGGCCGACGCGCTGGCCTCTCCCCTGGCTGAGGGCCATCTGGAGGGCATGCACACCGCCGACACGATCGCGCAGTCGGCCCGGCTCGGCTGGATGCCGTTCTATCCGCAGTTCGACGTGAACCCCCTCGACCTCGCCGACCGGGCGGCGGCCGCCGTCGAGGCGGGCGAGGCGGACGATGCCGCGTCCTACGTCGCGCAATCGCTCGTGTCGGGTGAGATCACCCCGGCCATCTCCGATGTGGATGCACCGAAGAACTGGCCGCGCCTCCTGACGCTGTGGCGGTCGAACCTCATGGGATCGTCCGCGAAGGGCAACGAGCACTTCCTGAAGCACCTGCTCGGGACCCACAGCAACTCGATGGCCTCCGACGAGGCCGCGGTGCGCCCGAAGGACATCGTGTGGCACGACGACATCCCGGAGGGCAAGCTCGACCTGCTGGTGTCGGCCGACTTCCGGATGACCTCGACCACCCTGCTCTCGGACGTCGTCTTCCCCGCGGCCACCTGGTACGAGAAGCACGACCTCTCGTCCACCGACATGCACCCGTTTGTGCACGCCTTCACCCCGGCGATCGATCCCCCGTGGGAGGCGAAGAGCGACTTCGACCTGTTCCACGCCATCGCCCGCGAGTTCTCGAGGCAGGCCGCCACGCACCTCGGCACGCGCCGCGACCTCGTCTCGGTCCCCCTGCAGCACGACACCGCCGGCGAGACGGCGCAGCCCGGGGGCGCGGTGCGCGACTGGTCGCGGGGCGATGTCGCCCCCATCCCCGGCAAGACCATGCCGAGCTTCACCGTCATCGAGCGCGACTACACCGCGATCGCCGATCAGCTCGCCACCATCGGCCCGCTGGCGGACAAGCTCGGCTTCACCATCAAGAACGTCACCTACGACGTCTCCCATGAGGTGACGCGGCTGGCGCACGAGAACGGGGTGATGGATCGCGGTGCCGCGGCGGGGCGCCCGGCGATCGACACCGACCAGAAGCTCGCCCAGGCGATCCTGACGTTCTCGGGCACCACCAACGGCGAGCTGGCCGCCCAGGGGTTCCGCACGCTCGAGAAGCGGGTGGGCAAGCCCCTCGCCGACCTGGCGGAGGGCTCGGAGGAGAAGCGGATCACGTTCGCCATGACCCAGGCCGCGCCCGTCCCCGTGATCACCTCCCCCGAGTGGTCCGGATCCGAGACCGGGGGCCGGAGGTACGCGCCCTTCACCGTGAACATCGAGCGCCTGAAGCCCTTCCACACCCTCACGGGGCGGATGCACTTCTACCTCGACCACGACTGGATGCGCGACCTCGGCGAGGCGCTGCCGATCTACCGCCCGCCGCTGGACATGCACCGGCTGTTCGGCGAGGCCAAGCTCGGCCCCGACGGCGCGCAGCAGGTGGTGGTGCGCTACCTCACCCCGCACTCCAAGTGGTCGATCCACTCGGAGTACCAGGACAACCTCTTTATGCTCTCGCTCTCGCGCGGCGGCCCCACCGTCTGGATGAGCCCCGACGACGCGAAGGCCATCGGGGCCGCCGACAACGACTGGGTCGAGTGCGTCAACTCCAACGGCGTCATGGTGGCCAGGGCGATCGTCTCGCACCGCATGCCGGCGGGTGTCGTCTACGTGCA
The DNA here is from genome assembly GCF_049177115.1 of Microbacterium phosphatis. Taxonomy (GTDB): domain Bacteria; phylum Actinomycetota; class Actinomycetes; order Actinomycetales; family Microbacteriaceae; genus Microbacterium; species Microbacterium phosphatis. The sequence goes on along the minus strand of NZ_CP185370.1, from coordinate 1,281,940 downwards.
CCACGCGCAGGAGCGCACCATCGACGTCCCCAAGTCCGAGGCCACGGGGCGTCGCGGCGGCATCCACAACTCGGTGACGCGCCTGCTGGTGAAGCCGACGCACCTCATCGGCGGATACGCGCAGCTGTCGTACGCGTTCAACTACCTCGGCCCGACGGGCAACCAGCGGGACATCGTGGCGACCATCCGGCGCCGCTCGCAGGACGTGAAGTACTAGGTCGGGAGGCGAAACCGCATGCGAGTGATGGCCCAGATGGGCATGGTCATGAACCTCGACAAGTGCATCGGGTGCCACACGTGCTCGGTCACGTGCAAGCAGGCGTGGACGAACCGCGCCGGCACCGAGTACGTCTGGTTCAACAACGTCGAGACGCGGCCCGGCCAGGGCTACCCCCGCCGCTACGAGGATCAGGACCAGTGGCAGGGCGGATGGACCCTCAACCGGCGCGGGCGCCTGAAGCTGCGCGCCGGCGGCCGTGTCAAGAAGCTCCTGACGATCTTCTCCTCCCCCGTGCAGCCCAAGCTCGAGGACTACTACGAGCCGTGGACGTACGACTACGAGACGCTGATCGACGCACCGCTGGGCGACGACTTCCCCGTGGCGCGGCCGAAGTCGCTGATCACGGGCGAGGACACGAAGATCACCTGGTCGGCGAACTGGGATGACAACCTCGGCGGCGCCAGCGAGATGGGCCACCTCGACCCGATCGTCGCGAAGGTGCGGCGCGAGTCCGAGGACAAGATCAAGATGCAGTTCGAGCAGACGTTTATGTTCTACCTGCCGCGCATCTGCGAGCACTGCCTGAACCCGTCGTGCATGGCCTCCTGCCCGTCCGGCGCGATCTACAAGCGCGCCGAGGACGGCATCGTGCTGGTCGATCAGGATCGCTGCCGCGGCTGGCGCCAGTGCATCACGGGCTGCCCGTACAAGAAGATCTACTTCAACCACAAGACCGGCAAGGCCGAGAAGTGCACGCTCTGCTATCCGCGCCTCGAGGTCGGCCTGCCGACGGTGTGCTCGGAGACCTGCGTCGGTCGCCTCCGCTACCTCGGGCTGTTCCTCTACGACGCGGACGGCGTCACCGAGGCCGCCTCGACCCCCGATCCGAAGGACCTCTACGAGGCGCAGCTCTCGCTGATCCTGGACCCGGACGACCCCGAGGTCATCGCCGCGGTGCGCGAGCAGGGAGACATCCCGGACGACTGGATGGACGCGGCCCGTCGCTCGCCCGTGTACGCGCTGGCGAAGAAGTACCGGGTCGCCCTGCCGCTGCACCCCGAGTACCGCACGATGCCGATGGTCTGGTACATCCCGCCGCTGTCGCCGATCGTCGACCTGCTGCGCGACCAGGGCCACGACGCCGAGGAGGCGGGCACCCTGTTCGGCGCGATCGAGACGCTCCGCATCCCGCAGGAGTACCTCGCCGAGCTGTTCACGGCGGGCGACACGAACATCATCAACGGCGTGCTGCACAAGCTGGCCGCCATGCGCGCGTATCTGCGCGACATCGCCCTCGGCGGCGAGCGCGACGAGTCGATCGCGAACGCGGTGGGCATGACCGGCGACGTGCTCTACGAGATGTACCGCCTCCTGGCGATCGCGAAGTACGAGGACCGCTACGTCATCCCCACCGCGCACTTCGAGCGGGCGCACGAGCTCGAGGAGCTGGGATGCTCGCTCGATTTCGACGGCGGCCCCTACGAGATGGGCGCGGGCCCCCTGGGCGAGGCGAGCGGGCGCCCCATGCCCGTGGCGGTCGAGACCTTCCAGGCGCTGAAGGAGCGGCAGACCTCGGGCGAGGCGACGAGTTCCGAGACCCTGCGGGGTCGCGTGAACCTCCTCAACTGGGACGGCAACGGGGTGCCATCGGGCCTCTTCCCGGATCGCGGATCCGACGGGGGCGCGTCGTGAGGCGCCGGGAGGTGGTGTACCAGGCGGCCTCGCTGTGCCTGCGGCACCCGGACGCGGACATCCTGGCGGCGGCGCCGCTCATCCGCGCGGCGCTGCGTGAGTCGGCCCCGACCGCGGAGGCCGCCTTCGAGCCGCTGTTCGAATGGTGGGAGCGCACCCGCCCGGAGGCAGTGGCCGCCGCCTACGTCGACACCTTCGACATGTCCAAGCGCCATGCCCTGTATCTGTCGTACTGGACCGACGGCGACACGCGCCGCCGCGGCATGGTGCTCGCGGGCTTCAAGCAGCGCTACCGCGACGCCGGCCTCGAGCTCGAGGGCACGGGCGAGCTGCCCGATCACCTGCCGCTGGTGCTCGAGTTCGCGGCCCAGCGCCCCGACGACGGTGCCGCACTGCTGCAGGAGTACCGGGCGAGCGTCGAGCTGATCCGCATCGCCCTCGCCGAGCGCGGCTCGCCGTACGCCGGCGTCGTCGCCGCGGTGTGCGCGACGCTCCCGGGGGTCTCGCCCTCCGACCGTGAGCAGGCGATGGCCCTGGCGGCCTCCGGTCCCCCCGCCGAGTCGGTGGGGCTCGACGCCTACGATCCGCGGCTGCTGCCGCTGCAGCCCGTCGGAGGACGCGCATGAACGCCCCCGCCCCCACCACCTGGGACCTGCTGCTGTGGGGCATCCTGCCCTACGTGATGCTGGCGGTGCTGATCGGCGGCACGGTCTGGCGCTACCGCTACGACAAGTTCGGATGGACGACCCGGTCGTCGCAGCTGTACGAGTCGCGGCTGCTGAGGATCGGGTCGCCGCTGTTCCACTTCGGCCTGCTGGTGGTGATCGCCGGGCACGTCATCGGGCTCCTGATCCCGAACACGTGGACGGCGGCGGTGGGCGTCACCGAGGAGATGTACCACGTGGTCGCCCTGAGCCTCGGGGCCGTCGCCGGCATCGCCACCCTCGGGGGCGTGGTGATCCTGATCTACCGCCGTCGCACCACGGGGCCGGTGTTCATGGCCACGACGTGGAACGACAAGTTCATGTACATCGTGCTCGTCCTCGCGCTCGTCGCCGGGCTCGCGACGACGCTGATCAGCGTGTTCGGCCCCCATCACGAGCAGACCTACCGCGACACGGTGGCGCCGTGGTTCCGGTCGCTATTCGTCTTCCAGCCGGACATCGCGGCGATGTCGCAGGCCACGCTCGAGTTCCAGATCCACACGCTCATCGGCATGGCGCTGTTTATGATCTGGCCGTTCACACGCCTGGTGCACGCGTTCACGGCGCCGCTGCACTACCTCTTCCGCCCCTACATCGTGTACCGCTCCCGCGACGGGCGCCCGACGTCCGCTCGCGCGATCCGGCGCGGCTGGGCCCCGATCGGCACCCCCGACCGGGCGCCCGATCGGCCCGCCCGCCCCGCGCGCCGCACGACAGGAGGACGACGATGAGCACTGCCCGCACCACGCCGGCGATCGTGCACCCGCTGCCCGGGCGCGGCCGCAACCTGTGGCTGGCGACACTCGCGTTCGCGATCACCTTCTGGGCCTGGAACGAGATCGGCCCGCTCGGGATCCGCTACGCCCAGGATCTGGAGCTGACGCCGACGCAGACCTCGATCCTCGTCGCGGTCCCGGTGCTGGTCGGATCGCTCGGGCGGATCGTCACCGGTGTGCTGACCGACCGCTACGGCGGTCGCTCGATGTTCACGCTGTTCATCGCCATCTCGGCCGTCCCCCTGATCCTGGTGATGTGGGCGGGGTCGATCGGCTCGTACGTGATGCTGCTGATCTTCGGCTTCCTGCTCGGCATCGCCGGCACGACCTTCGCGATCGGCGTGCCCTTCGTGAACGCCTGGTACGACGCCTCCAAGCGCGGCTTCGCGACGGGTGTCTTCGGCATGGGCATGGGCGGGACGGCGCTGTCGGCGTTCTTCACGCCGCGGATGGTGCAGTGGTTCGGCTACGCGACGACGCACATCATCATGGCCGTCGCCCTGCTCGTGCTCGCGGGGGTCGTCTGGGTCTTCATGCGCGACTCCCCCGCGTGGCGGCCCAACACCGACAAGGTGCTCCCCAAGCTGGCCGCGGCCGGGCGCCTGGCCATCACCTGGCAGATGTCGTTCCTGTACGCGGTCGCCTTCGGCGGCTTCGTCGCCTTCTCGACCTACCTGCCCACCTACCTGAACACCGTGTACGGCTACGAGCTCGCCGACGCGGGCACGCGCACCGCCGGCTTCGCGGTGGCCGCGGTCGTCGCCCGTCCGTTCGGCGGCATCCTCTCCGATCGCTTCGGCCCGGCGCGGGTGCTGATGTTCGTGCTCTCGGGCACCGCCGTGATGGCCGTGGTGATCGCGCTCGTGCCGCCGCCCGAGCTGCTTGCCGGGGCGTCGTTCGTGATCATGGGCGTGCTGCTGGCCGCCGGCGCCGGCGCGGTGTTCGCGTGGGTGGCTCAGCGCGCTCCGCAGGCGCGCGTCGGCACCATCACGGGCATGGTGGGAGCCGCGGGAGGCCTCGGCGGGTTCTTCCCGCCGCTGCTGATGGGGGCGACCTACAGCCCCGAGACCGGCGGGTACGCGATCGGCCTCGGCCTGCTGTGCGCGACGGCCGTCGCCGCGGTGTTCTTCACCTACATCGTCTCGCACGCGCCGAAAGACGAGGGCTGACAGCGAAGAAGCCCGATCCGTGTGGATCGGGCTTCTTCGTCACAGTGTGACCCCAGCGGGATTCGAACCCGCGTTACCGGCGTGAGAGGCCAGCGTACTAGGCCGCTATACGATGGGGCCGTCCTAGATGCGATCCTCGCGGATCATCTCATCGGCGCAGTCGGCGACGAGAAAGTGTTTCACTTGTGAAGTGACCCCAGCGGGATTCGAACCCGCGTTACCGGCGTGAGAGGCCAGCGTACTAGGCCGCTATACGATGGGGCCGTCCTAGATTTCGTTCCCGTTTCCGGCAACTAGAAGATTATGACACGAGCCCGCAGCGGTGAACAAATCGGGCGGGCTTGTCCACCCTCCCGTGCGTGTCGCGCGCGCCATGGTTGGATCGGGGCATGCGCATCACCAAGCACGAGCATGCCGCCCTCCGCATCGACGTCGAAGGCCGCACGCTCCTGATCGATCCGGGATCCTTCACGACCGCGATGGACAACCTGCATGATCTCGACGCGATCGTCATCACGCACGAGCACGCCGATCATTGGACGCCCGAGCAGCTCGAGCGCATCTTCCACCAGGCCCCGACCGTGCCGATCTACACCACCGCCGCCGTCGCCGCCGCGATCACCGATCACCAGCCGGCGGTTGTGCTGCCGGGCGACGAGATCCGGATCGGCGCCTTCACGCTGCGCTTCTTCGGCGGCACGCACGCGCGAATCCACGAGAGCATTCCGCAGTGCGACAACGTCGGCGTCCTGGTGAACGACGAGCTCTACTACCCGGGTGACTCGTTCACGGTGCCCGAGGACGTCGATGTGAAGGTGCTGGCCGCTCCCGTCGGCGCCCCCTGGCTGAAGCTCGGCGAGGCCATGGACTTCGTCCTCGCCGTGAAGCCGCGCCACGCCTTCGGCACACACGACATGACGCTCTCGGTCGTCGGGCGCGGCATGAGCCTCAGCCGCCTGCAGTGGGCGACTGAGCAGCACGACGGCCGGTTCCACGTGCTGGAGCCGGGCGAGAGCATCGATATCTGAGGCCTCAGCCCTCGATCTCCGGCGGGACGACGCGCCAGACTCTGACCTCGTCCCCGATGAGCTCGAAGCGCAGCATCTCGCCGATGACGGCGTCGTCGATGTACTTCTTCTGGAAGGGGTACAGCGGATCCATCTCGGCCTCGACGACCGTGGCGTCGAGGTAGGTCGGGAAGGCGGCCTGGCCGCACGCGAGCTGAGGAAAGGCGCCGTCCGCCTCCGCGCCGCGCGGCAGCACGCCGATGCACCGGAAGCCCGCGACCTCGTCGGTCCAGGAGCGGATGTCGAGCGATCGGTACATCGCGTGGCTGGCCGCGTCCGGCGGGACCCCGTCCGGGATCGGGCGCTTCTCCGCGACGATGGGCAGCACCGCGTCCGGGTGCGGACCCGTCGCCTCGCCGATCGTCCGGGTGAGAGCCGCGCCCGCGATGGCGCCCACGACCAGCGCGCCGAGGATGAGCGGCCACCGCCTCGGCGTCGCCCGCGTGGCGGCGCGGGACTCGGGCGCCGCGGGGGCCACGATCGATGCCGGCGGCGCGGGGATCGTCGGCGCCGGCGAGGACGGCACCGCCTGGGCGGTGATCACCTCGGGCGGCGCCACCACCTCGTCTTCGGCGGCGGCGCGCACGCGCCCCTCGAGATAGGTCAGGCGCGCGATGCCGGCGGCATCGATCCCCCCGGCCGGTCCATACGCCCGGCGGCGCAGCTCGGCCAGTTCGACAGCTTCGTCCACCCGCTCATTCAAGCAGGGCGGATCGGCTCACCCGCGCAGGATCTCGTCGCGCCGGGCGAGATCGCGGGCGAGCGCGAGCTCGGTCTCGTGCGACTGCACCGCGAGGCGCGACTCGATGCCGCTGACGAGGTCCAGTGCCTCGTCGACGCGCGCCTGGGCGCTCTTGATCTGATCCCGCACCGCCCACGACGAGAAGATGTCGTCGAACCACAGGTCGAACGCATCCAGCTCGACGGAGAGCTGCAGGTCGGACGTCGCCCGCTGGCCGATATGGCCGAGCTCGACGGTGAGCGTGCGCAGCGCGCGGTCGGCCCGCTGCAGCTGCGCGGACGCCTTCTCCATCCGATCCCGCTTGGCGAGGTCGGTCAGGATCCCCGTGTCGAAGAACGTGTCATAGGTGGCCAGGCCGCCCGCCTGGGAGAGCAGACCGGCGGCGCCCTCGAGTGCCTGGATCGCGGCCGTCGCTGCCTGCCAGGCCTCTCTCACCTCCCGCCCCTCGGACTCCAGCAGCGCGAGCTGCCGGAGCAGCTGCGTGAGCGTCGCCGCATCGGCGCCGTCGTGCCGCAGCACCCACTCCTGCACCACGCGCTGCGCGTCGGCACGGCGGGCGGCGACGTCACCCAGCTCCGCTCGCCGCTGCTCGGTCGCCCGGGCGGCCTGCAGCGCCTCCTCGAGCCGATCCGCCGCGACGCCGAGACGGAACCGGGCGGCCTGCTCCTCGGCCCGCTCGCGCGCCAGACGGTCGTCGGTGTCGCCGCGCAACGCGGCCCAGGCGCGCGTGAAGGACACGCGCTCGAGCCTCTCGACGTCCCGCGCCTCGATGCCGAGCGCCGTGCGCGCCGCGGTCACCGCGGCGGCAGCGGCCGCGGCGACCTCCCGCTGGGCGTCGAGCAGGCGCTCCAGGCGCGCGGCCTCTGCCACCGACCGCTCGGCATCGGCGAGGACGGCACGAGGATCATCCGCATTCGACATGCGCTCATCCTGACACCGCGCGCGACCGGCGCCGGGCGGGCCCCCGCTCATCCGGCGTAGTCGCGGCCCCACCACGACGTCGGGCGCACCACGAAGGCGACGAGCCCGCTGCGGATCTCGTAGGGGTCGCCGGTGTACTTCCGGGCGACCCTGTCTGTGATGGCCATCGCGTCCTCGCCCTCGACCCGGGCGATCACCTCGCCGCGCACGGTGGCCATGTCGAGCGGGTTCGACGGGTCGGTCACCGACAGCGCGACCCGCGGATCGCGCGCGATGTTGCGGTCCTTGAGGGATCCGGCTTCGGTGAAGAAGGCGAGATCGCTCTCCCCCTCCACATCGATCCACACGGGCACGGATCTCGGGCCGCCGTCCTTTCCGACCGTGGCGAGATGGGCCACGGCGGTGCCGGCGAACTTGGGGGCGACTTCCGTCCAGTCGGTCATGACGCCCACGGTAGTCGTCCGTTCAGTCGCTCGTCAGCACCCGCGAGAGGTCCCGCAGCGCCCCGAGGCGATCCTCGCCGACCGGCGTCAGCAGCACGGTGGTGGCGCCCGCGTCGTGGCGTGCCGAGATCCGGGCACGCACCTGCGCGGGCGTGCCCGCGAGGGCGAGCTCGCCGATCCACGCCTCCGGGAGCCGCTCGGCGAACTGCTCCGGCGAATCGCACTCGGCCCTGAGGGCGGCGAGCTCGGCGGCGAACGGGAGGGGCGCGATGTGCGGCAGCCAGTCCGGCTCGCCGATCCACCCGAGGCCCGCTCGCACCGCGTCGAGCGCCGCCGACGGGTCGTCCGAGACGGCGGCCACGTCGTAGGTGATCGCCAGCGGCCGCTCCGCGCTCGTGCGCTGCGAGGCCACCCGCGCGAGCGACTCGGCGACGTACGCCGGTGCCGACGGCTCGGCCAGCACCACACCGTCCGAGACGACCCCCGCCGCCTCCAGCGACTTCGGGCCACGTACCCCGAGCACCACCGGCGGCACGGGGTCGGGCAGCTCCTCGAGCCGCACGCCGGAGACGTCGACGTAGCGGCCGCCGGAGGGCGGATCCTCCCCGCGCAGCAGCGCGCGCAGGGCGACGGTCCACTCTTTCAGCAGCGTCAGCGGGCTGGCGGGCCAGGCGCCGGCCTCCCGCATCCAGTCCGGCATGCCGTGCCCGATCCCGACCGTGAGACGGCCGGGGAACAGCCGCGCGAGGGTCGCGACCTCCATCGCGGCGAAGGCGACGTTGCGCGCCCCGGCCGGGAGGATCCCGATCCCCACCGTGATCCGGCTGGTCGCGGCGAGCACCACGGCGGCCTGCGCGATCCCGCCGCGGAACCCGAGGTCCTCGACCACCCAGACCTCGTCGAATCCCCACGACTCGGCGCGCGAGGCGAACTCGGTCAGCTGGTGAAGCGGCAGATCGCGCGGGAGCAGCACGCCGACGCGGCGCGGTGAGGGGCTCGTCATGCCGCCCACCCTAGAGCCGAAAGCGCTTCCGGGAGCAGCGCCTGCCCCGGGCCGCACGCGGCGGCGGAAACGCGAAAACCCCCGCCGAAGCGGGGGTTCTTCACTGCTGGGGTACCTGGACTCGAACCAAGAACAACGGAACCAGAAACCGCCGTGTTGCCAATTACACCATACCCCAATGGCTTCCGGGCTAGCCCGTGCCGAAGATCAAGCTTACGCGAACCTTCGGAACAGGCCAAACCGGCAGCCGAACGCGGGCGTGTCGCGTCAGGCGGTGAGCCGGACCACAAGCGCCGCGAGACGCGCGATGGATGCCTGCTTGCCGAGCAGCTCCATCGACTCGAACAGCGGCGGCGAGACGCGGCGGCCCGAGATGGCGACGCGCGGGGGGCCGTAGGCCACGCGCGGCTTCAGGCCGAGCCCGTCGATCAGGGCGCCCGCGAGCGCCGCCTGGATCGTCGCGGCCGTGAACTCGGCCTCGGGGACGAGCTCCAGCGCCGACACGCAGGCGTTCAGCACCGCGGCGGCGTTCTCGGGCAGCCCGGCGAGGGCGTCATCGTCGTAGGTGACCGCATCGGCGAACAGGAAGCCGAGCAGGCCGGGGGCGTCCCCGAGCAGGGGCAGGCGCTCCTGGATCAGCGGGGCGGCGGCCGCGATCAGCGAACGCTGCTCGTCGGTCGGGCTCTCCCCCACAACCCCCGCGGTGACGAGGTACGGCGTGATCCGCTCGGCGAAGTCGGCCGGCTCGAGCATGCGGATGTGGTCGCCGTTGATCGACTCGGCCTTCTTCTGGTCGAAGCGGGCAGGGTTCGGGTTCACGTCGGCGATGTCGAAGGCCGCGATGAACTCCTCGAGCGAGAACACGTCGCGGTCGTGGCCGATCGACCAGCCCAGCAGCGCCAGGTAGTTGAGCAGACCCTCGTGGATGAACCCGCGCTCGCGGTGCAGGAACAGGTCGGCCCGCGGGTCGCGCTTGGAGAGCTTCTTCGTGCCGTCGCCGAGCACCAGCGGCATGTGGCCGAAGCGCGGGATGAACGACGCCACGCCCGCATCGACGAGTGCCGCGTAGAGCACAAGCTGACGCGCGGTCGAGGGCATCAGGTCCTCGCCGCGCAGGACGTGCGTGATGCCCATGAGCGCGTCGTCGACGGGGTTCACGAACGTGTACAGCGGCGCGCCGTTCGGACGCACGATCACGAAGTCGGGGAACGATCCGGCGGGGAAGGTCACCTCTCCGCGGATCAGGTCGACGTAGGTGATGTCCTCGTCCGGCACCCGCAGGCGCAGCGCGGGCTGGCGGCCCTCGGCGAGGAACGCGGCCTTCTGCTCATCCGTGAGGTCGCGGTCGTAGTTGTCGTAGCCCATCTGCTTCGCGCGGCCGTTGGCCTCGTTGCGGGCGTCGATCTCCTCGGCCGTCGAGAAGCTCTCGTAGACCGCGCCGGCGGCCTTCAGCTTCTCGAGCACCTCGAGGTACAGGTGCCCGCGCTGCGACTGGCGGTACGGCTCGTGCGGGCCGCCGACCTCGACGCCCTCGTCCCAGTCGATGTGCAGCCAGCGAAGCGCGTCCAGCAGCTGCTGGTAGCTCTCCTCGCTGTCGCGCGCGGCGTCGGTGTCCTCGATGCGGAACACGAGCTTGCCGCCGGTGTGGCGCGCGTAGCCCCAGTTGAACAGGGCGGTGCGGATCAGGCCGACGTGAGGAAGGCCGGTGGGCGACGGGCAGAAGCGGACGCGGACGTCCGAGCCGGTGGCCGTCGTGGTGCGGGGATCGGGTGCAGAAGACATCGGATCCAGCTTAGTTGCGGATCCTGCCGATTCCGTGGGGCCTCAGCCGGCGGCCGCGGGGGCGATGATGTGGAGGATCAGCGACTCGAGCGCGGCGATCACCGCGCGCACCGACGGCAGACGCTCGGCGCCGCGGGCGGTCACCAGATGCAGCGTGCGACGCTCGCCGTCGGGCAGCGGGCGGATCGCGACCCCCTCGCGGCGGGCGGTGGCATCGAGGGCGATCCGCGGCAGGGTGGCGACGCCGATCCCCTGCGCCACGAGCCCCTCGACCGCGACGAAGTTGTCGGTCTCGAACGCGATCCGCGGAACGAAGCCGGCGCGGCCGCAGAGCTCGAGAAGGTGCCCTCGGCACCGCGGGCAGCCGCCGATCCAGTTCTCCTCCGCCAGGTCGGCGATGTCCACCCGGTCGCGCGACGCCCCCGGGTGGTCGGCCGGCAGCACCAGCAGCAGCTCCTCCTGGCCGACCGCGCGCACCGAGAGCCCGCGCGCGCTGCGCCCGTGCGGGTCGTCCCGATCCCCGGGGAAGCTGAAGGTCAGGGCGACGTCGGCGCGCCCCTCCCGCACCGCCTCCACCGCCTCCGGTGGCTCGGCCTCGACGTAGAGCACCTGCAGCCCCGGATCGGTGCGGCCGAGCTCGGCCAGCAGCCGCGGCAGCAGCGCGGCCGAGGCCGAGGGGAAGCCCGCCAGACGCACCACGCCCCTGCCTCCCCCGCGCAGCAGCTCGAGATCCTCCTGGGCGGCCTCGAGTGCCGTGACGACGGCGGGGGCGTGACGCGCGAGCACCCGGCCGGCCTCGGTGAGGCGCGCACGTCGCCCGACGCGCTCGATGAGCGGAAGCCCGGCCCGGGCCTCGAGCCGCTTGATGTGCTGGCTCACGGCGGGCTGGCTGTAGCCGAGCGCGAGGGCCGCCCCCGTGATGGATCCGGCGTCCGAGACCGCGCGCATCAGGCGGAGGTCGTGCGCGCCGAGCTCGACGCCCGCGGTGGGCAGCGGCTCATCGGGGCGGGGCATGACTCGACCATAACCTGATCGCATGAGCGTCATCCATAACCTGCCGTAGACGAATACTTGCCCGGACGAGACGCTCTTCTTATGAGCATGATCGCCCCCGCCCCCTCCCTCGCGCTGCGAGACGCGTTCGACGCGGGCGCCGACTACCTGGCCACCTGCACCGTGGGCATCACCCCGCGCCGCACACGCGACGCCCTGATCGCCGACGCCGAGGGCTCTGCCGCCGGCCTGGCCGATCCCGTGGCGTACGGCGCGGCGACCGAGCGGGCCCGTGCCCACTTCGCGGCCCTCGTCGGAACCGCGCCCACGCGGGTGGCCATCGGGTCGCAGACGTCCGCCTTCACCGCCCTGATCGCCGCCGCGCTCCCGGCCGGTGCCGAGGTGCTGGTGCCCGAGGGCGACTTCTCGTCGCTGCTCCTTCCCTTCGCCCACGCACCGCAGGGGCTGCGGGTGCGCGCCGTCCCGCTCGCGGCCCTCGCCGACGCGATCGGGCCGGGCACGGCGCTCGTGGCGTTCTCGCTCGTGCAGTCGGCCACGGGCGAGGTCGCCGACCTGCCCGCCATCACCGAGGCGGCACGGCGCCACGGCGCTCGCACCCTGTGCGACGGCGCGCAGGCCGTGGGCTGGATGCCCGTGGACGCCACGCAGGTCGACGCACTGGTGTGTCACGCGTACAAGTGGCTGTGCGCGCCGCGGGGCGTCGCCTTCCTCGCCATCTCGGAGGAGTTCGCCCGGCAGGTGCCGGCGCTCCATGCCGGCTGGTATGCCGGGGCCGATCCGTGGACCTCCTGCTACGGGCACACCACGCCCCTGGCCGACGACGCCACGCGCCTCGACGTCTCCCCCGCGTGGTCGGCGTTCCTTGGCGCCGAGCAGTCGCTCGCCCTGTTCGCCTCCGCCGATCAGCAGGCCTCCCTGGCGCACACCACGGGCCTCGCCGCGGCCTTCCGCGACGCGATCGGCGTCGCGGAGCCGTCGATCGCCAGCGCGATCGTCACCTGGCCCGACACGGACGGGCAGGCGCTGCTGCGCCTGTCGGCCGCCGGGATCGCCGCCTCCGGCCGAGCGGGCCGCGCGCGCGTCGGCTTCCACGTCTACAACGACGAGAGCGACGTGGAGCGCGCCGTACGCGCCCTCCGCGGGTGATGCGGGTGACGTCGTGGCGGGTCAGCGGCGGCCGAGGGGCGAGAGCGCCGCGGTGATCGCGACCACGCTCAGGGCGATCAGCGCGAGCGCGCCGTAGCCGAGGGCGTCGAGCACCACGCCGGCGAGCACGGCGCCGATCGCGGCGGACGCGGTCATCGTGGTGTCGCTCAGGCCCTGGCGACGCGGCCGGCGTGCGATCGGCGTCGCCTCCGTGAGCAGGGCCGATCCGGCCACCGTGCCGGCGCTCCAGCCGAGGCCCAGCAGGAACAGCCCGACGATGACCGCCGCGTGCTGCTCGGGCCAGAGCGTGAGCGTCACGAGCGCCGCCACGAGGATGCCGAGCCCCACCAGCACCGTGTTCACGCGGCCCGCGCGATCCGCCAGCCAGCCGAACAGCGGCGAGGCGCCGTACATGCCGAGCACGTGCAGGGCGATGGTGATGCCCACCAGCTGCGTGACGGCGGTCATGTCGCCGTGCCCGCCGTGGCCGCCGGCCATGTGCGAGAGGTGGATAGGCGTCATCGCCATGACGGACGCCATCACAACGTGCGAGGAGGCCACCGCGAGCATCGCGTAGCGCGCCGCGACGGGCCGATCCGACTCGACCACCGGCCCCGCCGATCCGGCCGTCCGCGCGATCCGCTGCGCGAGGACGAGCGGATCGGGGCGCAGGGCGATCAGGTAGAGCACCAGGGCCGCCATCTGGGCCACGATCGAGAACAGGTAGGAGCCGGTGAGCGGCGGCATCCCGATCGCGGCGCCCACCGCCTCGCCGGGGGTTGTCATCAGCGGGCCGAGCACGCCGCCGACGGTCGTCGCCCAGACGACGGTGCCCAGGTCGCGCCCACGACGCTGCGGGGTCGCGAGATCGGTCGCGGCGAAACGGGACTGCAGGTTGCCCGCGTTGCCGGCGCCGATCAGGATCACGCCCACCAGCAGCAGCGGGAACATCCGCAGCGCCGCCGCCAGGATCACGATCGCGATGCCCACCAGCGCGAACACGTTGCCGAGGGTCAGCGCGAAGCGGCGTCCGCGCGCGCCGGCGAGGCGGGCGAGCGGGATGGCGCAGAGCGCGGCGCCCAGCGTGACCGACGCGGTCGCGAAGCCCGAGAGCGACTCCTCGCCCGACAGGTCGGCGGCGAGCAGCGCCCCGAGCGAGACCGTCGCCCCGAACGCGACGCCGCCGAGCACCTGCCCCGCGGCGAGGGTCCGCACCGTGCGGGCCTGGACGCGGGCGACTCCCGACGCGTCGAGCTCGGTGGTCACGTCACGCGCTCAGCGCGTCGCGCGCGATGTTGCGCAGGATGCCGAGCCCCGGGATCTCGACCTCGATGACGTCGCCGGCCCCGAACGGGCCGACGCCCGCGGGCGTTCCGGTGAGGATCACATCGCCGGGCAGCAGCGTGAACGCGGCGGAGATGTACTCGATGAGGAACGGGATGTCGAAGATCATGTCGGTGAACGGCGCGCGCTGCTTCTCCTCGCCGTTCAGGCGCGTGATGACCTCGCCCTGGGCGGGGTCGAAGTCGGTCTCGATGGCCGGGCCGAGCGGGCAGAACGTGTCGAACCCCTTCGCGCGGGCCCACTGGCCGTCGGGCTTCTGCAGGTCGCGCGCGGTGACGTCGTTGGCGATCGTGTAGCCGAACACGTAGTTCAGCGCGTCGGCGGCCGAGACGTTCTTGGCGATCTGCCCGATGACGACGGCGAGCTCGCCCTCCCACTGCGTGTCCTGCGTCTGCGGCGGGCGCACGATCGTGTCGCCGGGCCCGATGACCGAGGTGTTGGGCTTGAGGAACAGCAGCGGCTGCTTCGGCACCTCGTTGCCGAGCTCGGCGGCGTGGTCGCGATAGTTGCGGCCGACGCACACCACCTTCGAGCGCGGGATCACGGGGGCCAGCAGCGCCACGTCTGCCAGCGAGACGCGCTCGCCCGTGGTGTCGAATCCGGCGAACAGCGGATCGCCCGCCAGCACAACGAGCTCCGTCCCGTCGAGGATGCCGAAGCGGATGCTGTCCTGGTGGCTGAAGCGAGCGATCTTCACCCGTTCAGCCTAGCCAGGCAGAGCACAGGGGCGGTGTCGGTCGCTCGTGCCATGCTGACGTCGTGACCCCGCGAAGCAGGCAGGACGGCGCCCATGGCGGCGAGTGAGCCCACGATCATCGCATCGAGCATCGGCTTCACCGGGCTGGGCCTCGGGCCGATGGACTGGGAGGCCGGGCCCGTCTATCGCCTCGCCGCCGAGTACGCGCGGACGTCGTCGGCTCCGCGGCTCTGCATCATCGACACGGCCGAGGGCGACAATCCGGCGTCGCTGACCGCCATGTACGCGGCCTTCGGGCGGCGGGGTTTCGTCGTGAGCCACCTCGCGCTGTTCCCGCAGCCCAACGTGGCCGATGTCGGCGGGTTCCTCCGCGCCCAGGATGTGATCTGGGTCGCGGGCGGCAGCGTGGCGAACCTCCTGGCGCTGTGGCGGCTGCACGGGCTGCGCGATGCCCTGCACGGCGCGTGGCAGTCCGGCGTGGTGCTGTGCGGGGTGTCGGCCGGATCCCTGTGCTGGTTCGTCGGCGGCACAACCGACTCGTTCGGGCCGCGACTGCGGCCCGTCTTCGATGGCCTGGGCTTCCTCCCGTACTCGAACAGCCCGCATCACGACGCCGAGGAGCAGCGCCGGCCGGCCATCACCGGGCTCGTCGGCGCGGGCGCGCTTCCCGATTGCTACGCGACGGACAACGGCAGCGCGGTCGTGTTCCGCGGCACCCGGTTCGAGGAGGCCGTCTCCGAGCGCGAGGGAGCGCGGGCGTGGCTGCTGCGACGCGACGGGGGCGGCGTGGTCGAGTCGCCCCTGCCGACCCGGATCCTGGAGCCCTGGCCGCGTGGGGAGCGCTTCGGCGCGTGAACGCGGAATGCCCCGCTCCGAGGAGCGGGGCATTCCGGACGGGCGGAGGCTCAGGCGTCCAGGCGCACCAGCCAGCCGTGGGTGTCCTCACGGCGGCCGTACTGGATGTCGGTGAGCTCCTCGCGCAGCGACAGGGCCAGCTCGCCGATGGGCTGCTGATCCTCGAAGTCGTCGCTCTTGAGCAGGCCGATCGGCGAGACAACGGCGGCGGTGCCGCACGCGAACACCTCGGTGATGTCGCCCGAGGCCACGCCCTCGCGCCACTCGGTGAGCGAGACGGGGCGGTTCTCGACGGTCAGTCCGCGGGCACGCGCCAGCTCGAGGATCGAGTTGCGGGTGATGCCGTCGAGGATGCTGTCGGAGGCGGGGGTGACGATCGTGCCGTCCTTCTTCACGAACAGGATGTTCATCCCGCCGAGCTCCTCGACGTAGCCGTCGGCGTCGAGGAAGACGACCTGGTCGCAGCCGCGCTCGTAGGCCTCGGCCTGCGGGAGCAGGCTCGCCGCGTAGTTGCCGCCGGTCTTCGCCGCGCCCGTGCCGCCCTTGCCGGCGCGCTGGTACTTCTCCTCGAGCCAGATGTTGATCGGCTTGATGCCGCGCGGCCAGTAGGAGCCCGCGGGGCTGGCGATCACGTAGTAGGCGACCTTGTTGGCCGCGCGGACGCCGAGGAACGCCTCCTTGGCGAACATGAACGGCCGCAGGTAGAGGCTCTGGTCCTCCCCCGACGGCACCCAGGCGCCGTCGACCGCGATCAGCTCGCGCAGCGACTGGAGGAAGTACTCCACGGGCAGCTCCGGCAGAGCGAGGCGACGCGCCGAACGCTGCAGGCGGAGCGCATTCTGATCCGGACGGAAGGTGTAGACACCGCCATCGGCGTGGCGGTACGCCTTGATGCCCTCGAAGATCTCCTGCCCGTAGTGCAGGACGGCCGCGGCCGGGTCGAGGCTGATCGGGCCGTAGGGCGAGACACGCGGACGGTGCCAGCCGCCCTTCGTGGACCAGCAGATGTCGACCATGTGGTCGGTGAAGTGCGTGCCGAAACCGGGGTTCTCGAGGATCGCGTCGCGCTCGGCCGGCGACTTCGCCGCGAGGTTCTTCGTGACGGCGAACGCGAGATCCGCTGCCTGGTCGTTCTGAGTCGTCTCAGTCATGGGGACAGTCCTGTCTTCTTCGGGCGTGCCTCGGGCGCGTGGCCCAGGTTACGCCTGGAGGCGGGCGGCGATGGCGTCGCCGATCTCCGCCGTGGTGCGGGGCTGTGCGCCCCGCTCGCTGATGTCGCTCTCGATCGCGCGCGTCACGCGATCCGCCGCGTCGCTGAGCCCGAGGTGATCGAGCAGCAGGGCGATGGAGCCGATGGCGGCCGTGGGGTCGGCCTTTCCGGAGCCGGCGATGTCCGGCGCGGATCCGTGCACCGGCTCGAACATCGACGGGAAGGCGCCAGAGGGGTTGATGTTCCCCGAGGCGGCGAGACCGATGCCACCGGTGACGGCGCCGGCCAGGTCCGTGAGGATGTCGCCGAAGAGGTTGTCGGTGACGATCACGTCAAAGCGGCTGGGGTTCGTGACCAGGAAGATCGTGGCCGCATCGACGTGCAGGTAGTCTACGGCGACGTCCGGGTGCTCGGCCGCGACCTCGTTCACCACGCGCTGCCACAGCGATCCGGCGTTCACGAGCACGTTGGTCTTGTGCACCAGCGTGAGCTTCCGGCCGCGGCGCTCGGCGAGGTCGAAGGCGTAGCGCACCACGCGCTCGACACCGTAGGCGGTGTTGACGCTCGTCTCGTTGGCGACCTCCGCGGGGGTGCCGCGGCGGATCGATCCGCCGTTTCCGACATACGGGCCCTCGGTGCCCTCGCGGACCACCACGAAGTCGATGTCGCCCGGGTCGGCCAGCGGGCCCGCCTGCCCGGGGTAGAGCTTCGACGGGCGCAGGTTCACGTAGTGGTCGAGCTCGAACCGCAGCTTCAGCAGCAGGCCGCGCTCGATGTTCGCGTCCTTCAGGCGCGGGTCGCCAGGGACGCCGCCGACGGCGCCGAGCAGGATCGCGTCGTGCGCCTTGATGGCGTCGAGGTCGTCGTCGGTGAGCGTGTCGCCGGTCTCGAGGAACCGCCCGGCACCGAGCGAGAACGGCGTCTTCTCGAAGGAGACGTCCGTTCCGGCGGTGGCGGCGTCGAGGACCTTGACGGCCTCGGCGATGACCTCGGGGCCGATGCCGTCACCCGGGATGACGGCCAGCTTCACGACACGCGACATTGCTCTCCTTCTCTCGCGCCGTGGCCGGGGCGGTCAGCGCTCCCTGGCGCTCCGCAGGCTCAGCGGCGTCTTCCCAGCGTAGTGGCGGCGATGACTCCGCTGAGCACGACGAGCCCCGCGCCGATGAAGGCGGTGAGGGCCACTCCCCCGTCGAAGGCGGCCGCCGCCGCGTCGCGCAGCGCGCGCCCGACCTCGCCGCCGAGGGTGTCGGCCGCGTTCATGGCGCCGGCGAGGGTCTCTCGCGCGTGGGCGGCGAGGTCGTCGGGCACACCGGCGGGCACGGCGAGCGTGGATCGGTAGCCGGCGGTCAGGATGCCGCCGAGGATCGAGGTGCCGAGCACGGCGCCGAGCTCGTACGCGGTCTCGGAGACCGCGCTGGCGGCGCCGGCCTTGGCGGCCGGGGCGTTGGCCAGGATGAGCTCGCCCGAGACGGTCTCGGCCGCGCCGACGCCGGCGCCGAGCAGCGTGAACGCGATCACGATCAGCCACAGGTCGTGGGCGCCGGAGAAGGCCACCACCAGGTAACCCGCGAGGGCGAGCGTGAGGCAGGCGGGCACCACGACGGCGGCCGAATGGCGCCGCGCAATGGGGGTGACTGCGAGGCCGCCCGCGATCGACAGCAGCATCCCGGGGACGAGGGCGATGCCCGCGGCCATCGGGCTCAGCCCCACGATCAGCTGCAGGTGCTGCGAGGCGAAGTACAGGAAGCCCACGAGCGCGATCACGCTGAAGAGGTTCACCAGGAGCGAGCCGGTGAAGCCCCAGCGCCGGAACAGGGCCATGTCGAGCATCGGGGCGCTCGCGCGGAGCTGGCGGCGCACGAAGAGCCACGCGAAGACCACG